>CAYOZV010000076.1:0-20967 GCA_964408465.1 uncultured Pirellulaceae bacterium
AGGCGGGGCCAAACGCGGTCGCCTGCCGGCTTGTCGTTAAACGAAAATGGCCTTCGTTGAACGGTATTGCGATTTACTATAACCAGAAGAAGATGCGGCAAGGTCTACACCGAAGGAAAAAGATTTCGCGCAGAAACAGGAACAGATGCTGGTGCTCGATGGCCACCTTTTCCTGTGAGTCCGAGATTTTTACGCAAGCGCCGAAGTCCCATGGCATTTGCCCAAGCGCGTTTTCCTCGGTTTCTCAATCGCCACAACTCGCCACAACGCGTTGCAACCGAGGCCAAATTCTCTCGCCATCTATTGAGCCAATAAAATAACAGCCCCTGAGCGAAAGTGCGCACTCATGCCAAGGGAAAGGCTACAATAAGTTTGAAGGTGGCTGTTGAAATTCGAATTACGAAAAGTCGGTGATGGTGAAACCAACGATGGGAAACATTCCAACGATTTACATTTGCGCGTTGGTCCTTTTGCTTTGCGGCAGCGGCGCGGAGGCTGCTGCACAGACCGATAAAGAGCGGCTGGTTTTGGAAACCTTTGAACACGAAAAGGATATCGTCTACAAGGCGATCGGAAAGAAGAAGCTGGACCTTGTCTACTTCAAGCCACAGAATGTGCCGGACGGAGGCAAGACGCCGTGGATGCTGTTTGTTCATGGTGGCGGTTGGCGCGGCGGCAACAAATACAATGTGCTGCGATCGGCGTTTTCGGGAACATTGAAACAGTTGACGGGCAATGGCGTCGCTTGCTTTACGATCCAATATCGTTTGACGCGCAACCATGTCACCGCGTTTGATTCGGTGGTGGACTGCAAAGACGCGGCGCGATTTCTTCTTAAAAATGCGGCGCGTTATAACTTAGATACCGAGCGCTACGGAGTGTGGGGAGGGTCGGCCGGCGGACACCTCAGCCTGATGACGGCTTTGGGAAAAGACGACGATTTCCTCGGCGATCCAATCTTGGCCCCAATACGGCTCAACTTCAAATGTGTGGCCTCCTATTATCCGCTGACCACGCTGATAAATCCGGACGTGCTTACGGGGTCCAAGTTCGAAGACCCGGCCGTCCTGCGTCATGTTCTTGATGGGCTATTCTCGGAAAAACCGAAGCTGGCCCGATTGCTTAGTCCGGTCGAGCATCTAACGAAAACAAGTCCGCCGATATTGCTGCTTCACGGGGAGAAAGACGCGGTGTTGTCGATCAAGAACTCGCTGCACATGCTGGACGTTGCGAAGGAAAGAGGAGCGGACGTGAAATTGTTGACGGTCAAGAACGCCGGTCACAGTTTCCAAGGAAAGAAAATTTCGCCTTCGATGGAGGAGATTAATAGGGCCTCCGCACAGTTCATGATGGCTGCACTGATTGAGCAAATTGAAACCCAGACAACGCCAGAAACTCAAGACCCAGTCAACTCAGGGGAAGCCGGTGAATAGTATCCGATTGTTCGTGCGGAAACGTGGTGGTTACAGAACACTGGCAATTTTTGCAGTCGTCGCCTTGTTGGTAGGTGCATCTGAAAACGCCCACGCCGCCGACGCGCCTAACGTGATCATCATCTACACTGATGATCAGGGCTACGGTGATGTGAGCTGTTTGAATCCGGAATCAAAATTTCAGACACCGAACCTGGATCGTTTGGCGGCCGAGGGTATGACGTTCACCGACGCCCATAGCAGCGACACCATCTGCACGCCTTCACGTTACGGCCTGTTGACCGGGCGGTATGCTTGGCGAACGGGACTCAAGCGCAGCGTCTACGGGGCTGAGAAAAAATGTTTGATCGTTGATGGTCGGATGACGATCGCATCACTGCTGAAATCAAACGGGTACCAGACGGCGATGGTAGGCAAATGGCATTTGGGAATGGACTTCCCGGGTGACCGCAGCAACCGAGACTGGACTCGACCGGTCACCGACATGCCGCTGGATAAAGGGTTTGACTATTTTTGGGGGATTCCAGCGTCGTTGAACTATGGCGTCTTGGCCTGGTTCGAGGGCCGCTACGCCAAAATCTCGCCGACTCAGTACACTCGCAAAAAAAAGAACAAAATTGCGATCTCAGATTTCCGCATCAAGCCCCCCTACGAAACCGAACTGACCCAACCGGGAACGACGAACGAACTGGGCGTGGTAAAAGGCCAACTTGAAATTGCGCCGGACTTTGTCGATGCGCAGTGCCTCACGCGTTTCACCGACAAAGCCATCGAGTGGATCAAGGGCAGGGCGGACCAAACGCGCGATGGCACGCCGTTCTTTTTGTATCTGCCGTACACGTCGCCGCATAAGCCCGTCATTCCCATCGATCAGTTCCGCGGTAAAAGTGACGCGGGGGCGTATGGTGATTTTGTGATGGAGACCGATTGGCACATCGGTCGCATCCTCGAAATGCTGGACGCCCAAGGGCTCTCCGAAAACACGATCGTCGTATTCACCAGTGACAACGGTCCAGAGACAACATGGAAGAAACGGATTGAGTTATACGGCCATCGTAGCAGCGGGATTTACAGAGAAGGAAAACGTTCGATCTACGAAGGCGGGCATCGCGTGCCGTTGCTGGTGCGTTGGCCCCGACGAATCAAAGGCGGCAGTCGCTGGGACCAGCCTGTTTGCCAAACGGATTTTCTGGCCACGTTTGCGGAGATGCTCAAAGAACCTCTGCCGGAGACCGCCGGCGAAGACAGTTGCAGTTTCTTTTCGGTTTTGACAAAGCAGCAATCTGAGTTCCCGAGAGCGCCAATGATTCACCACAGTTCCGGCGGTGACTTTGCCATCCGCGCGGGGAAGTGGAAACTGGTCATGGAGGGCACCCGTCAAAAACGAGCGCTCTTCGACCTTGAGTCTGACCCTCGGGAAGAACAAAACGTCATCGGCAAACACCCCGAAGTCACCCAGCAACTGGTCGCCAAAATCACAAAGATCATTCGCAGCGGTCGCAGCACCCAAGGAGCACCTCAAGCCAACGACACACGGTGGTGGGAGAATTTGGTGTGGATGGAGAAATGGTAACCGGTTTTCGGTTGGCTAAGAGAATCTGCCGCTACGTTCGCCGCCACTTTTGCCGTTGTGGCGTTGGCGGATTTCGTTCCGCCAAAATCTCAGCAGTGACGCACGATCGTCGCATTGGTGGCGACGGCTCGCGGCCGGTTGAGGGCTGATTTTGTTTGGCTTACGTTTGTTCGGCTTACGCTTGTTCGGCTTACGCTTGTTCGGTTAAGTGTGCCACTGATTGCCAACACTCCGGCAGCGGCGCCGTCTGGTCGACCGGCGGGTGGCCGTTGATGGGATGTTCGAAAGCCAGTCGGCGAGCATGCAGGGCGATCCAGCGTTTTCGCAGATCGGTTGTTTGAGGACCGAAGGCGGATTCTGATCCGTACATCGCATCGCCAAGGATCGGCAGACCGCGGTGGCTGCACTGGAGGCGAATTTGATGGGTCCGCCCGGTGACCAGCTGGATCTCTATCAGTGACCGGTCATCGTCGGATGCGATGACGCGAAAATCCAAGACCGCTTCTTTCGCGTCGGGATGGTCTGGCTGGACGATTTCGGATCGCGCTTCGTCGGGAATCTTTCGCATGAAATCGGTCCATCTTCCAGAGTCATCCGGCGACGATCCGGCGACAACTGCCCAATAGGTTTTGGTGACACGATGTTCGCGAATTTGTTGCGAGAGGCGTTGGGCGGCCCGCACGTTTTTGACGACGGTAATCGCGCCCGAAACCGGACGGTCCAAACGATGGGGTACGCCTAGGTAAACTTTGCCGGGTTTTTCGTCTCGCACCTTTAAGAAGTGCTTGGTGCGTAACTCTAGGCTGTCGATGCCCGGCGGGCCTTGCGTTAGCAATCCGCCCGGCTTGTTCATCACAAAAACGGCGCCGTCCTCAAGCAGAACGTCCGGTGGGAGAATGTTTTTTTCAATCACAGAGTACTTTTATTGCCGTAAGAAAATGTCATCAAAATGCTGGTGGTACGCGTTGCGTGGGTCGCACCAGTGTTGCCGCGGTGCATCATAGCTTTCCCAGACGTTGCTTTCGTGATTCAAATTGCCCATGGCAAAGAAAAATGAAGGATTCGCTTTACCAAGGACAGGCTGAGATCCGTTTTATAAGGTAACTTTCAGACTCAGGTGGTGCACCCTCTGTCGGCCACGACTCTCAGGGGGCACTAAGAAAGAAATGCGGACTTGGCGTCGTCAATGTTTTTGAATTCGTCTGACTAATCTCCGCAGCAACATCTCCTCAGTCTAACTTACGGGCAACCCGAATGAAGCGTCGTTCATCAAAAAGATCTTGTCAACAAAAATCGGTTAGCTACCACGGACTTGAGCAGCGGCGGATGTTAGCGGTCACGGCGAATCTTGTCGGTAGCGAACTTGTCATCGGCGGTGATGGGTTGGACAACACGGTTATGGTTCGGCAATCTGGAAGCGATCTCCAAGTGAACGTCGCCAATCAAAGCGGTTTTACTTTCGATTTTGCCAGCGTTTCTTCGTTGCGGTTTGTCGGCCGGGCCGGCGACGATGTCTTCACCAACGAAACCGACCTCAACACCATCGCCTCGGGCAACGGCGGCAACGACCGGATCACCAGCGGAGGCGGTAACGACCGGCTCTTTGGTAACGATGGCGATGATGTTATCGCCAGTTCCGGCGGCGCAAATCTGCTCAACGGTTTCAGCGGAAACGACCTTATCCTGGGAGGTTCGGGCGCCGATCGAATCTTCGGATTTGATGGCAACGACATTGTCAACGCCGGTGACGGTGCTGATTTTGTGGTGGGAGGTAATGGAGACGATACGGTCAACGCGGGTTCAGGAAACGACACCGTGTTTGGGAATTCTGGCGACGATTCGATTCATGGTAATGCCGGCAACGATTTCCTCTACGGCCAAGCCGGTTTTGATGAGGTTTGGGGCGATGTGGGCAATGATGTTATACGCGGTGGAACCGATAACGACACCCTTCACGGCGGGCTGGGCAATGACCGCTTTGATGGCGAAGGCGGTAATGACGTCGTCAACGGAAACGAAGGTCGTGATGTGATCTTCGGGGGTTCGGGAAACGATTTCCTCTTTGGAAACGAAGGGGAAGATTTTTTGTTGGGTGGCTTTGGCAATGACACCATCCGCGGCGGCGCCCAGAGCGATCAGATTCGTGGCAATGAAGGCAACGACAATCTTTACGGCGACTCTGGAAACGACCGTGTCGCTGGCGATGTCGGCGATGATTTTCTTGACGGCGGCGTCGGTTTCGATACCGTCCTGGGTGATGATGGTGTCGATGAAATCCAAGGCGACTCCAACGACTTCGTCCGCGGCGGCGCGGGCGATGATTTTATTAACTTGAGTTCTGGCAACGGTGACACGGCGGCGTTTTTAGGGAATTACTCAGATTTTCTGGTGACCCAAGCCGGCGAGTTATTGTACGTGCGTGACACTGCCGGCAACGAAGGGTTGGACAGCATCACCGGCGCGGACTCCATCCGCTTCGCCGATCAAGCGCGTGATGCGGCGGCGGACGTGAACAAGCGGATCTTGGTTCAGCCGATTATCGTTTCCAATAACAACGGTTCCAATACGGCTGAGTTTCTGGGAACGGCTGAAGAAGAAGCGACGATCAAGCGTTTGATCGACGAAATTTATCTGCAGGCGAATGTCGATATCGAATGGGTCGCCCCGCGGACGTGGAATAATTCTTTCGCCAACGTCGGCACAAGTTCTACTCGTCCAACCAGCGACCTGAACATTATTCTTGAGGATGGAGACGACGCGGGCGTCGGCAATAGCAATCCCCTGATCATTGACGCTTACTTTGTCGAAGTCGCAGCCGGGTTTTCAAACCAATCCGAAAACGTTGTCAACGGATTAGCGTTTGTGGGTGCTAATGGTACGACGGTCCACGTCGGTGACAATCTTCCGACGTTTGAGAATGGTCGAGAGGTGGTTGCCAGTGTCGTGGCCCACGAACTAGGGCATAACTTTGGCTTGTCGCACATCAACGACGTCAACAATTTGTTGTACAGCGGCCCCGAGCAACGGGTCGGAGACGAAATCAGCGCAGCTCAACGGAATATTATTCAGAACAGTCAGTTTTCTGAAAATGTTTAGGTGCGAGAAAAAGTTGGTGGTAGCTGGTGTTAGGTGGTGATGACAAGGGAAGGTCCCGCGTCAGCCTATTTGGTTTCGCGTGCGCCGCCGATTTCCGCGTTGCTGCCGTCGTAGTCTACCCATCCCGGCCCAAGGTCATCCGCCATGATGAAGACGATGTTGGGTTGAGATTGAGCCGCCGCGCATTTCGTAAATGAAGGGCCCGCTGTGAAAAGGAGGACCGCAAATAACACGATGGTGATTTGTTTCATGGTTGCAGCAGGCAAAATGCTTTAGTTTCCAAGAGAATTGTAAATTCGATCTTTGCGTGAACCGGGAGGTTGAAGCTCCGCCTGAAACCTATGCATAAATAGGTCTCGGTCGGAGCCTCGACCTCCCGAAGTGCAGGTCGCGCGATGATTTTGACTTTGCCTTTCTCCTGCGTTAGCCCCGATTTTGTTTAACGTTTGCGATTGGAGAAAACGAATGTCGTTACACTAACGAAGCACTTTGAAATCAACCAAATGCAATACGTCACCGGCCGGTTTTCCGTCGGCGTATTCGACGGCGATCGAAATGCGATTTACTTCAGTGATGTCAAGATCCAGCGCGATCGGTTGCAGCACCGCGCTCACCCGCAGGACCTCGTCGATCGCGATTTGCCCGTCCGTTTTGATGACCAATTGCACTTCGCCACCGACGTAAGCGGCCGGATCAAAGCCCACCCACCCCGTCAGCCGATTGAACTGCCCGTTGACCGCGAAGACGACGCGTCCACCGCCGGCGATGGCAATGCCTTTCTCGTAAGCCGTTTTCTGAGCCAGATAAGTCAGCCCCGAGGGAGGCACGGAAGTTAGCGTCAGCGGTTGGCCGCGAAAATCGCGATTAAATTTTGCGATCCTCAGCGCCTTGAGCGACTCCAAGATCTCAGGACTGGCCAGCAACGGCGTCCATGTGTTGGTCGAGGGGACCAAGTCACTAAGATAGACAAACCGGCCTGCCGAAAAATCCAGTCGCTGCATTTGGTTCACCGCGGCGCCGAATTGCGTTCCCGCGACGGAGGTGAACTCAAAATCTCCGTTGTCGATGGCAATTTTTCCAATCGCGAAGGAACTGCCGTCGGTCAGTGTCAGTTGGCAAAGCGGGTCGGTGAGTTCTCGTTTAGCGCGGTAAAATAACACGCCTTTGATTTTCTCCAACGCAACGTCCGCAGTCCGCGTTTGCATCGAGAACGTGAGTCGGCTGTCGTCGATGTCGCCGACGACGCCTTCGATCAGTTGCAGCGATCCGTTTTTGCTGACCACGATCGCGTCGGAGGCAGGCATCGGTTGGTCCAGCAACTGGTCCCATTGAGCCCGTTGAGCATTGGTCGCATTGGGACCTAGAAGATTGATCGTCTTGAGGTCCGACACGTCCGTTTCGATGGCGGTCTGAGCCATCGTTAAGACCGTCGCGGTGTCGCCAACGATTTGCAGAGCGGCGATGTTGACTTTTGATCCGTCCACAAACGTCACCGTTTTCGTTGGGGCTGGGGAGTCGGGGGCTTGTGCGCCCAGAGAATGAGCGAATGTGACGCTGGCGATTTGTGGGAACGTCAAAGATGTTGGCGCTGTCCCGGTTTGAAGTTGGATTCCGTCGTCGTCGATCTGCGAAACGACGCCAGCGGCAACGCTTCCGTCGGTCAATTGGATTTCAACCGCCGGTTTCAATAGCGCGGCGGCGAGGTCGTCCGATTGAAACCCCAGCGCGGTCTGGAGGAGGAGGATGGCTGATAAAATCAGCGCGGCGGTTGCGGTGGCCAATTTCATTGGATCGTATTTCCACCGAGCAACTGAGCGGCTTCGACCGCGAAATAAGTCAGGACGCCATCGGCACCGGCGCGTTTGAACGCCATCAGGCTCTCCATCATCACCGCGTCCCGTTCCAACCAGCCTTGTTCGACCGCCGCCATCAGCATCGCGTATTCGCCGCTGACCTGATATGCAAACGTCGGCACTGAAAATTCGTCTTTGACGCGGCGGACAATATCTAGGTACGGCATGCCGGGTTTGACCATTACGAAATCCGCACCTTCGGCGATGTCTAGTGCCACTTCGCGCATCGCTTCGTCGGAGTTGGCGGGGTTCATCTGGTATGTTTTCTTTCCGCCGCCGGTCACATTGCCCGCAGACAGGTTGCCTTTGGATCCGATCGCGTCTCGAAACGGTCCGTAAAACGCGGACGCGTACTTGGCCGCATACGCCATGATCAACACGTGCTCAAAACCAGCATCATCCAACGCCGCGCGGATGGCTCCGATGCGGCCGTCCATCATATCCGACGGCGCGATGATGTCGCAGCCGGCCTGTGCTTGCACGACGGCTTGTTTGCAGAGCATCTCAACACTGATGTCGTTGGCGACGTCGCCGTCGACGACTAGGCCGTCTTGGCCGTGGGAGGTGTAGGGGTCCAGGGCCACGTCGCAGATGATGCCGATCCCCTCAACGTGTTTTTTTAGATGCTGCACCGTGCGGCAAACCAAGTTGTCGGGGTTGGTCGCTTCGGCGGCATCGTCGGTCTTTTTCTCGGGATCGGTTTCGGGAAAGATGGCGACCGCGGGAATGCCCAAATCACGCGCTTCGGTCACGGCGATGGTGAGTTCGTCGATCGAGTAGCGGAACTGTCCCGGCATTGACGCAATGGGCGTTTTCTTTCCCGACCCTTCTTGCACAAAGACAGGCCAGATCAAATCGTCGACCGACAGCCGATGTTCAGCCACCATCCTCCGAGTGAAGTCAAATTGACGGACACGCCGCATACGGGTGGACGGAAATTCTGTATGGTTCATGGGAAGTAGCTGTTGAGTAAAATAACAGGCGGCTTTGGCGGTGCGAAGGAATATGCTTTCGCCGAAACAAAGCCAAAACAAATCCAAAGCAGAGCCGATGTAAATTCGGCAGGGCTCAGAACACCTCTTGCTAAGCCAGCTACAATGATAAACGAAATCCGATACAATGAAACTTGTCGAGACACATTTGCCGCTTGCTCTAGTTTATTAATGACCATGAACAAAAACATAAAACAATTCAATCGCATCCCATTCATTGTCGCCGTGACCGCCGTCGTGGCGGCGACCGCGTTGCTCGGTTCGGCGAATGCTCAGAACTGGGCCAGTTGGCGAGGCCCCGAAGAAAACGGTATCTCGCGTGAGACGAATTTGGTGGAGGATTGGTCTTTAGAGGATGGCAAAAACGTTCTCTGGAAGTCCGACATCGGCGGCCGATCGACGCCGATCATTCTCAACGGACAGGTCTATATTAACTGTCGCACGGCCGACAATCCTGCCAAGCCAGACGAACGCATTCACATCCAAGAACAGGTCGTGTGCTTTGACGCCCAATCGGGGGAAGTGAAATGGCAGGACAAGTTTAACGTTTTCCAAACCGATATCCCTGCCCCGCGCGTTGGTTGGGCGGCGATGACCGGAGACCCAGAAACAGGGAACGTGTTTTCGCATTCAGTCAGCGGAATTTTTCGTTGTTACGCTCCCGATGGAACCATCGTCTGGGAAAAGTCACTCGCCGAACAATACGGAAAGATCTCCGGTTATGGCGGTCGAACGCAGACTCCTTTTATCGACGAAGATCGAGTCATCGTCAGTTATCTGGCGACCAACTGGGGTGATATGAAGGGGCCGGCTCCCAAACATTACTACTACGCGTTCGATAAAAAGACGGGCGAGCTACTTTGGATTTCCGCTCCTGGGGGAAAACCACAGGACACCAATTATTCGGCGTTGACTGTCGGCGTCATCAATGGTCAGCGGATCTTGGTCGGCGGCAATGCCGACGGCGGCGTTTATGCGATGAACGCGCGAACGGGCAAGCCCATTTGGTCCTTCCGAATGTCAAAACGTGGGCTCAACACGACTCCCGTCATTGACGGGAACATGGTCTACATTTCGCATGGTGAAGACAATATTGATAATACCGATTTTGGTCGCGTCCAGTGCATCGATGCCACCGGCACCGGCGACGTGACCGAGTCCCACAGCGTTTGGCGCGTCGATGGAATCAAGGCCGGCTACACGGCGTTGTTGGTCAAAGACGGTATTCTCTACGTGGTGGCGGACATCGGAAATATGATTGCATTTGACACTAAAACGGGCGATCAACTCTGGACGCAGGACCTTGGCACTGTCGGCAAGGGGTCGCCGATTTGGGCCGATGGAAAGATTTACGCCACCGAAGTTAACGGTAACGTCTGGATTCTTAAACCCAGTCGCGAAAAATGCGAGGTCGTCAATCACGTCCGCATTAACGCACGCACGGCAACGGGACTGGATGAGATTTACGCCTCCCCGGCGATCGCCAACGGACGGTTGTTTATTACGACGCGCGATCGCACGGTCTGCATCGAGGATAAATCAAAAACGGTAGAACTTGGCCAACCCCAACCTTTGCCCGAGGAAACCGCACCCGATGGCACGCCGGCGTTGATTCAACTGCGTCCGTACGAGGTTAATCTCGAACCTGGGGCGTCGCAGGATTACAAAGTCGTTCAGTTCGACGCCAACGGACGCCTGCTGAAGACGATGGACGCGGAGGATCTGAAGGCAGACGATACGATGGGTGATTTTAAAATTGACGGTAACCAAATAACAGCGCCCGTTGGCAACGATAAAGAGTACGCGGGGACAATTTCGACGACCGTTGGCGGGTTGGAAGCGACCGCGCGAGTGAGGACCTTTCGTGATGCGGACGTGTGGGCTTGGGATTTTGAAGGCTACCAAGGCAAGCGAGTGCCGATTTCGTGGAATCGGGCTTTTATTAAAGTCCAGCCGTTTGATCTCGAAGGCAATACGGTGATGAAGGTCACCGGCGGACCCGAAGCCAAAGGACGACCGAGCCACCAGATTTCGATCGGGCCCGATGACATGACGGATTACGAAATGACGATCGACGTCCGGTTCGAAGAACAGCGTCGGCAGCTGGGTTCGTTGGGGCTGTCGGTGAATCGGTATAATTTGATTCTGGATGGAAACCGCGGCCGATTGAAAGTTCAAAGCTGGCCTCCGCATCTTCGCATGGCCAAGTCAGAAAAATATCGCGTCGATCCTGACGTTTGGTACACGTTGAAAATGAAGGTCAACGCCGACAAAGACAAAGCGGTTGTGCTGGGCAAGGTCTGGAAGACCGGTGAAGCGGAACCGGAGCAGTGGACGCTGGAGCAGACCGACCCGCATTCGAACATGACCGGATCGCCGGGCGTTTATATTTACGCTCAAGCGGATTGTTATTTCGACAACGTCAAAGTTTTCCGTACGCCGGACAAAGAGAATTAAATCAACGCTGCCTTCGGCGGAATGACGGGCGACCATTTTTTAAAACGCAACACAATTACTCTCGATTCATCAAGGAACCACTATGAGCTCGATTTTTTCAAGTAAGCTCGGGTTAAACATCCTCTTTATTACCGCCACTGTCGGCGCAATTTTTTCCGCCAACACGTTTGCCGATTGGCCGATGTGGGGTGGAACGCCCGGTAGAAACATGGTCTGCGATGCCGCATCGGTTTCGTTGGACTTCGATTTAGAGGAAGGAACGAACGTGCTGTGGTCGGCGAATCTTGGTTCGCAAACCTACGGCAATCCGACGGTCGCCGACGGACGCGTTTATGTTGGGACCAATAACGGAGCCGGCTATCGCGACAAGTATCCCGCGGATGTCGACCTTGGCGTGCTGCTGTGCTTCGACGAAAAATCCGGCGAAATGTTGTGGCAGCTCAGCCGAGAAAAATTGCCGGCCGGGCGAGTCAACGATTGGCCGTTGCAGGGCATCTGTTCAACGCCGGTCGTGCTTAAGGATCGCGTTTACGTGGTGACCAATCGCTGCGAATTGATGTGCTTGGACGCCAAAGGGTTCACCGATGGCAAAAACGATGGCGATGTCCAAGACGAGGTCGACGCTGAGCCTAAAGATGCGGATATCATTTGGTCGCTGGACATGATCGAGGAACTGGGCGTTTTCCCTCATAATTTGGCGACCAGTTCGCCAGTGATTCATGAGAACATGGTTTACATTTTGACCTCCAACGGCGTCGACGAGGCTCATCTGCAGGTCCCGTCGCCGCGGGCGCCGTGTTTTTTGGCCGTCAATATTGAAACGGGTAAAGTGGAATGGGAGGCGAACCAACCGTTTGATGGAATTCTGCACGGACAGTGGGGATCGCCCGCGATCGGCGTGGTCAATGATCGGGCGTTGGTGTTCTTCCCCGGTGGCGATGGTTGGTTGTACGCTCATGATGCAAAAACGGGCGATGAAGTCTGGAAGTTCGACCTCAACCCGAAGGACTCGATCTGGGAGCTCGGCGGCGCGGGGACGCGTAACGCGATTGTGTCCACGCCCGTGTTCATCGACAACAGCGTGTTGCTGGCGGTGGGGCAGGATCCCGAACACGGGGAAGGCGTTGGGCATCTGTATCGCATCGATGCGACCAAAGAGGGCGACATCAGTCCTCAGTTGGGCGATCGCGAAACGGCGGGCGAACCTAATCCCAATTCGGGTGTCATTTGGCACTATGGAGGTGTCGAAGAAGGCGCCGATGAACCCCTGTTCCGACGCACGATGTCGACCGTTGCGGTTGCCGATGGCGTCGTCTACGCGGCTGACCTGAGTGGTTTTTTACACTGCGTTAGCTTAGAATCAGGGCAAAGGCATTGGGAGCATGATATGCTGTCGGGCGTCTGGGGATCGCCGTTGCTGGTAGATGGCAAGGTGTTCTTGGGCAATGAGGACGGTACATTAACGGTTTTCAAAGCGGACAAGGAAAAGGCGGAGGTGTTGGCTGAGAAATCGACGGTGAACTATTCGTCGATCTACAGTACGCCGACCTTTGCCAACGGTAATATGTACTTGACCGATCGAACGCGTGTCTACGCGGTGAAGGTCGGCGAGTAAAGGTGGGGGGGCTGAGTACCGAGTACCGAGTACTAAGTACTAAGTACTAAGTACTAAGTACTAAGTACTGGGTACTGGGTACTGGGTACTCAACCCTGCCTTGCCATTTTAAGAAACATTTAGGACGTGAAGGAAGTTTTAGTGACCGAAGAAGCCCAACCCGAAAAATCGGCTGATCAAACCGAAGTCAAAGATTTAGACTCGGCCATCGAGGCTGAATCAGCGCCTTCCAGCGGCGCGGTGGATCGTGTCAACCCACAGCGTAGTCTCGATTTAGCTTTGGCGGCAGCGAAAACGGCCGCTGAAAACGGCGGTACCGAAGTCACGGTGCTGGATATGAGCGGTCACACAGCGATCTTTGATTACTTCGTGATCGCCACCGGCACCAGTCGGCGGCAGCTGCACGCGATGAGCGAAGAGATCGACAATACGCTCGAAAACGAGCTCAATGATAAACGCGTGAACATTGATGGCTACACGGAGAGCCGTTGGATCGTTTTGGATTACGCGACGGTGGTCATCCACCTGTTCGACGAAGATACACGTGCGTTCTATTCGTTGGAGGCGCTCTGGGCCGACGCCACGAAGGTCGATCTGACCGAAACTCTTAAGGACGTGAAATAGCGCAAGCTCTCAAATCCCGCTGCCTGAGGTGAATGCGCGTTGGGATTTGAGTCCTGTTTAATTGAACGGGTTACCGTCGTCATCGTCTGCGGCGCCTGCATCGTCTTGGCCGCTATCGGTTGTTTCATCGTCGGTTGCGAAAGGATCTGTGCCATCTGTCGCGAACGGGTCGGCACCGCCGGTTGCGAAAGGATCCGATTTGGTCGTGGATCCGGCGGCTTCTTTGGTTGCGCTGCCGTCCTTGGTGCCACTGCCTTGGGCCATCATTTCACCGCCACCGTAGAAGATGGGATTTTCGCTGGATGCCTCTCGCACGCATTCGATCAAACCGCCGTTGGTGGCGATGTAGATTCGATCGGTCGCGTAATTGGTCAGCACATGGTCGACGTTACCGATGGGGACGGAGTTGACCGTTTTCGCGCTGTTGACGTCGATCACCTGAAGCGTGTTGCGTTTGTCCAGAGCGAATACCGATTTTTTGGTGGCGCCCAAGAACTTCACGATGCCACTGATCGGCGTATCCCAGTTTTCGGAGAACTGGCCGGTCTGCGCGTCGATCTTGAACAGTTGGTCAGCTTCGGAAACGACGTACAGGTGTTCGCCAATGGGAAAGGGTGACTGCGTGATACTTGCTCCGGTCGTCACCTCCCAAACCAATCGGCCTCGGTCCTGATCAACGCCGTAGATGAAACCGTCAACAGATGCTGCGAAGACCATGTTGCCCATTGCGGTGGGCGCAGCGGCCAGAGCACTGTGCGCCTTGAGCCGAAAACTGACGGCTTTGCTGGCCGCCGGCGTGGCTAAATTTAATTGTCCGCTGTCGGTGGTCCAAGCGACCTTGCTGCCCACGACCAGGGGGCGCGCGGTTGCGTATCCTGAAGCGAAGTAAGCATTCGAACCGTAGCCTTCATCCTCGATTTTGAAGGACTGCAACCGTCCGTTACCCAGCGGGACCAAAATGTTAGTGTCCGATACTGCCGGTGACGCACTCGGGACGTAGACCGTTTCTTTGGACCACAGTGAACGTCCTTCTGCCGCGGTCAAGCAATAGACTTTGCTGCCTACGACGACGGCGACGTGTTCATTACTGGCACCCAGTCCAACGACGTTTAAAGTCATGTCGCCGATCAATTGCTCCCATAGGAAATCTCCGGTGTCGGCGTCGATAGCCGTGACCACGCCGTCATCCGATAGCGTGTAGAGTGTAGATTTGGGCAGCGTATAGGAGGAAACTTTGATCTCCACATCCTTGATGCCGCGTAGCTTCATCCGCGTCTCAAGCAGTTCTTTGCGGAAGTCGATTTCCTGTTGGGCGCCTTCGATTCCGAACGCTTCGCCTCTGTCATTCAACTGCCGATTGGAGACGACTTCACGGATGTTGTCGGCTTCCATGACAAAATAAGTGGTCGACTCATTTTCGTTGATCTGCAGATACCAGTCGATCAACTTGTTGGGGCCGCCAACGGACATTTGTGATTTCCATTGGACCTTCAACCCCGCGCGGAAGGCCTCGCTTTCTGGGACCAATGCTTCCACGGCGATTGCTTTGGAAATGAACGTGGAACCGGTCGGCAGCGCTGTGCCAACGATGACAGCCAACAGTGTGAGGGTCAGCCTGAGAGTGTGAACTGAATTGGCGGTGAAGGATCCAAGTGGTTTGGACATCAACTGTCTCCGAAGGCTAAGAGCGCGCGAGCGCTTGAAATTCTGGTAAGTCGTAGCGATTACGTAAATCTTATTTGCTAACGGCTGCCGCTGCGCGTTAAACCGCGTTTGAGAAACCAATTATCGCTTATTTTTGAACATCGACAAGTTTTCACGGCGGCGTGTATTTGAATTGGGACGGAGAGTTTTTCGCCGTTTTTTCCAATTGCTCAAACTGTATAACGGGAAATGGGCGGCGCGATGCTACTGATACAAGCCCAATTATTCCTAATAATCAGGCTGCTCGGTCAATGAAGACAATGCCGACCTGTCTGGGTCTTTTTTATGTCTATCGTTCAAAGTAGCTTTTGCGCTGACTACAATTTAGATTCATAATTGATCAAAACACGCGCGGGTCAAGCTTAACGCGAACCACGGGAAACACTATGCCGGTCGTTGGATGTCCAAAATGCAAGAAGAAGTATAAGTTGTCCGAGGGGATGCTGGGCAAGACGGTGCAGTGTTCGGAGTGCAAGACGAAATTTAAAACGGCGGCCGGCGCTGCCGCCAAAACACCGGATGCGAAGAAGAAATCCGCAGGCCAACGCCGTAAAAAGAAACCAGCCGCAGCGGCCCAAAAACGGTCCGGCGCCTCCGAGGCGTCTCTTAAGGACGTGGGGCTCAGCGGCAAAATGAGCCCGCAGTTCGATTTGTTTTCGCAACCGATCCCTGACAAACGAGCCGCAAGTCCGCTGGGTAATCATGTTCTCGAAGATCCGGGTTTTGGGGCGGCACACGTTGATGATGAAGATGAGGATGATGAAGACGATGGCCTGAACGTCGATGATGACATGAAACAGCTGCTGGCCAATCCGGCGCTCAAGTCGTTGGCGAAAGCCAAAGGTGCGAAAAAGTCTTCATCGCGAACGATCCCAAAGCCGTCAGGTTTTAAAGAGATTAGAATCTTGGGGTACGTGACGCTTGGGTTCTTCGGAGTCGCAATACTATGCTGCTCGGTTGCCTTGATAATTCTTGGGCTCGAATTATTTCAAATCAATGGCAGCGCAGCTGCTGCCGATGTTGATGCTGAACCGGGCGTCGCGTCGTCGTTCTCTCTGGACGCGTTAGCCATTTATATTGGCTGGGGCGCGATGGCAATCTCTTTTGTGCTGAGCGTGATTTATTGGTCGATGGCCCAGGCTAACACATCGGCGATGGGTGCCGACGGGCAGAGATTTTCACCCATGTGGATGGCCGTTTCTTGGTTCATACCGCTTTTGAATTTCATCTGGCCGATGCAAGGTATCGTCGAGATCTATAAGGCGAGTCAAAATCCGACCAGTAAGAAATGGCGTAAGGCGAAGGGGTTTTTGTGGGAGTCACCGGTTTGGACGCTTTCCGTTTTAGCAGCACCTGCGTTGTATTATCTTTCAGGCACTTATGCTGCTAATGCCAATGCCTCTCCGTTCATGGGCTCTCTATTTAATTGGTTGGGTCTGGCTATGGTTACGGTTTCCCTCGTTTGTCTTTCGTCGCTGATTTTTAAAGTTACGAAAGCTCAATACGCCAACTTCGAAACTTAAACCTTTTGAAAACCTCTTCGGCGGTGGTGTGCCGTTTGCGCCGCAAGGGAAACAACAAGAGCCTGGTGTTTTGTCAGGACCAAGATTGAGGGTAGTGGACTTCGCCCGAAGTCCTTTTTACGAGACCGGGCTGAGGAATTCTGGCGAATCCCACTACAGCCGACGCCAAAATCAAGCTTTGACCGTCAATTAGATGTATCGCCGCCGTTTCGATAGCGCTGACTGAGGGGCTGTTCGCAGAAAGGTCCCTACCTCGCTTTTTTTAGCTTTTTCAAATGTTTTCTTCCCTTGGTTGGCACCCGCGGCTAGCGCCTTGCGGTTCAGTTTCTCTAGGGAAGATGCCAGTGGGCAGGGGCGCTTGGGGGCGGGGCCGGCAAAACCGGACGGCTGGCGCCGTGCCGCTAGGGTTCTACCGCTATTGCCGGTGGACTTTTTGTGGATCCGATGGCTGCTACGCGTCGTCGAACAAAGGGGTTGAGATGTAGCGTTCGCCGAGGCTGCATCCGATGGTTACGATGCGCTTGCCTTTGAATTCGGGCCGCGCTGCCAGTTCCGCCGCCGCACAAAGGTTGGCTCCGCTGCTGATGCCACCGACGATGCCTTCTTCTTTGGCTAATTTTTTGCCCCACGCGAACGCGTCTTCACTGTCGACCTTGATGACGCCGTCGAGTAAATCCGTGTCGAGGTTCTTGGGGATGAAGCCCGCTCCGATGCCTTGGATTTTGTGTTTGCCAGGATCGCCGCCGCTGATTACCGGCGATGTCGTTGGTTCAACCGCGAACGCCTTGAAGTCGGGGTTTTTTGAACGCAGGTAGCGCGTGACGCCGGTGATCGTGCCGCCGGTGCCAACGCCGGCAACGATGGCGTCGATGTTTTGTCCGCTGTCTTCCCAGATCTCGGGGCCGGTGGTGGCTTCGTGGATGGCTGGGTTGGCGGGGTTCTCAAACTGCTGAGGCATCCAAGCCTTGTCGTCGCCGGCGACGATCTCTTCGGCCTTGCGAATCGATCCGGGGATTCCCTCGGCCGCTGGCGTCAGGACTAAATGGGCCCCCATGGCCTTGAGGAGACTTCGTCTTTCGACGGACATCGAATCGGGCATGGTCAGCGTCAGTTTATAACCCTTGGCCGCACAAACGAACGCTAACGCGATGCCTGTGTTGCCTGAGGTGGGTTCGACGACGTGTGTGTCTGATTTGATCTTCCCGTCTCGTTCGCCGGCTTCGATCATCGCGACGCCGATTCGGTCTTTGACGCTGTTGAGCGGTTGGAAGAATTCACATTTCATGAAGACTTCCGCGTGGTCGGCAGGAATCAAGCGATTGATTTTGATCATCGGCGTGTTGCCGATCGCTTTGGTGGCATCAGCGAAGGTTTGGCCGCGAGACATATTGGGCATCCTTTTTAGTTTCGAAGGTTTCAGGGTCGGTGGAGAACTTTATAAGATACGAACTTTTGCGGGACTTCAAAAGGGCGGTCGGTTTTTGGCTTGGTTTTGGGGATCGGTTGTGCGGGCTATTGCAATTGCCCGATTGCGCCTGATGTGAACGCTGTTCCGGTCGTTCCCTTTTTGGCAATTCTTCGTCCCGCAGGCACTCGATGGCGAGGCATCATCGGAGAATCCTTCAAGTCAATCGGAGGCTGTTTGCTATCAGTTTTGCACCGGCACTGCGTGCGTTTCACCTGAGAACACGAGCTAATCGGATCAGTTTACCAGCGTTTGTGCCAGACGACTGCTACCTCCGCTAGGCCTTCGCCAGTCGTTAAACTTTGCCCCACCTGAACAACAATAACACATGGATAACCACTAATAGCGGACCAACAGGACGTCGAATGACTGTCGTAGAGGGGAAAACCCTTATCAAGATAACAAGCGACATAATCGATTCTCTGGAGATACCGACCATGTGGTCTAAATTAACTACAACCAAACTACTCATGTTGATCGGCGCCGCCATCACGCTGACGACGACCGGCTGTCAAAGCTACGCCCCCAAAGATTTGGTGGCGGCTCAAGACGTGCTCAACGCCAGCTGCTGTAAGCCTGACAACACTCAGCAGATTAACTTCCTGGCGTTACGCCAAACGCCGCAGCAGGAATACACATTGGGCAAAGGCGATACCCTTGGAATTTACATCCAAGGAATCACCGGCGACAAAGATGTTCCGCCGCCGGTTAACTTCCCCGACGATGCGGGAGCACAACCGGGACTGGGTTACCCTGTTCCCGTCCGCGACGACGGCTACATTTCGTTGCCGTTGATCTCGCCGATTCGCGTGGCAGGATTGACACTGACCGAAACCGAACGCCGCATCATCGACGCTTACACAAAGGATAAAGAAATCCTGCTCAAGGGAAGCGAAAAGATTATCGTTACCTTGATGCGTCGACGGACCTATAACGTTTTGGTGATTCGCGAAGACGTGCAATCGGGCAACACTCGCAATACAATTCGTTCCAACGAAACGTTCATCGGCGACACCGTCGGTTCTGAGACGTTCTCGATTGAGCTTCCTGCGAACGAGAACGATGTGCTGCACGCGTTGAGCGAAACAGGCGGCATGCCCAGCGAAAGCGCGAAGAATGAAATCGTGATTTTCCGTGGCGGGCAAAACAGCGACATGGATTCTCTGGTTCAAGAGATCGGTGCTCCGGGGATGGATGCGGCAACTGCCGATCGCAGCAACGCGAACATCATCCGCATTCCAATCGAAGCCGAACGTGGAAACTTTCCTAACTTTTCAGAAGCCGACATCACGCTTTACGACGGCGACGTTGTCTACATCGAAGGTCGGGAACAAGACGTGTTTTACACCGGTGGATTGTTACCCGGCGGTCGGTTCCCACTTCCGCGTGACTATAAGATCGACGTCTTAGAAGCGATGGCACTTGCCGGCGGTTCTGCCGCCGCGACTGCCGGTCAAGACTCGGTGCGTGGATTGCAAGGCGTCGTTCCTGCGACTCAGGTGACGGTTCTACGGAAGTGCGGTTGCGAGCAGGTTGCGATCGACGTGGATCTGCGATACACGTTGGCTGACCCGAGCGAGCGAGTCATCATTCAACCGGGCGACCTGATCGTGTTGGAATATCGTAAGCGTGAATTGGCCACGAACTCTTTGTTCTCGGTTCTTCAATTCGGTGGAATCTTCAACCTGTTCCGTTAAGCGGGCCCGGGCGGAGTTTGATGCGGGCACTTGCTCGTTTGACGATGCCAAAAAATTGTTGCTTTTCTTGAGTGAACTGCATTGCGGTATTCCGTGATGCAGTTTTTTTATTGCGCGCGTGGTTGTTTGTTCGAATTGGCCCGACAACTTGAAACGGCAGAAAGGATGTTTGGCTTTGTGTTGAGTTGTTTTTTTCGTGCGGGTTGGTGTTTTGTTCAGGCTGGCCTATAAAGAATGAACGAAGTTTAGGGAAATCACACCCCAGACGGGCAGCAAGTAGGGCCGGTTCCTACCGGCCGTGTTGGGTAAAGTGGCGTGGCAGTGGCCGGTGGGAACCGGCCCCACGTGAATCGTGAACCAATCAAACGCGAGAAGAAAAAGCTGATGAATTTTTCAGATTGTTTGCTGGTGGGGGCCGGCGGTTTCGTGGGCGCGGTGTGCCGTTTTGGGATCGCTCATGTTTCACGTTTGGTCTGGGCGACTTCGTTTCCAATGGGGACGCTGGTCGCGAATCTCGCGGGGTGCTTTTTGATTGGCGTGTTGATCGGCAGTGGCAAAGCGGACACCAGCCAGAACTTGCGGCTGAGCTTTGGGGTTGGTTTTTTGGGGGCGCTGACAACGTTCTCGACCTTCGGTGCCGAAACGATTCAGCATGCTCAATCGGGGGCTGCTTGGATTGCGGGAGTGAACGTGACCATTAATTTGGTTGGCGGGTTGGGAGCGGTGCTTGTTGGGATCGCATTGGGGCAGCGATTGTTTCAACGCGTGGGTTGAGTCTTGCGGTGTTGGGGATTTGCGCTGGGTTTAGATTGTTGTGGTCGAAGGTGGGTAGAGGATCGGCGAAGCAGCTGGGGACAGCGGCTTTACTATCGATCGGCGAAGCAGCTGGGGACAGCGGCTTTACTATCGATAGTACAGTCGCCGTCTCGGCTACT
>CAYOZV010000077.1:0-20792 GCA_964408465.1 uncultured Pirellulaceae bacterium
TGGCTTGGATTTACTATCGTTCTCAACAGGGACACTGGCGAGAAGATTATTTTGGTCCTGTTGACTATGTCGGTTTGTACTGGCACTTGGTCGACCTGATCTGGATTTACCTATTCCCATTGCTCTATCTGATTGATTAAAACCATGTCTGACCATTCACACGATCACCCGTCCTTTAATCACCCGGCACCTTTGCCGTTGCTGTTTATTGTTTTCGGTGCGCTAATTTTTCTGACCGTTGCCACCGTCGTCATGTCCAGTATCCCGCTGGGTGAATTTGGATTCATCATTGCGATGATCATTGCGACCATGAAAGCATTCCTCGTCTGTGCATTTTTTATGCACATGTGGTGGGACAAGGGCCTGAACATTCTCGTGTTCTTTTCTTCCTTGATTTTCGTCACCCTTTTTATCGGCATGACCCTGCTGGATACGGGTAGCTATCAAGAAACAATCGACGCTTTCCCAACCACTGAAGATTCATCGTTAGCAGCAGAAGAGTTTTAGCGGTTCTCGTCGGGGGGAGATCGTTACAAAGACAGTCAAAGAGACTTGCCGCTCGCTTCAACCCAACAATGCCATGCTCAAATCATCGCTGACAATGAACCCCTCACGGAGGGAACACTATCAAGCCAAATTTGTGTTCCTGCTGTTCTTGGCGTCTTTGGGCATGTTCTTCATCGGTAGCCTAATCACCTACCTAACGATCCGCCAGCAGGCTTTCAACCCAATCGAGGACGCGGTTCCGGGTTCAATTCTGGACAAGGGCCCTGAGGTTTACGCATCGCTGCAGATACCAATGTCATTTTGGATCAGCACGATTGCCTTGGTTTTTGTCAGCTTCTTCCTCCAGCGGGCCTGTTGGACGATCCATCGTGAACGTCAGAGTGAATTTCAGCGCTGGCTGTTACTTTCATGGGTGTCGGCAATGGCCTTCACACTCATACAAGGTTTTGGGCTCTCTGATCTTCTCACCCAGCACTTCAGTGCCCCCGACGGCTCGATGAAGGTCTATGGAATGTCGTTCGCGCTGTCCCTGATCCACGCGTTGCACGTGCTTGGCGGGATGATCTTTTTGG
Organism: uncultured Pirellulaceae bacterium; assembly: GCA_964408465.1. GTDB lineage: Bacteria > Planctomycetota > Planctomycetia > Pirellulales > Pirellulaceae > Mariniblastus. Next base: position 1,080 of record CAYOZV010000077.1, read on the forward strand.
GATTTGTGATGTACCAGGCCCGCCGTCAAAAGTACGATCACGAACGTCATTTCGCAGTCGACAATTGTGCCAATTACTGGCACTTTTTGGATGTCGTCTGGGTCTGCATGTTGGCCGTCTTTCTGGTGGCGAAGTAGCTCGAGACCATCCTGCGTGCCACCGAACTTCATCAGACGGATCCGCATGATTTCAAAACTATTCCTTTGTTTGCTGTCCGCGGTGGTTGCGACTTTTCCTAAGGTTGCTCTTTCTCAATCCGATAATGGGCTGACGCCGCGCGATATTAGAGCTACGATCGAGCGACTCAAACCGCTGCATCTACCTTTAGGCGAACCTCAAGAAGGTGATTGGCTGTCGTCTCATCAGGAAGCAGGGCAGACGTTCAAGCAATACGGGCGAAGTAGACCCAACGTGCTGACCCGCCGAAGACACAAGCTCTACATTCAACCGATCGGTCAATTTTCGCAAAAGCAGATCCAGCTGATCGAACTCAGTCGCGAATTTCTTAAGATCTACTTCCATTGCGAGGTGGAAACGCTTGCGACGAAAACCGAAAAGGCAATCCCCGATGCGGCCCAGCGATTCCATCCACAATGGGGTGATCACCAATTGCTGACATCGTATATCCTTGAAAAGATTCTCGCTCCTGAGCTCCCCGATGATGCCTTTGCCACGATCGCCTTCACCACCTCAGATCTCTGGCCTGGCGACCGTTGGAATTTTGTTTTTGGCTACGCATCATTCCGCGACCGAGTTGGTGTTTGGTCACTGTACCGATTTGGTGATCCCGAAAAAGGTGACGGGGACTTCAGACAATGTCTAAAACGGACGCTCAAGTTAGCCACGCATGAGACGGGGCACATGTTTTCAATTCAACACTGCACCGCTTATCGATGCAACATGCAAGGCAGCAACAGTCTTCAAGAATCAGACCGCCAACCGACCTATCTTTGCCCCGAGTGCCACGCAAAAATTCTTTACGCGACCAAAGCGGATCCGATCGAACGTTATCAGAAACTGATTGAGTTTTGCAAAACCCATAAGCTGACCGATGAAATGCAGTTCTTTCAAAAAGCAAAAGCCAAACTGCAAGAGTAGGTTTCCCGATGTTTGATAGCGTTGGATAATTCGTTTGCCCGCAGCATCGCCGTCTGAAGGCAGAACATAATTGTTTGACGATCGGCGGGGAGCCGACGACTTTGACACCGAAAAAGGTCAGCCCCTCTCTTGTTTAGCCAGAGCCACTTTCATTATGGTGTAGACTGAGATTCGAAGTTCTTCTTCAGAACCCGCACCAGTCACTAAGGCCCAGGAAAATTCAAAGATGAAACCATGCGCTACGCTTCAACCCATCTTGCTCATAATTGCCATCGTAATGTCCGGTCGTGTTCGTGCCGATGAAGGCATGTGGTTGTTCAACGCCCTTCCGCTTGATCATCTGAAATCAAGCTATGATTTTGAACCCACCGATCAATGGGCCAATCACCTGATGAAATCATCGGTCCGGTTTAACGTGGGGGGGTCTGCTTCGTTTGTGTCCTCCAACGGATTAGTCCTGACCAACCATCACGTGGGCAGCGACACGTTGGCAAAACTCTCGACGTCTGAGAACAATTATCTAAAGGATGGATTCTTGGCCCAGACCAACGCTGACGAATTAAAGGCTCCCGATCTTGAACTGAATCAGTTGGTCAACATCACAAACGTGACCGATCAAGTTAACGCAAAGATTGAAGGCGATATGGACGATGCCACTGCCGCGACCGCGCGGCGGAAGATCATCGCTGAAATTGAACAGGCCGCTAAAGACCAATCTGGGTTGCGAAGTAACGTCGTCACCTTGTTCGGCGGAGGGCGATACCATCTTTATCAATACAAAAAATACACCGACGTTCGTTTGGTTTGGGCGCCCGAATCGGCGGCTGCATTCTTTGGAGGCGACTTTGACAACTTCAACTATCCTCGATTCTGTTTGGACGCTTGCATCTTCCGCGTCTATGAAAACGATCAACCCGCCGTGATCGAGCATTTCCTAAAATGGTCCCAAAATGGTCCGGCGGAGAACGAACTTGTTTTCGTCTCAGGTAACCCCGGCCGTACCAGTCGCATCTACACCGTGGAGGCGCTCAAGACGCAGCGCGACCACATCCTGCCTTACTCGTTGAACTACTTCCGCCGTCGCGAGATTTTGCTGCAGCAATACGCGCTGCGTGGTGTCGAAGAAGCGCGGCAAGCCAAAGACGACCTTTTTGGGATTCAAAACGCGCGAAAGCTCTACACCGGAAAACTTCAGGGACTGCAGGATCCCGCGATATTAGATAGTAAGATCGCAGCAGAAAAAAAACTGCGCGAGCAAATTGCGGCCGATCCCGCGCTGGCTAAGTACGATGAAGCCTTCGCAGAGATTGAGGAAATCCAGAATCAGAAAATCGCGCGATTGGGTACCGGTGTACGCATCAGTTCACAGCTGTTTGAGATCGCTCAAACGCTCGTTCAGATGGCCGAAGAAGACACCAAGCCCTCGCCGCAGCGGTTGCCGAAGTTTCGTGATTCTTCACGGGAATCTCTCAACCAAAAACTTTTCTCTGCGGCCCCCATTTATAAAGGTCTCGATCAAGCGTTGCTTGCCGATTCCATCGGACGCACGGTTGAACTGCTTGGCGCTGATTCTGCGATTTGCCGACAGATACTTCAGGGAGCCAGTCCCGCCCAATTAGCCAGCGACGCCGTTAACAAGACGAAGCTCGACAATGTTGAGTTCCGCAAGCAACTGGCCGCCGGTGGGGCGACCGCGATCAACGCCAGTGATGATCCCATGATCCAATTGGCCCAATCCGTCGACGATCATGTCCGCGCCGAGCAAAAAGAATCCGAACAAATGAGGGAAGCTCAGCGGCAAGCCTACGCTTCGATTGCCGAGGCATTATTCGCGACCCAAGGAACGGCGACTTATCCTGACGCAACGTTCACATTGCGATTGGCATTTGGCCGCGTCAAAGGATACGAGCTCAACGGGAAACAAATCCCAGCTTGGACAACGATGGGCGGCGCATTTAAACACAGTGAAAACCATCAGGGCTTGGAGGACTATCGACTGCCTGATAGCTGGCTCAAAAATCAAAAAAACATCGATCCAAATACGCCGTACAACTTTGTCAGTACCGCCGATATCATCGGTGGCAATTCAGGCAGTCCCGTCGTCAACAAAGATTTACAATTGGTGGGTCTAATTTTCGACGGTAATCTTCAGTCGCTTTCGGCAGACTATCAGTATGACGACCGCCAGGCACGCAGCACCAGCGTTCACTCCAGTGCTATCGAGGAAGCACTGAGGACGATTTACGGTGCCTCTCACGTGGCGGATCAACTGGGAAAATAGAAGTGAGCCGAAAAATGAACACTTCCCACCATTCACAAAACAACTGTAAGAAACGAGTCGGTCCCATTAGATCCGTTACGCAAATTCCATTTGCTTTGAATCAACGATCTGTTTGTATTTTTTCGTTTTTCTGAAGGTCTTAAACTTCGTCAAAACCCAATCGCGATCAATCGTCTCGTGAGTGCGTGCCAGATATGCCATCGCGAACGCTTCGTCGTCTCCGTACTGATCGGCGGAAAAACTAACGCCACCTTTTAATGGGCATTCTGGCCATCGTGCATACCAACGGCAGTAATACTTCCTGTTATTGCCTTTGCCGTAAGTCGTCATGCGAGGCCAAACGCCGACGACTCCTGATGAATTGCGTTTGCTCATGCGTCCTTTGGCAGGTGCGATTGGCGGCAACTCCTTTTTCATCTTGACGACCCACTTGTCGGCGGCCGCTTGAGCCTTGGTCCAAGTCTTGTATTCACGCAGGGTGAAGTTCTTCTGGATCGTCTTCCCTTGACGCATGATGCGAGCCATAACGCATTTAGAGACTTTGTTTTTAGTAGTATTCATATTGGACACTCCGATTCTACTCTTATGATAAGATTGAAATCAGTCGCTTTTGTTGCTGCTCATTTTGTCAACAAAGCAATAGCGGCTGGGTAGATTTGCCAGAATAGGCTTTAAGTGGAAGCGGACCGAGAGTATAGACAAAGATCTGTTTTGGAACGTGGTAAACCGTCAGTAAAACAACTTTCTAGTAAAAATTCATACGTCTTTCATTTGCTGAAATTATTAAAATCGTTTTCATGGTTACCAGACTGAAAGTGTTTAACCTCATTCATTTTTTACACCGGTCATCTAACAGTTTCAACCCTTTTAACCGACAACCGTACCTAACGAACAACGGCAACCATGTCACTATTTGAATCGGCCGAACAAGCGAATCTACAGTCGGCGAAACCACTTGCCGCTCGGATGCGTCCTCAAAACATTAGCCAGTTCGTTGGCCAGCAGCACATTCTTGGGGAAGGGAAATTACTAAGACAGTTGGTCGATGCTGATCGAATCGGCAGCGTTATTTTCTACGGTCCACCAGGCACCGGCAAAACGACGCTCGCGGGGCTCTTGGCCAATGCAACACAGCGAAAATTCTTCAAGCTCAACGCCGTGCTGCACGGCGTCAAAGAGTTGCGTGAGGTTCTGCAAAAAGCGCGCGACGAATTGGCGACCGGCGGCCGCGGATCGTTACTGTTTATTGACGAAATCCACCGCTTCAACAAAGCCCAACAAGATGCCATGCTGGCCGATGTCGAGGATGGAGTTGTTTCGCTTATAGGTGCTACAACGTCTAATCCGTTTTTTTCGGTTAACGGGGCGTTGGTCAGTCGCAGCCAGATTTTTCAGTTTGAACCACTATCGCCAAAAGACATCAAAACGACCATCGGGAATGCGTTGGCTGACAACGTCAACGGGTTGGGTCGCCAAAAAATCACCCTCTCAGACGATGGCGAAGACTTTTTGGCCGAAATCTGCGACGGCGATGCTCGCAAAGCGCTTTCGATACTTGAGACGGCCGTCATCGCATCGGGGCTGGGTGTCAATCCGGTTACCATTGGTAAAGACGCAATTAAAGACGCCGTTGGGCAACGCGCGTTCCAATATGATGCTACCGGAGACGAGCACTACGATTGCGCCAGTGCGTTGATCAAGAGCATTCGTGGCAGCGACGCTGACGCCGGTCTGTATTGGCTGGCTCGGATGCTTGAGGGTGGCGAAGATGTGCGTTTCCTTTGTCGACGATTGGTCATTTTGGCCAGCGAAGACGTTGGCAACGCGGATCCGCACGCACTGCCGTTGGCCGTTGCCTGTTCCCAAGCATGCGAACAGATTGGATTGCCCGAATGCCAACTGACGCTTTCACAGACGGTGGCCTATTTGGCGTGCGCGCCGAAATCTAATGCAGCGACAACCGCCATCAGCATGGCTCGCCGTGACGTCCGCGAGCAGCGCGTCGTTGCTGTTCCGAGGGCGCTCCGTGACAGCCACTTCCGCGAAGCAGCGAAACTGGGCCACGGCACGGGTTATGAGAACTCCCACCACGCCCAAGATGGCGTCGCCGCGCAGGATTATTTAGGCGTTGACCGAACTTATTATGAACCCGTCGATCGAGGTTTCGAGGCCGAACTGAAGCAGCGATTGCAAACAATACGCCACCGGCTCAAGGGCGAACCATCGTAGGATGGGGTTTCAACTGATCCAAGTCGCAGGCGTCTAAATAGTGTTTGGGAAGCGCTCAAAATCCCAACATGCCCAGCTCTAACGCTATCACTTTTTTCGCCAGCACAATCAGTCTTTCGCCGCAACTACGACTTTGCTAACGTCCACCATCGTCTAGCGCCGGCTCCAAGACAGAGACGGCAGAAATTGGAAGAAATCGAGTCAGGAGGACTCAAGTGCATTCTCTAAAAAGTACCGGGATCGCGGTTTTGCTGTTGGCCGTTTCTGTCGGCCTCTATCAGTTTTCAGCCAACGATCATTCGTCTTCCGAAATCGACCTGGCCACCGAATTGGGCGTCAGCGATGGCAGTCAGCCAATCTTTGGCCAACAACAGCCCTTTGGTCAAACCGCCTTCCAGCAACAGCCCAACAACGGTGCTTACAACGGCGGGCGCTTTAACCAAGCCCAGTTCAACGGTCAGAACCAGTTCGATGGCCAAAACCAATTTAACGGCCAAGTCAACGGACAATTAGTTTCGTCCAACGGCTATCAAAACCGGCCGCATCAAACGGCCCAGGGAATACAGCCCCGTTACCCGTTTCAGCCGAACGTTCAGCAAAATATTCAACCAAGCATTCCTCAAGCCGCGCCAAGGCAAACGGCTCCGGCACTGCACGCCCCCAGTTTTGATGAACTTCGAAACAAGTTCAGCCAAACGGCCAATAACACGGTTAACTCCGCGTCGAACCAAATCAACCAAGCGCTTCAATCTAACCCACAGTTCGGAAATTTACAGAGCAACGTTCAAAACCAAACCGCCGCTGCACGCGATGCCATCGGCCAGAGCTTCTCTCAGGTTTCCAATCAGGCACAGGACAAACTGAGCCAGTTCAATCAATCGGTAAATCAAACAGTCAACCAAGCGGCCAACTCAACTCAAAACTTTGGGAACCAGCTGGCCGCCAACGTGCGCTCTAACGTGGATTCGCTTCAGCAAAACATTAGTAACTCAGTCAATGATTTTCAGCATAACATGCCCGATCTCTCTGGCGCTAAACTTGCCACCAAGCAAACGATTGAATCTGGACGCGACGAGGGTCTTATCAACGCGCTTCAAACGGAAATCAACAGTGCGGCGGAGAGAGTTTCGATCGACGCCAAATCAGATGGCGATTTTCTTGCACCTCCCATTCAAAAGACGCCCGAGATCTCCATCGACAGCAATTTCAGCAACAACGATTCTACCCCTCAACTAGAAGCCCAACCGATCGAACTGACCGACAACGCACAGAACCGCTTGGTTTCTGAACAGAGTCCCCTGGGAATGGACTTAAACGTTCAACAAGCAAACTTAGCCCCTCCAGCCGAAATCACCGGCAACAAAACACTTGGCAGCATTAATCAAGCATGGGTGACCGTCGAAAAGATGGTCGACGACAAAAACTTTCGCGGTGCGCTAGGTTTGCTAACGCGCTACTATCGCAGCGACGACCTCAGCGAGGCTCAACGAATCAAACTTAACGACTGGCTGGATGCCTTGGCTGGTAAAGTGATCTATTCCTCTGAGCATCATTTCACAACGACGTCTTATAAAATGAAGGCAGGTGAAACGCTGTCGGATATCGCCAATCGCTGGCAGGTTCCTGCTCAGGTTGTCTACAACATCAACCGCAAACAAATCGGCAATGAACCCAACGTCGTCGCGGGCACCGAATTGAAAATGATCAACGGTCCTTTCCACGCCGAAGTGGATATGAGCTCTAACACGTTAACGCTATTTTTGAAAAACCTCTACGCAGGTCGATTTCCAGTGAAGCTGGGAATCTCCGGTAACCCACGACCAGGCGACTACAACGTCGTCGCCAAATCTGTCCACGGCCACACTTGGCGCGACGCCGACGGCAATGACTTTCCACCGGAATCGCCAGAAAATGGTTACGGTCCTTATTGGATCGGCATGACGGGCAGTCTTTGCATTCACGCCATCAGCGCCGACGAAATTTCTGGCCACGCCGGTTGCGTTGGATTGTCTGAAAAGGATGCCAAAGACATCTTTGGTATCTTGGCCAATCGTTCGAAGGTAAAAGTGGTCCAGTAACCGTCCACCGGTCGGACTGACAAGCACTAAATCAACTCGGTCAACTCGGCCAGCCCAGTCAACCCAGCCATTTTGCCGCTGGGTTTTTTTACGCGCTGCCCGAAATTCAGCGATACGTTAAGGTGGCAGCAGTGAATGAGGCTACCAGTCCCGCCGCTGCATTGTATGTTTCGTTACCGTTTGTCTGAGCGCAATGCGACCACCGGACTCATGGCTTGTTCCACCACGGTAAACCAACAGACTTTTTAAAACACTCGTTCAACGTAATGCGAAAAAAAATCGTCCGCTTATGTTTGTCAATCGTGGTGCTGGTTTGCTTTTCCAGTAACCTGCGTGCCCAACAATTACCTGATGCCCAACGCATCATGGCAATGTACTCCAAATCGGAAGTGCGCATCCCGATGCCAGATGGGACGACGCTGTTCGCGGCGGTGTATGCGCCGCGCGACCGAGCGAAAAATTACCCGATCATGCTCAAACGCACGCCCTACGGTTGCCAACCCTACGGCGAAGACCGTTACAATCCGCGTATCGGACCGTCGGCGGTAATGGAAGACGAAGGCTATATTTTCGTTCACCAAGACGTGCGCGGCCGGTGGATGTCCGAAGGCTCTTTTGACAATATGCGGCCACATGTTGAAGGCGATGTCACCGTTGATGAAAGTTCGGATACTTTTCACACGATTGATTGGCTGATTAAGAACGTCCAAGGCAACAATGGAAAGGTCGGTATGTGGGGCGTTTCCTATGCCGGCTTCTACAGCGCTGCGGCGCTGGCCGAACAGCATCCAGCTTTGGCCTGTGCTTCACCTCAAGCACCGATTGCCGATTTCTTTTTTGATGACTTTCACCATCACGGCACCTACACGCTCAGCTACCTCTTCGCTACCAATACGTTTGGCTACCAACATGAGGGGCCTTCGAATTGGAAATGGTATTCCGAATCGGCACCAACAGAACGTGATCCGTGGAAATTCTATCTGGAACTTTTACCGCTGAGCGAAGCCGAAGACCTGTTCCCTGAGGGGAACGAATTCTGGCGACAAATCAACGAGCACCCTAACTACGATTCTTTTTGGCAGTCGCGAAATATTCTTCCGCATCTCTCAAATGTAAAAGCCAGTGTCCTCACCGTCGGAGGATTATTCGACGCTGAAGATCTTTATGGACCACTGGCAATTTACCGATCGTTGGAAAAGAACAACCCGAACATTTTTAATGTGTTAGTCATGGGACCTTGGGCGCATGGCGATTGGTCCCAACGCGGCGATAATGTCCAACGTATCGGAGCGATTGAATTTGGCCGTGGCCTGGCAACGGACTTTCAGAATTCGGTCGAAGCCCCTTTCTTTGCCCATTATTTAAAAGGTGCGCCCGAGCAACCCGATTTCGAGGCGCTGATGTTCGACACCGGCACTGGGCAGTGGAAAAAATATCGCCAATGGCCGCCAGCCACCGCTCAGACACTGCGGTTGAACTTCACTCAGGATAAAACACTCAAACAACAACCAGAACCTGAAACGACCTTTCACCAATTTATCAGCGACCCGCATGACCCGGTACCTTACCGCGCGAAAAAGAAAATCAAGTTCCGATTCACGCCGCGCGACTACATGACAGACGACCAAAGATTCGCTTCGATGCGAGACGATGTATTGGTTTTCCAAACCAACCCGCTAAAAGCACCGTTGACGGTGACCGGCGATCTAACCAGTCACCTGCGCGTTTCAACGTCGCAGTCTGCAGCCGACTGGGTCGTAAAGTTGATCGACGTTTATCCCGATGACTACGTTACGCCTCCAAGTGCCGACCCGGAAAAACCGCGTCCTCCATTGGCCAGTTTCCAGCAAATGATTCGCAGCGACGTTATTCGTGGCCGTTTTCGTGATAGTTACGTGACACCCCAACCCTTCACGCCTGGAAAAATTGAAACGGTGAACCTGCCACTGCAGGACGTTCATCACACGTTTCGAACCGGACACCGGATTATGGTCCATGTGCAGAGCACTTGGTTTCCTCTGATCGACCGCAACCCACAAAAGTACGTCGACAACATCTTCAAAGCACAAAAAGAGGACTATGTCGCCGCCGAACATCGCGTGTACTGCGGCGGCGAAGACGGTAGCTATATTGAAATGAAAATCTCAAAATAGCAGGCTATATCGACCACACTGTTTGTGATTCGTACAACCTATCGCATCGAAACGGCCACTTCAGTTTCGCTGACGTGTTTGTCGGCGTTGGTTTGGAGATCGAGGGTCATCTTCACTGACCAACGCCCTTGTTCGTCGCCTCGAACCAACCAATGCGGCTGTACACAAACGGCTTGATGAACGCCTTCGAAACCTGACTCCGATTGGCTGACCGATTGCACGGGATAGGTGAATATGCCGCCGGGTTGATCAAACGAAACGCCGATATCAACGCCCAACCACTGATCCGTCAAATTGATCTGGTTCGTATCTTCGCAATTCATGACCGTCTGCATCTGGCCAAGATTGTTGCCATCGCCGTCAGTGAAGAAACGATCCTCTTGGTTATCCGGCAACCCTGCAAAATTGAACTCGACACCAAAATGCATCGACCGATCTTGGGGCAACCCCTCGATCATATAGGCGATTTCAACCGCGCTACTGCCGGCGGTTTGCGTCACGCCTTTGGTAATCTTCAGCGGCACACCCCAAGCGTTTCCTTCGCGCGTCAGCATCACCTGGACCCGCTGCGGTTTGCTCCTGATTTTCGCGCTGTATTTGCCATCCGCAAAATCGCCGCGTTCCATTGCTTGGCAAGTCATCAAATCATTCACGGCGACATCTTCGTCCCAAAAATGATCAATCATATTGCCGCGCAATCGTGGATCGTACTGCAAACGCTCGTCCAAGCCCTCTTGCTTAAAGATGATCTGATCGTGAATGCTGGCCGCTTCCCCATCGTTGGAAGTTTCGCCCTGCCGGACTTTGTTATGGTAAAGCTCCGGCCGGCGTTGGATGGTTGCTCCCAGATTATGACCGATATTCAACAGGTCAAGCTCGTAGATCGTGCCGCCGACATCCGGTGAAATCCAGGTTGTAATTTGTTCGTTGCCCAATCGAATCTCAGGGCGGCCGTCAAAATTGAAGTCATCGGTTGTCGCTTCGATCCAATGCTCGGGCCGACCCATTCCTTTTTCCAACAACCGATCGGCAATCAATAAATGCTGGTAAACGGCATTACGCAGATGCGGCAGGTAAATTCCCCCAAACGCGCCGTGCCAATAACTGCAATTGCACTGGCCCTGATAAAGATGATCTTCAGCACTGGCTAACACCGCTGCATCGATGCCCTGTTCGGTTGCCTTTTTCAGCAGGCCGCTAACGTACATCATGCGGGCATACATGTGATTCGTTTCAGGGTATTTGACTTTGAAGTTTCGCCAAAACCCGCCAGAGAGAAATGACTCGATCATTTTCTCACGTGGGTGCCCCTCAAGCTCATGCACCAATTGATCGTGTTCGATTTGGCGATTAACGGGCAACGCCCATTCGGTCATCTCACGGTAACTGGCATCGGGCAGATAAATCTTACCGCGCGGCGGGGTCGTGTTGACGGCATGATTTAAAGTCGTCGTCGCCAACCAATCACGATTGTCGGTGAGCGCTTGAAAAAGGTCTTTCAACCAGCCTCGATCGTAAACCAGCTCCTTGGTATTGGGCCACGTGCCGAACTTTTCGCCGTCATCGCCAAACACGAGCACCGCCCCTGGTGATTTTTCGGCCCACTGCCGGCAGTAGTCGATCGTATCTTGGGGTTGGTGGAAAGGCAGCAAATACCTCAGCCGCTCGCTGCCGGGGAACACACGAGCGATTTTTCCTTCGTCCTCAACGATGAAATAACCCGAGAGCTCCTCGTCCTTGAGCCCTGCTCGCCGAAAGTGAAAGTCATCTAGAACCGTGTACGAAATACCGGCTTCGCTGATCGCCGAAGTCAGGCTGGACTCCCAAACGCGTTCGGGCATCCACATCCCGTTCACCTTCTCGCAAACGCGCTGTTGGAGCCAATCAGAAAAACGAGAAATCTGCCCGACACGATCGCGCACCGGAATCATCGTCAAGATTGGTTCGTAAAATGCCCCGCCGATGATCTCGATGCGGCCTTGGCTGACCAGTTGGGCGACGCGACTGAGGTATTCTGGATGAGCTTTCTCCAACCACTTCATCAGCGGGCCGCTGGTGTGCAGCGAAATGTTCAAATCCGTAAAGGGTTCGAACACATCCAGAAATGGCAGGTAACTATCTTGATACGCCTCTTCGAAAACACCATCGAAGTTACCGACAGGTTGGTGGTTGTGCAGAACAAGGCAAAGTTGAACGTAGGGATCACTCATGGTTTTACTGCAGAATCAGAATTTGTTGATTGAATCGGAAGCCCCACACGAGCTTAATTTTCCGATCGCCATGTTTAGTTTTACCCGATTTAGCACCTCTCAATAGGTGCAATGCGATCAGGATTGTAAAAAGTTACAGTCCTACACAAGGCCCGAATCGTAACGATCATCAAATTTTGACAACGACAGGGCCGGTGTTACGTATTTTTAATCCCGCGCTCCGCCCAAAGCGGATTGAACATCCGCGTTGCCGTTAACTGCGCAACCGTTTGGCGGCCAACTCGGGTGCAATGGGATTCACCCACACGTCAGTACCCAGTTCAAAACCCGCCGCGCGAGTCGTACGTGGAAAGAACTCTAAATACCAATGATCTGCCGTCATCTGGCTAAACGGTGCGATGTGCATCAATAAGTTATACGAAGGGTTATCCAAGGCTTCTTCCAAACGGCGGATCACGTCACGGCTCATAAACGCCAGTTCGTCTCTCACGTCGTCGGCGACATCTAGGAATGATGTGCTAGGGTTGTTGGGCACGATCCAGACTTGGAAAGGAAACCGACTGGCAAAAGGGCACATGACGGTAAAGTACTTCGCCTGGTAAATGATTCTTGCTTTTTGAGCAATTTCCCATTTCAAAAGAGACGACATTAACGTCTCTTTATGTGTATCCAAATGCAGGCGGTTTCGTTCTACTCGGCTTTTTAGATGGTCGCTGATCACAGGTGATCCGATCAACTGCAAGTGAATATGCTCCAGCGACGCCCCTGCTTCGGACCGACAGTTCATAAACAGCATCGCATGTTTGGCCGCTTCACAGTCCGCCATCGTTTGCAGGCGATCCTGATTGGCTCGAAAAAGCACCTTCAATTCGTCATCGTACAACGAACTGACGCTCATCACGTGACGGTGCGAAGGGATGATTAATTCTTGCGGTCCCGGCAACGCCGAACGAAAGTAAGGACCATGGGCGACCCTACCCATACTGACATCCAAAACGTTTTCGTCCGCCTCTTCGTCTGCCGCGGTGCGTTCAACAAAGCTTTCCATCGGACCGAACGCAGCGTATTTGTTGGAAACAACGCGTGTCGACCAGCGATCGTGTTCGTTGCCAGCTTCGTCAATGCTTGACTGCAGCAGGCTGCCGTCGCTGGCGTATATCATTTTTGTTGGAGGCGTTTCCTGTTCATTGCCCCCACAAAACGGGCAAATCAACCGCTTCTGAACGCGCTCAAGTGGAAGAAATTCAACAGGCCGATTGTTTCGATTTCCGGCTATCACCGTCCAGTGTCCCGATACGGGATCAAAGCGTAGATCCGACATAATTTATTATTTGCACAAAATTAAGATCTGGAGAACAGATATTAACTTTAAGCGCAAACGAAACTGCCTGCAACAAAAATCTGTAACCGCGCGACTAACGTCCAATCCTAATGCAATAATATCAAACGCTGTTATTGATTAGTGTCAAAAATGACAATTCGTGATCGCGATTATAAACGCGCGTTTTCACAGCAAATTTTTCGTGACCTTGAACCACAAAGCGTCTCAATGCGGAGTTGAATGACCTAACTTCCGTTCAATGGTCTGAAGATAGAGACGTTCATAAGCTTTCGCGCTCACCGCCCATGACCAGTCTCGTTGGATTCCATTATTTACTAATTTATTCCAATTTTCTTTGTCATGCCGGTACATTTGCACCGCGCGTGACAGGGCTTGTTCTAATTCCGGCGTGTTGAAATCGTCAAACAAAAAACCGTTCGCGGTACCATCAGCGATCGTCTGGTCGACTGCATCAACGACCGTATCGGCCAACCCACCAGTGCGGCGCACCACCGGAACCGTTCCATAAGCCATCGAATACATTTGGTTCAACCCGCAAGGCTCATACTCGCTGGGCATGACGAACATATCTGCGCCGGCTTCGATCTGATGGGCCAACTCGTTTGAGAAACCGAGCTGTAATCCCAACTTATGCGGATGACTTTGGTACAAACCGGTCAGCGCGTTGTGAAACTCCGGCGCCCCGGTACCCAACACAACCCATTGGACATCCGTCGTCTCCAACCATTTTTGCATCACTTGCACGATCAATGACCAACCCTTTTGCGCCGCCAGGCGGCCGACGATACCAATCAAAGGGGTGTTCGAATTTTGCTCAAGGCCGAAGAAATCCTGCAAGTGCTTTTTACACACCGCTTTGCCTGGTGGCCAATCATCGGCGGAGAAATTTGCCGGTATCAGTTCGTCGATGGCGGGATTCCATTGATCTGTATCGATGCCGTTAAGAATTCCTGAGAGCACCTCCGCGCGACCTTGCAAGACACCCTGTAGACCACAGCCCTGTTCAGGGTGTTGAATTTCCTCGGCATAGGTCGGGCTGACCGTGTTGATGGAATCAGCGAATACGATACCCGTTTTCAACAGATTCAGCTGGTCAAAAAACTCCATCTGCAAATGGTTGAAGTACTTCCAATCCAACCCCGTCAGCGACATGGCACTCGAGGGGAATGTTCCTTGATAGGCCAAGTTATGAATCGTGATCAGGCTGGCGACATTTTCATAAAGAGGATTAGATTCATATTCGGACTTCAGCAACACAGGGATCAACCCCGTCTGCCAATCGTTACAGTGAACCAGGTCCGGTTGGAGGTCCAAAAACCGGACCGCTTCTAGGACGGCTCGACTGAAGAAGATAAAACGCTCAGCGTTGTCTTGGTAATCAACGCCTTTCTCTCCGTACAGCGATTCTCGATCAAAGTAATCATCGTTAGCGACTAAATACACTTTGACGTTGCTCTCGGGAAACTCCGTCACCAACAACTCGCCGGCGACCAGTTTACCACCAACGGGAATCTCCAGTTGGATACCCGTTTTTTGAACATCAAAATCACCGTACACAACGGAACGATAACCTGGCATGAACGCGGTTACCTGATGGCCCAGTTGTTTCAACTGCAGTGGCAACGCTCCGCAAACATCAGCCAACCCTCCCGTCTTCGCGAACGGCACAATTTCGCTGCTGACTATGGTAATGTTCATCAAGGGCTCTCAATTGGCAACGTCTGGAAATGATTTCGAAGATGAGCGTCAGCACGACGGCGGCCCCCTTTTTCAGCAGAAACCATTATGTCGCCCAACCACGTTAGTTTCAACTGGTGATCATTTCGAGTCGGCAAACCGCCACGCTGCTTAGAAAACCATTCAAAAACTTGCCCTGTACTTTCTACTGGAACGCCGCACTTGTTTAAATCTCGACTTCCGTTGCCATTCCGCTTCCTTTTTTAGGCCATCGCCTGTAGGGCTGCTCGAATCTCTCTCTGGCACTCGCCCAGAGAGAGACCCGTTAGATCCAGCCAAGGCCCAGCAAATCGACGCGCGGCATCCTCCAACCGAGCCTCCACATTGGAAAACGCCATCAGTCGAAAATCCTCGAACGCAGCCTGGCCACCCTCAAGATCATTGGCAAATTTGAACTCCCAACCACTGAGGCCCAGAGATTGCACGGTGACTTCCGCAGCCCCATCATCCCCAGCGATCCACAAAATTCTCTTGGGAGCACACCGAAGTCGATCCGCCAAAACGGCAAGACTGACACCGGAGATTGGTTCGATCCATTGGCCGGCAATCTCCGCCGCAGGTTTTATTACGAACTTACGGAACGACATTCTCCGATGCGGCACCTGAAGTTGAGGCGTGTCGATGATCTGCCCTCCAAAGAGAACAATGTCCAGATCGATCGTTCTCGGCCCCCACCGTTGCCGACGCTGTCGGCCCATATCGTTCTCAATAGTGCGTGTGAATTGGAACAAAACCTCCGCCGCCAGCGACGTTTCAACTCGGATCACACTATTGAGATAGTCAGGCGCTGCGCCGTTGCCCGCCGCATCACTGGTCGCTTCTTCGCCCGAAACAGCCGCCGTCACTAGGGGACTGGCGACCGCAACTACTTCAACTTCCTCATGTGCTGCGATTCGAGCCGCCGCTTCTTTGAGGCTGGCATGTGCGTCGCCCAAATTGGCTCCAAAAGCAATCAGCGCCTGCGTCATAAGATGGGTTCCAGTTTCCGGAAAACGTTTTAACGGACAACGTTCTAAAGAAAAACATTCTAACGATGCGTGGTGTAAGCCTTCCATTGAAATGGAGACACAGCACAAAAAAAGCGACAGATTGCTTCATGCGCACTGCCGCTAAATTTTCAGATAAAATGGGTGGGGGCTCCAACCCACGACGCGAAGTCGTCGACTATCGGCTCCCTCAGTCGCCGCCGCCCGTTTTTCATGATGACAAATTCTTATAGGCAAATGCGTCATGCAAAAACCTGGTTTTGATATGTGATTCTTTCAAGTGCAGATCTAAGTGGTATTAACACATACTTCAAACATCAAAAAACGTTGGCCCAAGGTCGGGGCCAAGGTCGTCGAAGGTGGCTTGGGGGAGATCCGATCTCTTTTCCGCCACCCCCTCCAACAAACCAACTGCTTCCATGAAATTTCTTCCATTTGAATCAGCCAAAACGCTAAAATGCCGGCCTTAGATCTAGCTGAATGTGAGATCGCAGCGACGCTCTATTTGTTTTCGTTTTTCAAGTGCTGTTCAAAACTCAAACTTGTGAGTGCCATTTTGGGAATGCAGAAGAGGATGTCAAGCAAACAATAAACAATTTTTGTGGCAGCAGTTTTTCAAAAAAAAGTTTTCCTTGACAACGCTTTTGCCACGACTCCAAATTCAATCGCGCCGCGTTTTTTCAACCGGGCACCATTTCAAGTATCGTTCAAAAACCTAGACAATTGGCAACCACGCAAATTCGATCGGTTGTGTCAAGCATTATTGTTGTAGAAATTTTTACCTTCAACTAACCCGTTCAGAATTCTCTAACAAGCGTTTAGACTATCGAAACTTCATTTTTTTGATCAGCATTTTTTTTCACAACTATTTTATTTCCCTTGGGAGCTTGACGTGTTGGAGATCATTACCTTTCCCCATCCGACTCTACGACATAAATCGAAACCGATCACCAAAGTCGATGCTGAACTGAAACAAATTGTGGCCGATATGTTCGAGGCGATGTACAAAGCCAAGGGCATCGGACTGGCCGCCAACCAAGTCAATTTGCCACTGCAACTTTTCGTTATCAATACGACCGGCCAGAAAGAAACTGGCGAGGAACTCGTCTTCATTAATCCCGTCGTGTCAGCACCCAAAGGCGCCGCCGATGCTGAAGAGGGGTGTTTGAGCTTGCCCGGCGTTGAAGGCAGGGTCAGCCGACCGGAAGCCATTCATGTGTCGGCTTATGATCTAAAAGGCAACCAGATCGAGATGGACGCCGATGGTTTGCTGGGCCGCGCCATTCAGCATGAGCTCGATCACTTGCAGGGCATCATGTTTATCGACCGACTTTCGGAATCCGAAACCCGTTTGGTCGAAGGCGAGGTCGAAACCTTCGAGGACGACTTCGCTGCCCGCCGCGAGGCCGGCAGTATCCCCGCGGATGAAGAAATCGCCGAACATCTAAAGGCTTACGAACAGCGGTACTGCAGCTAATTAGCTTGATTCGTTTAACGGCATTGCGGTTAAACCATTGCCATTAAACAAAAGCATTGCTTCCGAATCTATCTCTTTCAACCACAACCTGATGAAACTCATTCTCTTTGGCACCGGCCCTTTCGCTGTCCCTGCTTTTGAAAACCTTATTCAATCGGATCATGAGATCGCCGCACTGGTGACTCGACCGATCGCCGATTCGGGTAAACGCCGTAAGACGGCCGAAAATCCAACACGTGATCTTGGTGAAGCTCACGGACTACAAATTCTCGATCCCCAAAGTATCAACACCGACGACGCGGTCGCCACGCTCCGCGCGTTTAACGCGGATCTATTGGTGGTCTGTGACTACGGCCAGATACTCTCCAAAGCAGCTTTAGCAGCGGCCAAACTGGGCGGAATCAATCTGCATGGTTCGTTGCTGCCAAAGTATCGTGGCGCTGCTCCCATTCACTGGGCCATCTACAACGGCGATACCGTCACGGGTGTCACGATCATCCACATGACGCCGCGGCTTGACGGTGGCCCATGTCTGGCGAAAGTTGAAACAGAAATTGGAACCGAAGAAACCACCGAACAGATCGAACCTAGACTGGCGCTTTTAGGCGTTGATGCCGTCAATAAATCCATCGAGATACTTCAGGGCTGGGACGGCACCTCAGAAATTGGCGCCAAGCAAAAACAATCTCAAGCCACCAAAGCGCCACGATTAAATAAATCCGATGGTCGCATTGATTGGTCGCGATCTGCGGCCGAAATTAAAAATCAAATCCGCGCGTTTCAACCCTGGCCCGGCACCTTTACCACTTGGCAACTCGAAGGCAAACCAGAACAACGACTGATCATCCATCAGGCAACGGTTATGTCTCCCTCAGACGCTGAAGCAGAATCCGGCGTGGTCATACAATCTGATAAAACGGAGTTGGTCGTTCAAACTGGGGCAGGGCAGTTGTCACTCGACATCGTGCAACCCGCAGGAAAAAAACCGATGTCAATCGCCGATTTCCTGCGTGGAAACCCTCCCCAAATCGGCGTCGCCTTAGGTTAACAAACGCAAAGATAGTTTTAGAACCGCTAATGGACGCCAATAAACGCGAATAAAAAAACGGATATGACATTCGCGTTTATTAGCGTCCATTGCCGGTAAAAATTATTACTACCGCAACACTTCCCCATTCGCGCCAGCGAGTGTGTTTCGATGGTCAACCAACGCAGCAAACATTTTAAAACCGTTAAGATAAACGACCATGTTTAATTGGTTCAAGAATCGACGCCGCAGAAAAACGTTGGCCGCGCCTTGGCCAGAAGCTTGGTCGCTGCACCTCAACCGCAATGTTCGGCTGAGCTGGGATCTGAACGAATTCGAGGCTGGTCGACTCAAGCAGATCGTGAAAGTCTTTGTCGCCGAAAAGAATTGGGAAGGCTGTGAAGGCTTGAGAGTAACCGAAGAAATGAAAGTCACGATCGCCGCACAGGCCGCTTTGATGTTGTTGGGGGTGACCGAATTTTACTTCGAAAATGTCAGCAGCATTCTGGTTTACCCCAGAGCCTTCGTCCGCAAAACAACCGACGGCCTTATCGCCCACGACAGCCACCGCGCCGGAGAAGCGTGGCAAGGCGGACCCATTATCCTTTCATGGCATGACACGCTCAGCGGCGGTCGCAATCCAGACGACGGCCGCAATCTGGTCGTTCACGAGTTTGCCCACGCACTCGACGGGCTCGATGGTGAAATGGGCGGCAACGTCATGTTCGACGACGAAGCAACATCGACTCGCTGGCAACAACTGGTCGACCACGAGTACGCTGAACTTGTGCGGTGCAAACAACAGCGCATTCAAACCCTTCTGGATCACTACGGGGCCACCAACCAAGCAGAATTCTTCGCCGTCAGCTGCGAGACCTTCTTTGAGCAACCGCGCAAGCTAAAACATCAACACCCGCATCTGTTTGATCTTTTGTCGACCTATTTCCGAATCGACCCCAGACGCTGGCAAAAGAATTAGATTCCAGAACGCCACCCGTGTGACCAAGGCCGCACCTCGGTACCTCGTCTCGTGACTCCCGCCACCGAACGCGCTATTTGGCAGGCTCCCGCCCAATGGCACTCACTTGAGATGGG
>CAYOZV010000078.1:0-1222 GCA_964408465.1 uncultured Pirellulaceae bacterium
CAGGAAGTTTTTGGATCGTCCGCCAAATGACGGTGCGCTTTGCCAAATCATAACGAAGCCGACTCAATTGGCTGGTGAGCGGATCGGTGCTCGGCGTGACCGAAGGTTGATGATTGAAGTTCAGGATGATTTGGTCTAATTCTCGGACCTTAGTCTCCAACTGCATCAAGATGGCCGCACTGCCGGTCGAAGACACCGTTGGTTCTTCCAACAGCAATTCAATCAAACGTTGGACGTCGCCAGCCCACTGCGCGGTTGCGGGGTTTGCCGAAAGCGTCTTCAATTGGGACACGATCGCTACAGGAGAGACCCACCCCTGTTTTTTCCTACCAGACTTCGCCCCGGTGGATGACTTGGCGTGTTGAGCAGCAACGGGTCGCTTGGCCAGTCGTGCTTTGCCAGGCCGCGTTTTCTCTGGTCTTGCTTTTCCGGGGCGTGCTTTTCCAGGTCGTGCTTTGGCCAGTCGCGTCACTTCCTCTTGCATCACATCCGTTTGTTGGGTCACCTCATCAGCGGCCGGCGATTGAACCGTTTGCTGGCTAAGGGCTACGAATCCTGGTCGGCCATCGCTCATGGCCTCATCCCCGACCTCCCAATTTTGGCCGTCGACGGGGACCGCGATTGCGGCAGTGTTGGTGTCAGCTTGAAAATCTGCGTTAACCAGATCCAGCACAATCGGTGGGGCAGGGGCAGACCGAACTTCAATCGACCGGTGGCTCTGGGCGGCAACATCGTCAAGGGCCGAACACATCACGACACAGAACGTTGCTGCGCCCAGTAATGAAATCCATCTTGATGTGAGTTGCATCTAAAACCTGTTCGACCGGCGCGTGTGAACAGCGGCGTTGAAAAAAAATGCTCGTCAGAAAGAAGCACCGCTGCAATCGCGTTCTGATATTAAGATTATCGGAAGCGCTGTTTCACTTAATCTATCGAGAGTTCATATTCGCATTGGCAAATTTGCTAGCAACCATATCGCGCTGTTAAAGTTTGCCGATTTTTTTAATTAGCTACCCCAAGAAGCGGCCAAAACGCCTAGAACTCTTGCGTGAAAGGGACTTTGCAAAATTAGCATCTTTGTTCAATGCAACACTTAAAAGGCCCTGAATGCCGGCATCCAATCTCTCTCGAGCAGCCCCAAGAAGGCCCGTGATTGGGCCGAAAAATGAAGTGTGTTTTGTTACGGACTTCTTAAACTTCACTCATCGTAAACTCGCCCCAT
>CAYOZV010000078.1:1322-20681 GCA_964408465.1 uncultured Pirellulaceae bacterium
AACTTGCTCAATCGCAAATCTCATCCAGAAAGTGGGGCGTGACCGTTGTCGACCGAACCTACGCAACGGGGAACAGCACGGGGTGGCTTAGCGTCGCGTCAGTGGGCAAAGGTATCAATTGCAAATCAAGCAAATATATTCCGTCACTCAATCGCTCGGGAACCGTCACCAGTTCAGTAATAGTCCGGTCGCTGCGAACATCTGCTCCTGGCGTTGCGTCAACGTTGACATCCCAAAATTGATGATGATTCACCAACAATCCGTCATCATTACGTCGATCAACCGACGGCAGATCCACCAACAAATGGCGGCAGGCGGAGTCACCGATCAGCGTCATCGCCTCGCACGTCAGGTACGGCACCGCGCCGGGACTATCGAAGGACCAACGGCCCGATTGGGGAGTACGAATCAGCAGCGCATAAGGCTCACCACTGAAATCAAAATCCAGATCAGCTTTGAGTTTCTCCAACGCTTGGGCAATCGCGCCCGCGGTCACAACCCAATCGTCGGAATCAATTTCCGGCCAATAGTTCTGGCCGGCGTTCATTGCGTCGCTGCCGGCGGTAGGTTCAACCGACAGCAACACGCAGGGCGTAAAGATCGGAAACGCGACATCGGCAACGGTGCTGTTTTTCAGCGGCCACTTTTCTCGATCCACAATATGCAACAGCGTCTCGGTATGGGTGGCACTGCAATGCGGATTGATTTTCAGCACGTCCACATTGCAAGAACCGCCTGCAGAAACATCGCCAACGAAATCAGCATCCTTGAACGCCGTCCGCTCAATTTTCAAATCGCCAACATCGAAACCCTCGCCACCGTCGACTGAGATGATGGACACTGCACGCGCGATGCTGATTCCGGCGGCTAAATCAGCATCGTAGTTTTGGCCGTTGAAGGTGAATCGAGTTTTCATCTGAGTCACATTGCGCCTTTTTTGTAAATCGCCACTCGCGCCGGAGCGTACTGGCGGACTTCCCAACCGTCAGAATCAGGCAGTCGTTGCGGGTCAAAACGATCGTCAGATTCCACAACGAAAATGCTTTGCTGCGGAGCGGCGTCGAACATGGATTGAATCAAAATTTGCAATTCATCCCAACGATCAACGTAAAAATCGTAGGGCGGGCAGCACAGCACAACCCACGGCTCCGAGGGCCAAGTGTCCTTTTCTTTGATGAACTTGCGCCCCCAAAAAAACGAATCCCCCGTCATTACTTCGGCCATTTCGTCCAACCCCAGCGAATGGATATTCTCTTTGATGACGCGCACCGTTGGAATGTGCCGCTCGACGATCAACGCTCGACAGGCTCCGCGGCTGATCGCTTCTAACCCCATCGCGCCGGTGCCGCCGAAAAGGTCCAAGACAACCTTATTTTCGACGTAGCCACCGATCAAATTGAAAACAGCTTCCCGAATGTTATCTTTCATGGGTCGCGTAACTGGATCACCTGAATAGGATATCTGCCGCCCTCGGAACTTTCCGCCCACAATGCGCAGCTTGCCCTGATCGGCTAAAGGGCGATGACTTTTCCAATGTTTCAGATTTTTCCCACGACGGATTTTGGCCATTGTCTCTCTTTAGGCAACGTTCGGATTCAAATCGGCTCGACGATAGATATATTAAAGGGAGCCACCCCGCATCAAAATACTTGATCGCGTCAGGCCCCATCAGCAAACAGGATATGCTAATCGTGATCTTACTAAAGCGAACCCCCGGCTTCATTCTCAAAGTCGCTTTTTTTGCAGCGATCCTTTGCGCCGCCACGCAATCGCACCATTGCAACGCGGTTTGCTTGGGTCAGTCCTCTTCAACGCCATCGACCGAATCGGCCCAATCCACCAAACCGCTTGCTGAACTCACCGTCAATGAGAAAGCCGAACGCTATGAGCAACTATTGCAGCAGATGCGAGGCAAAATTCGGCTGATCACCGAAGCCGAGATGCGGTTCTATCTCGACGGCGCCGAAGAATCTTACACTTGGAGCGAGAAGTGGGACACCAACGTGGCTCAACTACAGCCGCTTCGAGAAGAATTTGAGTCGCTTGCGATCGACCTATTTCTCAACCATGAGGACTCTCCATCGGTTCCCGATTCGGTGCCCGAAACCGTTTTTTCGGTACGCAGAGAATTGCTCAAAACGGATCGCGATGCCCAGACCGTTGCCGTTTTAAAACGCTTAGAGAATCTCAAACCGGATTCTGATCAGCTGAAATTGGATCTAGCGCTGGCGCTGCTTAAGACAAACCAATTCACTCAAGCCAATGAAATCATCGCTGCGATTCCGCCGCATGTTCTCGAGCAGCTCACCGGCGCGGATGACAAACTATTAGCGATACGCACGTCACTGCAATCGGCGTACGAAAAAGAAAAAGAGATACTCGCCGCCGAAACCGATGATGAACTTCCGCGCGTCGAACTGACCACCACCAAAGGCCCCATCATTATTGAACTGTTTGAAAATGAAGCCCCCCAAACGGTAGGTAACTTTATTGACCTCGTAGAATCTGGGTTTTACACCAATGTCATTTTCCACCGTGTGATCGCCAGATTCATGGCTCAAACAGGAATGATTGCTTTTGATGGCCACGGCTACTCCGTGAGAGATCCCGGCTATTTCATCTACGATGAGACCAAAGGCGGACGCTCCAATTTTTACGGCTACTTGGGCATGGCTAAATCCGAGCAACCCAACACCGGCAGCAGCCAGTTCTATATCAACTATGAACCAACCGTATTTCTGGACGGGCGGCACACGGTCTTCGGACGTGTGATTGTGGGCATGGAGAACGCGGGGCGTTTAATTCCAACGCACGAAATGAAAGAAGAGAAAGATAAACCGCCCCAAGAGGTTCCCATCGAATCCATCACGCCCGACAGAATCCTCAGCGCCAAAGTCATACGCAAGCGCGACCACGAATATCGCCCCCATAAAGTCACCGCAGAATAACCAACACCACGACAACCACAAAGCCCCACGAGTGCTTCCGCCGCTCCAACACCGTAACCGACGCTTTCGCACCCACGACCGCAACCACGATCCGAACCACGACCGCAACGATTCCATTTTTTCGAGTTATCAGATGAAGCTTTTCAAGAGACTATCCTTTGTAGTATGCATGCTGCTTGTGTTAGCGATGGCCGCCGAAACGTTTGCCCAATCCAACAACCGCAACCAAAGGCGTCGTGGCGGCGAAGGATCCTCAACCCGCAGTGGCGACAAATCCTCGGCCGAAGAACTTCAAGATTTAGAACCGCTCAGCTCCGAAGCGCAGGCGGCCATGAACCAATTTGAGTTAACCCGTACCACGCTGATGGAAAACAAACGGCAGGTCGACAAACTATATCGCACCATTCCGATCGGTTTTGTCGAAAAGCAAAAAGAGCACATGAGAGTCCTCAAGCTTCTGGAAGCCGAAAACGAAATTCTAGAACAACGTATCGTTGGCGAAGCAGTTGACCTGTTTCGCCTGGCCCCCGGACGCAACCGATTTTCCACGATATTGGTCATGCAACAGGTGCAGCAGGCGTTGGATCCCACGGGCCCCGAGGGGCACTTCAATCCAAAATTGGCCTTGGAAATTTGTAGTTTGATGTTGTCTGAGGAGAAGCTGCCTTGGGAGATTTTGATTCGCGCCTTCCGCGCCAGTTACGCTTTACAGGATTTCGAACGCGCACGTATGATCCTCGACCGACTGGAAGAAATCGGAACTCTCAAACCGGTGTACTATGAACACCTCGAAGAAACCAATCAAAAATGGCAAGACGAATTGCTGACCAGACGTTTAGAAAGCCAGACCGCCGACCTTCCGATCGCGACCTTTAAAACGACCGAAGGTACCTTTCGCGTGGAACTTTTTGAAAACCAGGCCCCCTTAACCGTGAACAATTTTGTGGCGCTGGCAGAAGACGGTTACTACGACGGCCGAGCGTTCTTTCAAGTCATTCCCAGCGAGTACGCGGCCACAGGGTGTCCCAACGATAACGGCACCGGAACCGTCGGATACACCATCCCAGGGGAAGCCACTCGCGAAAAAGCCCGCAGCCATTTCGCCGGAACGCTGACCATGATGCCAAACGCGCTGGGTAATACGGGTGCGAAATTCTTAATCTCCCATCAGCCAAAAATTGATTTGGATGGACGATTCACAGCGTTCGGCCGTGTCATGAACGAACAGGGATTGCAGGTTGTCTATCAACTGACCACCTACGATGCGACCAAATTCCAAGCCGCCAAAGCCAATCCTTCCAGAATCATTTCGGTCACAATCGAAAATAAACGATCGCATGATTACGTCAAATCGCCGGTGGGCAGCCCCGTGACGACCGTTTCAACGCCTGATGATGGCAACGACGAAAACGACGAAGACTCACCCAGCTCTTTTGATCTACTGCAAAGAAACAACTAAACAATCAACATCTAAATAATTAACTAAAACGAAATTGGCCAACGCACCTGTGGTGCATCAACCGCTCAGAAGAGATCTATCGCGATGAAAAAAAATGGACTTGTTATTCCGGCATTCGTTTGGAACCCCGTGATCAGTTTAACTGCCTTGATCCTCTTGTTCTCCATGGCAAATTGCTGCCTCGGTTTTCAAGACTCAGCCCAGCAAGCGGTCGATGACTTAAAAGCGCAGATGGCGACGCTCAATAGCCAATTGACGACGATTGAGGCTCAAATCAATAACGGCGATGGTGACCTGACAGCGCTACAAAGCAAGTACCAAGATGTCTTGGATGAGCTGAACGAGACGATCGAAGAGCTCAAGCAAAGCTGCCTAACCGCCATCACCGCAGACGCGACCAACCAAAAAAACATCCAAGCCGTCATGGGCATTTTGCTCAACGACGCTAACAATGGCGACGATCGTGAAGTGCTGAGAGCGTGCGATCAGCTGATCGCAGCCGGCATCCACCCCGCCTACTTTGAATACGCAGCCAAAGCCGGCCGCATTAAGATCGACGCGCGAGAGATTTTTGATGAGGCACTGATTCGCCAGCGCGAATTCAAATCAAACGACCTCCCTCGGGTGCTGTTGAAAACGAACAAGGGTGAAATCACGGTCGAACTGTATGAGAACGAAGCCCCGCAAGCGGTCGCAAATTTTATCTCGTTGGTCGAAAGTGGATTTTACGATGACTGTTTGTTTCACAGCGTCATTGAAAGTTTCCGCGCTCAAACAGGCGGGCCGACGCGCGAGGATGCTTCCCGAAAAACTCCCGGCTACACCATTTACTGCGAGTGTTACGAACCCGACGCACGGCCCCACTTCACCGACGTGCTGAGCATGGCGGTGACGCGGTCACGCGACACCGGAGCCAGCCAATTTATCATCGCGCTCGAACGCACGACGGATCTTGATGGTAAGCATACCGTTTTCGGGCGTATCATTGATGGGAACGCAACCACCGACCAACTGGTTCGTACAGCAATCGAGATCAACGGAGAAGCGACGGATATCCCCAACGCCACGCCCGATTACATTATCTCCGCCGAAGTGATTCGCAAACGCGACCACGAATACAAATTCCGCAAAGTTGGCCAACCAGAAACGCAAAAGGAAGCTCCCGTCCCGCCTCCTGCTGAACCAGAAACAAAATCCTTTGATAAGGACGCAAATGCACCAGAGATGGCTGCCGCGGATGAAGCTGAGTCCAAGGAAGCTGCAACTGAAACCGAGCAACCTGCGGTTGAGGAAACTTCAAACGATGAGCCTTCCGACGAAGAGCTTTCCAACGAAGAGCCGTCAAAGGAAGAGCCATCCGAAAAAGAGAGCCCTACAGAGAAATCATCTGACAACAACACCGGCAGCCAACCCGCGGCAGCAGAAGACAAGCAATAGGATGAAGAAAGCCGAACGGGCCGAATATGTCCTCAAAAGACTAACTCAGCTCTATCCCAACCCGCCGATCCCGCTGGACCATACCAACGATTTCACGTTGCTGGTCGCGGTGTTATTGAGTGCCCAATGCACCGATCTGAAGGTAAACGAAGTCACGCCCGCGCTGTTTAAATTGGCAGATTCTGCGGCGAAGATGGTCAAGATCCCGCAAGAAAAAATCTTGGAGATCATTCGCCCTTGCGGACTTTCGCCTCAAAAATCGAAAGCGATTGCGGGGCTCTCAAAAATCTTGGTCGACCAATACGACGGCGAAGTTCCTGCAGACATCGACGCGCTAGAAACGTTACCAGGCGTCGGTCACAAGACGGCCAGCGTTGTGATGGCTCAGGCGTTTGGAGTCCCCGCGTTTCCCGTCGACACCCACATTCACCGTTTGGCCCAGCGCTGGGGTTTGACCAATGGAAAAAACGTCAAACAAACCGAAGCCGATCTTAAAAAACTGTTTCCCCAGTCGTCATGGAATAAACTGCATTTGCAGATTATCTTTTATGGGCGCGAATACTGTTCGGCGCGTGGTTGCAATGGCATGGTCTGTGAAATCTGCCGCACCTGTTACCCTAAACGCCGCACGCCAAAAGTGACACTTAAGCCGTAGCCCACGTTCGACCGAAAGCCCGCCCCTGAGGCAATTTACACCTGGCCCTTCAAGGAATCCGATGTCGCTGGTAACGCTGGAATGTCCGATCTGCGAATTCGTCTTCGAAGCAGCCCCGCACGTAACCGACCGCGTGCGATGTACCTGCTGCGGCCACTTATTTGCCAATCAAAGATCCACCATTCAAACCAGCAAATCACCGGCTGCCGAATCTCAGCAACCTCTTCCTGCTGAAATCCCTGAAACAAATACACCCTCGGCCAAAGACGGCCCACAAGAAATGGTCGGGCGTAGCGACCAACTTCGATCTTCGATTATGTTAAAACGACGCAGAGCGCGGCGTCGCAGTAATCTGATTCTTCTGCTTCTGTTTCTCGGAACGCTGATCGCCGGCGTCGTTACGGCCAAACGATTTTGGAAGTACCAAGACCCAGCCCCAGCCTCAGCCCCAAACCCAAACCCAAACCCAAACGAAGACAAAAATAAACGCACCGAATGAAGCCGATCTTTCGCTGCGGCCAATCATGAGGATCAGCCTATTCCACCGTCGACCGTTTCCTCGTCTCCGCCATCTCCGCCATCTCCGCCATCTCCGTCGTCTTCGCCGTCGGGCCGATAGTGATCGTCCCAATCTTTCACCTGGGCTTCGCCAAGCTTGCCAACACTTCCGGCGACCAGCATCGTGACCGCCGCATCACCGGTCACGTTCACAGCCGTGCGGCACATATCCAACGGACGATCCACCGCGAAAATCAACGCTAAACCATACGCCGGCACATTGATCGCCTCCAGCACGATCACCAGCATCACCATCCCCGCACCGGGAACCGCAGCAGAACCAATCGAAGCCAACGTCGCAGTGGTCACGATCGTGATCTGGTCTTGGAAAGTCAAATCAATCCCCAACACCTGCGCGATGAACACCGCGGCAACCGCTTGGTAGAGGCTGGTGCCGTCCATATTGATCGTGGCTCCGATGGGCAAAACGAAGCTGCTGACTTCTTTCTCCACACCCAAATGTTCTTCTACGCGTTCCATTGTCACCGGCAGCGTCGCGGCGCTGGAACTGGTCGAAAACGCCAACATTTGCGCCGGCAAGATCCCTTGGAAAAACCTTCTATAGCCCACGCCCGTTAAAATCTTCACCGCCGTGGGATAGACGACAAACATCATCGTCGCCAACCCCGCCACCACGCAGCATCCGTAATAGATCAACGCCAGCAGTAATTGCGGATCCTGCGTTTCCACCACCAACGCCGCCAACAGGGCAAACACCCCCACCGGCGCGGCCAACATGATCAGATCGATCATCTTGAGGATGACTTCATTGACACCGTCGAAAAATTGCTTCACCGGCGCCGCTTTTACCTTATCCACGAGGATCAATCCGACACCGAAAAAGATCGCAAAGAAGATTACCTGCAGCATAGACCCGTTGTCGGTCGCGGCCTTCAAGATGTTATCGGGAATCACATCCTCTAGCGCTGACAAAGGTCCGCGCCCCTGTTGATTGGTGGCCGAGACTTCTTTTTCGGAGGCCTTGCCGCCGAATTTTTCCACCAAGCTCTCACGCGTTTGCTCCGGCACCGAGAGACCCGGCCGAGCCACGTTGACGATCAACAGCCCCAGCGAAACGGCGATCACCGTCGTCGCAAGATAAAGGCCCAGCGTTCTCAGCCCCATCTTAGACAGCTTCGAAAGGTCCTCCAGATCCGAAACGCCTTTGACCAAAGACGCCACAATCAGCGGAATCGCGATCATTTTCAGCACGTTAACAAACATCGAACCCAAAGGCTTAATCCAATCGACGACCCACGCGTTGGCGGGCAACGCGTCTGAGTTAATCATCGTGGCCAAAACGCCAACGATGATTCCCGCGACCATGCCGATGAGAATTTTCCAATGGAGCGCAAGTTTGTGCATGAGTGCTTCGTAAGGCGAAGGAGGAGATTGCTGAAGCCCTCATCATACCAAAACGCCCTTGCACTCCGTAGGATGGACTTTCAGTCCGTCCAAGAATCCGCGTGTGGACGGATTGAAAATCCATCCTACGGTGCGCGCGGAGAATTCTCACTTCGGCTTCAGCTCAAACCGCTGGGTCGTCCTGGTATAGTTCGCACCGCCCATGCGACCGATCGCGTCCAGTTTCTCGGCGTCGATCTTTCCGGGTTCGTTGAGAATATGATCTGCGACATGAATTTGCACGATGTCTCCGATCACGATGTTGGCGCCGGCGGGTCCGTCGGCCAGATGAATGACACGATTGAGCCGGCATTCAAACTGAGCCAATGAATTGGCCACGCGCGGCGGTGTCACAAT
The DNA here is from genome assembly GCA_964408465.1 of uncultured Pirellulaceae bacterium. GTDB lineage: Bacteria > Planctomycetota > Planctomycetia > Pirellulales > Pirellulaceae > Mariniblastus. The sequence goes on from CAYOZV010000078.1 coordinate 10,141, forward strand.
CGTCGCATCCACCGATTCGATGCCAATGGTTTCAAATTCGCTGATCTCAGCTTCGAACTCCTTAGACGACTGCACCATTGCAGGCCCCAAGTCATACGAAACGACATTGACCACAAACTGGCCATTGTCGATCACGTTCCGCAACGAATCCTTAAACGATCCATCACGTTTGTTAACCGGACAGAACATCAGCGTCGGCGGATTGGCTCCCACGGCATTGAAAAAGCTGTAGGGCGCCAGATTGGTAACCCCCGTATCGGAAACCGTAGACACCCAAGCAATCGGACGCGGCACCACCAACTGAACCAGCAGTCGGTAAACGTCGCGCGTGCTCATGTCCGCAGGATCGATCTGCATTGCCTCACTCCAAACTTGACGACAGGAGAATTAGCTTTCCAAACGCTTGGCAATCTCGTCCTTTACGGCGTTTGCATCGGCGGGCAGGTATTTGGGCGGGTTGGCCATCGTGCAATCCATCGCCAGTTTTGATTCGTGGTAGTTGACTTTGAAATCGGTAAACTTCAAGCCATGAGCCGTGCTGATGACGACCGTTCGATCGGATTTTTTGATCGTGCCGTTGGCGACTAATTTCTTCAACACCGCCATCGCGACACCCGTGTGCGGGCAGCAATACATGCCGGTTAAGTCCGCTTCGGCCGACGCTTGGGCCAGTTCCGTTTCGGTGGCTTGTTCGACGATGCCGTGGGTCGCCTTTACCGCGGCAACCGCTTTGTCGTAGCTGACCGGGTCACCGATGCGGATCGCGTTGGCTAATGTTTCGCCGGCGGTTACCGACACTTTTTCCTTGAAGTCATTTTTATAAGACTGGTAAAACGGATCCGCCTGAGCCGCCTGAGCCGCCACCAGTCGAGGCATCTTATCAATCACGCCGAGGTCCATCATCAGTTGGAACCCCTTATGCAAGGCGCTGATGTTACCCAAGTTTCCGACGGGAATGATGATCCAATCGGGAACCTGCCAATTGAACTGGCGAACAATTTCCATGCCGACAGTTTTTTGACCTTCGATGCGCAGACTGTTCATCGAGTTAGCCAGATAGATGCTGCTGTCTTTGGTGACTTCTTGGACGATCTTCATGCAACCATCGAAATCAGTGTCCAATGCCAACACGTGGGCTCCGTTGGAAACCGGTTGAATCAACTGAGCCGTGCTGACCTTGCCCGCCGGCAAAAAGATCACCGCAGGAATTCCAGCATACGCGGCATACGCCGCCAACGCCGCACTGGTGTCTCCGGTCGATGCACAGGCAACGGCTTTGACCGGGTTGTTTTCCATCGTCATCATCTGTTTAACGACGCTGACCAGTACCGTCATCCCAAGATCTTTGAAGCTGCCGGTGTGACTGTTGCCGCACAACTTAATCCACAGATCTGGCACGCCCAGCTGCTGCCCCAAACGGTCAGCCCAAAAAAGGTTGGTGTTACCTTCGTTCATGCTGACAACATTGTCGTTGCTCATCGACGGAATGACCCACTCCTTCATTCCCCACACGCCGCTGCCGTAAGGCCACTGGGTCGTGCTGGCGCGCGAGTCGAGGATTTGCTTCCACTCTTGGGCTGATTTCTTTTTCAGTGGATCACGTTCGTGATGTACTTCCAGCAGGCTGTTGCATTTGGGGCAACGATAAATCACCTCAAATACCGAATGACGGCCTTCACATCCATTGAAGCAACGAAAGGAAACGTTGTCTGTAGTAGTTTCAACGGGAGCAGTTTCAGTCGACATGAAATCCTCGTAATTCCCCATTAGGAATCGTTTGGCAAAGGGTTGGACAAAACGCGAAAAGGTGGCCGTAGAAACGGGCAGCTTTTCGCAAGCGGCCTATGATAAATAACATTTCGGCAATTGAGCAAACGCAATTTACAAAACGTCCGTTTTCCGACGAAATGGCGGTTTTTATCAGCGGTGTAGTGGATCCTTTTGAAAGATCCGGACCCCACACTGGAGGATCACCACAAAACGTCAATTATTGGGCCACTTTTGGGGTAACGGCGGGATCTTTAGCAAGATCCACTGCGATTACTAAGATTCGAGCTTAACGTTCCCGATACTGCGAATTAACAGCGTGCGCGGTATGTCCATCGACATCTGCTCCATCGAATGGAAAAAATGAGCCTCAGTGCCCTCCGCGGGCAGAGCGAAGCCCAAAAAGGCGATCGCCGAATGACGCGACTGGCGCTGAATGACCGATGTGGGGTCGTCCGAGACAAACACTTCGGTTTTGACCTCGATCCGAGATTGGATCGCCAACTCCTTGAGATGCCGGTCAACTTCATCGACCCCTGCTTCGTCGCTGACGATTCGCATCAGTCTAATCTTTCGATTTTGCCACGCGCGATTCTGTTTGAGCAAATGAGCCAGCAACAACATCAGCTCGCCATTCTGTCGCCCCCGCCACCAAACGTCGATCGTGCCCGCAGGCGCAACCCATGGATCTTCGTCGGTATGGTTAAATTTCGCGATGATCAAGTTGCGCCCCAGCGCTTCGATCACCCGCATCGAAGCGACCAACGGTTCTGCTTTGCTTTCGGCGCCGGGCCAACCCAGCAACAACGTGTTGGGACGCAGCGCCCCCAAACCGCTGCACTGAATCAAATACTCAATCCCCTCCGACAATGACGGGGCGGCAACCACGTTAGGAAAGGCCTCCAACTCTTCTTTGCGGATGAAGTTACTGAGCACCTTTTCCTGGCTCTCGATTCGATCGATTCTGTCTTCGACGTTGCCTTGAATGACTTGACCGATATTGAGAATGCCATGACCGCTGGTCAGCCAATGACCCAAGATCGCCAGATAACGACGATTGGTGCTGCCGCCGCTCATCGCCAAAATAATCGGACGCCAGTTTTTGGGATGGTACAGCGTCTGTTCCAACTTCAGCAGGTTCTTGCGTGTCCGTTCGAACATCAACCCGATACTCAGATCACCCCAGCGCGAAACGACCTGTTTGCGATAGATGAAATAATAAATCCCGGCCATGATCGCGGTGGATCCAAACGCCCAATAAGGATCAATCAACAACATTACGCTGGCACATCCCACCGCACCCAACAGCGCAGTTCCCCAGTGGCTGTAACGAAACGTCGGGCGGTAACTGGGGTTCTTGGTGATCGTTTCATAGAACGTCGCCAAGTTAATCGTTCCATAAGTGATCATAAACGCCATCGTGATCAACGGAGCGATCGAGTTCAAATCACCCGCGACGATACAGATCGTGGACAGCACATACGTCAAAATGATCGCCCGGCGAGGTTCGGCATTGGGTCCGCTGCCGGCTGCGAACAGCTTAAGCTTGGGAAAGATCGTATCGCGTGCCAAAGCTTGGAGGATGCGCGGTGCTCCCATCATGCTGCCAAGGGCGCTGGACAACGTCGCAGCAAAGACGCCAGCGGTGATCAACCACGGCCAAAGCGCGACACTTCGAACAATCAAACGATCATTATGCAGCGCTTCGTTGGTGGCTGAACCGGCCAGCATCACCCCCATCGCGGCGTACACGATCGCGGTGGCCACAATCGACCAAAGCGTTCCCGTAGGAATCGCTTTGCTGGGATTCTTGAGATCGCCAGACATGTTGGCTCCCGCCATGATGCCGGTCACCGCAGGAAAAAACAGCGCGAACATCGTAAACAAATTCTCGCGGCTGCCGCTTTCACTGACCGCATAGGCACTGCCCAAATTTGCCTGCAGCGTCTCCACACTAAACAGTGGCTGAGCCCCCATGAAAAAGGAAACCAACGATGCCACCAACGTCAACAGGATGAAATACTGCAGCTTGATCGTCCATCCAGCGCCGATAAACACGCACGCAAAAACAATCGTGTTGCAGATGATCGCGACTAACTTGAAGTTAATCGCAAACGGCACCGTCTGCACAAACGCCTCGGTGAAACCAATGACATACATCGACACCGAAATCGCCTGAGCCAAAAAGAACACGACACCGATAGCGCCGCCAAATTCAACGCCCAAACTACGGCTGATCAGAAAATAAGCCCCACCGCCTTGGACTTTTGTATTGGTCGCCGCTGCGGACAACGAAAGCGTGGTTAAGATCGTGATCAGTTTGGAAACAGCCAGAATCACCAGCGCCCAAATCAATCCCGCGTTACCGACCACTTGGCCGTAACGCAGGAACATGATGACGCCCAAAATTGTCAGCGTGCAGGGCGTGAAGACGCCACCAAACATGCCAAACTTAGCACCTTCGGTAACCCGCGCGGCTTTGCCGGCAGGCCTCAGCAACGCGGGGGAAGACGGGGAGTTATCGCCAGAGGCGTTAGCGTTCATGTAAAACGGGTGGAGGAGACGGGGATGACAGGGTGTGGATAGTAATCCAATCCATGTGCCTTGAAAAGCACAATCTTAACCTCGTTTTCAACACGCCTTTTACCTCGCCTTTTTCCCCTAAAGAGCCCTATCCAAGACGGGCGTTCAGCTCCCGCAGCTCTTTGATCGCGGCGACAACCGCCGGTTGGTCAATATCGTGAACATTCACAGGCTTACCAACATCGGCCAACATCGTCACCGTCAAACGTCCACCTAGATGCTGACGAAACTCTTCCAAACCCATCAACAATTCATCGCGATGACTATCAAGAATCGGGCTCCAAACCGGCAATCCCAATCGCCTCAAACAATCGATCACGCGATCAGCAATTTTACGATCCAGTCCCAACTGAGCCACCGAATACAGCACGTCCACCGCCAATCCAATCGAAACAGCATCGCCGTGGGAAACGGCATACCCACTGATCGCCTCAATTTTATGAGCCGACCAATGACCGAAATCCAACGGGCGTGCTTCCATCACTTCAAAAGGATCACCACCGTCAGCAATATGTCGTAAATGATGCGCGGCCGATTCTTGGATCGCTTGTGAGGCAACCTGCTTCTCTCGAGCGTGAATTCGCTCCGCATTGTCGCACAGAAATTCAAACGAAGATCGTGACTTCAACAGCGCGACCTTCACCGCCTCGGAAAACCCGCTGACAAACGTCGACTCGGGCAATGACTCCAACAACGAATAGTCATTCACAACCGCCCACGGGACCGCAAAGGTTCCCTTCCAGTTTTTTTTGTCAAATTCATTGACGGCATTCTTCACACCGACACCACTATCGGCCTGAGCCAAAGTCGTTGACGGGAAACGAATCAGGCGGATACCACGATGAGCCACCGCGGCCGCATACCCGACCACGTCCAACACCGCCCCGCCGCCGACCACGACGATGTAGCTCCGTCGGTCGAGCTGGTCTTGGTTAATCGCGGAGAGCAAATTCTGAACGACCGAAGGATCATTTTTGCAAGCCTCACCGCCATGAATTACCTCGGCCGGCCGAGTCAATTCCAATCCAGATTCCGCTTCAATCCAATCGGTCAGCCCCGCCACAAATTGGGCATTGGATGCGCCGACAGCGCTATCCACCCAGACTTGCACTTTGCTGCTGATCTGGCCTGCGACGCCACCATCGTCTTCCGCCCGATTGTCGCGATCGACGAAACAGCAGCAGAGAATGTTTTCGGGAGATTCAAAGACGCTTTCGCAAAACCAAACCCGATGTCGATAGGGTACGTCGAACGAAACATCCATCAAGAAATCTTCCCCCCCCATCGGCGCACCTTTTTGGTGAAGCTCTGCAGATTCGGATGACGGAAGTTTCTCAATCACGGTGTTTTAGATTTCTATAACGGTATGCAACACGAAGCGCCTTGGCACATTCCAATGTTAAACATGCGACCTGGGGAGCGCCAATTGAGCGGCAACACGCTAGTCGCTGGTTTGTACATCCAACATTCTCCGGATGTTTTCTTCTTTCAACCGGCACCCGCGACTGGCGCCTTGCGCCTATCCCATTACGGCTCATGTTTTCAAAAACGAATCCCAAGCTGATTCCACAATAGTTTAGTTCATAAGTGAAATGATGTCACTTTCAATTGGAACCATCAACGACCGGAAAATTGCTTTTGTCCGCGCCGCTAAACGTCCTTCAACCGGCCCGTAGAATCACCGAACGACTTAACGTTCTGCGTACCCATTCTGTCAGCAATTGACAAAAACAGATTGGACAACGGTTTTGAATCGTGGTCGACCAGCCGTCCTGAATTGATTGTTCCGCCACCTTTGCCCGCCAGCAAAACCGGAAGGTTAGTATGCGTGTGCCTATTGCCATCCGCGTTACCGCTGCCGTAAACGATCATCGAATTGTGCAAAATTGAATTTCCGTCAATGTCTTTCTTTTGCTCCAACGAAGTCAAAAACCGCGCCAGCTGCTCAACATAAAACTTGTCAATGCGAGCCACTTTTTCGATCGCGTCCTGATTGTTTTTGTGGTGGCTAAGTTCATGATGGCCCTCGACGACATTGATCTCTTGGAACGACCGATTACTGCCATCATGGGCCAGACTGAACGTAGCCACGCGCGTGGAATCGGTCTCAAACGCCAACCGCATCAAATCGAACATTAAAGCAATGTGCTCGCGGTAAGAATCAGGAACGCCCGCCGGAGTGACCGCGGTGGTCACGTCAGGGATTGAAAATCGTTCGGCGCGTTGGATTCGTTTTTCAATCGTTCGGACAGACGTCAAATACTCGTCCAGTTTCTGTCGGTCAGAGCTTTGCAGGCGTTGCTGCATCGCGCGAGCGTCTTGCATCACAAAATCCAAAACGGATTTCTGCTGCAGCAAACGCTGAGCGAAACTATTTTTGCGTTCTTGAGGAGATCCCGATCCAAACAAACGTTCAAACACCAACCGCGGGTTCGCCTCGGGCATCATCGGCGTCGTGGGTGACTTCCAAGACATGTTAAATTGATAGGCACACGAGTAACCCGAATCACAATCACCCGACCTCCGTTTGTTATCACACGTCAGCTCGAGTGATTTAAATCGCGTCTGCTGCCCGATTTGATTGGCGATAACCTGATCGATGGAAACGCCAGCGCGAATATCGGTGGCACTTTTGTTCAGCCGGACCCCCGTTAAAAAAGTGCCGTTGCCGCGCGCGTGATCACCCGCACCATCTCGACCCGCCTCCGCCGGTTCCAAATTCAATCCCTTAAGCACCTGCAACGAAGACTTCACCGACTCCAGCGGCGACAACGTCTGGCTTAACGCATAGTCGCCCGATTTCTCCTCAGGCCACCATGCGTTTTGAATCGCACCGTTGGGGAAGTAAATGAACGCGGCGCGCAGGGGCGCCTTTCCGGCGGTCACACCAAGTGCGGCCTCTTCCGCGAGCGCTGTCGCAGGCAACAGCGATGTCATTGCCGGCAATGCGATCGCAGCGCTGGCACCTCTCAAGAAATTTCGGCGGCTTGCATTTGGCATGATACTTACTCCTCATGGATCCCAGTAAAAGGAATTTCCCTGTTCGTCCTCTGAAAACCGGGGGACTTAATGATGGCTTTTATCAGCGTACGTGCACGTCCGCCTGAGGATTCCATCTGCTCAACAATTTGGTCCACCGCCTCGGTGTCATGATAATCAACCGATCGCCCCAAGGCATACGTCATCATCTTCTCCGTCAGACAGCGATAAAACTTATCCCGATGATTCTCGGATAGAATTTTCTTCAAATCTTGAATGTTCTCGAACGTCTCCCCAGTAATCAACGTGCCGCTGGCATCGACTTCAACACCCGACTCACTTGTTCGGTATCGACCCAACGCATCAAAATTCTCCAATGCTAAACCCAACGGGTCCATGCGATTGTGGCAAGAACTGCACATCGGATCTTCTCGATGCAGCGCTAAGGACTGTCGCAGAGTTAAGTGATCATGGTCTGCGCCACCGGCTTCCTCCAGCGCGGGAATATCTGGGGGCGCCGCACCGGTGGGCATCCCCAATATATTGTCAAGGATGAACAAACCACGTTTTACTGGCGACGTACGATCGGGATTAGACGTCACCGTCAACAAAGATCCATGGGTCAGGATGCTCCCGCGATGATGTTCCGGTTTCAGTTCCAACCGCCGCATCTCGTTTCCTTTAACCCCTTGTATGCCGTATTGCTTGGCCAGCGGTTCATTAACAAAGGTATAGTCGCAGTCGATCAGCTCTATCAGGTCCGCGTCCGTTTCTACCAAATGTGCGAACAGCATTTCCGTCTCTTTACGCATCGCCTCCCGCAACCGATACGTCAGTTCGAACGATTTGGCGTAGTTATATAACTTCCGCAAATCACGATAGGCCTGCCGCAATTGGTCGTGCTGTTGCTTCGTAAGATCACCCTTGATGGATTTCAATTCACTGATACGAGCACGCAACCGTTGTTCCTGCGCGCCTTCTCCAGCCTGCCTCAAAACGGCCACGGCGTTAACAGCAACGGACATCACATCGCGCGTTTGCAACCACTGCCCAACAAAGTTCTCGTAAAACGCGCCGAAGCGATCGTCGGAGATCATCCGCTCAACCTCTTCGTCCAAATTCGCGCGCAGTTTCCCCTGATCGGCCAACGCCATCAGTCGCTCATCCGGCATCGTCGACCACAGAAAGTAAGACAATCGGGTTGCCAAAGAGTGTTGGTCGATTCGCGGAAATCGCTCCTCTGAGGTTTCAGCAAAAGTCTCCTTGAAGATGAAGCTGGGCGAAGACAACACCGCAATCGCCGCTTGCGACACTCCCGACTCAAACGTGCCGCCCTCGGCGTTGAAAACAGATTCCGCCAGGTCGACCAACCGATCCACCGCGGCCTGAGAAACCGGTCGGCGAAACGCCTTCGACGCAAACCGTTTCAGGATGCGCCCCGCAGATGCGCGTTTGGCATCGTTGGTCTCAAGAGGAATGTCCTCGAAATAGTCGGTGTATCTTTCCGGTCTCACAAAGCTATCGGGATCATCCAAGGGTCCAACGACACGTGTCTGATCTATTTGCATTCGCAGTTGCCGCGTTTGCTGGGAAACTCGAACAGGAGTGACGTCGACTTCGATCGTGTAAGTGCCCTTTTCCCAATCACGTTCAAGCTCCAACGCAACGTACTTCCAATCCTCGCGGGTGAAGTCTTCATCCAACAAAACGTCGTCACCACAGGTTGCTTTAACATGACATACGTTGTCGTCGACCGCACCTTCGGTGTAGTTCTCTGCGGCAACCAGCACCAGTTCCAAACGATACTCTCCCGCCTTGTCGATCTTAAAATTGAGTTTTCCGCTGCCACCCAAGTGATACTCAAAACGCGGGTCTTTGTATTGATCCAGTTTCGCCTTACCCGACAGTTCGTAGTCCTCTCCCCGGAACGAACGCACGCGCGGCATTGATCCTACTTGGGGAACCTTGGCTGTAATGATTTCAGTGGCCGCGTTGATGTACTTTTCCATCAACAGCCCAGAGACCGTCAATACTTCTCCGATGTTATCAAACCCATGCCCCGTATCATCCGGCGGAAACAACAGGTCCGTGTTAATGTCGTAGTGCATTAGGTCGGCAATCGTGTTGCGGTACTCGATGCGATTAAGTCGCCCTAAGACCACTCGGCCAGGATTGGGTTCTCGGGTGTCAATCTGAAAAACGACGCTTTTGACCCATTGCGATAATTGACGACATTCGTCATCGGTGGGTTGATCCATATCAACCGGAGGCATCAGATCCGAACGAAGTTGACGCAGCGCGCGATCCCAGAGCTTGATCGAATCTTTGGTTGGGCTCTCGTTGAACAATTCATCCAACGTAACGCCCCCTTCGTCGGCGCCCTCTAGATGGCAGTCGGCACAATACGATTCCAGAAAAGGCCTGGCTTCTTCCGACTGCCATTTGCGGACCTCAACCGAGAGCGCCGAAAATTCACTCGCCGGTATTTCAGCGGCTTCGGGGTTCGCTTCGTCGATGATCGGATGTGCGGCGCTGTTGTCGCTGCCAGTTTTCTCTTGAGCCATCGCCTGATTGGACGCGAAAAGAATCGTAGTAACGACCAGCCAGCCGAAGCTCCACGTGGCCATTGCTCGCGATCGCCGCTGCCGATTGATTTTGCAGATTCTAAAGGGGCGCGTTGGACACATTTTAAATTTAGTGCATTCAATAGAGTGTGGCTTGGCGGTTCAGGTGTGGCCTCGGGAAATCTCCCAACCGCCGATCGCCAATATTTCGATGAACGACCTTGTAGTCAACATAACTCTTGGCAACATATCACCCGGCAGCATATTTCCTGTCAGACACCAAACCGCACCATCGCCCTTTAGTTTTCGCAACTTGGCCAAGATCCTGAAAAGAATACGTTTTCCAACGATGCGTTGGGTAGAAAACCCCAGCAATTTGGCAAAACAGCAAATATCTCGGAATCTTGCGGGGAATTGTTTCGAGGCCAAAATTCTGGCGAACCTGAAGGGCGTCTTATCCCTCGCAGTCATATGACAGGTGAAACACAGCTTCGTCGGAAAAACGGCTAAAAATCTTTCCGGAAGTGAACAAAACGCCCCAAAACACCGATACCCCACAAGTCAGAAAGTTGCTAAACTCTGATGAACAAATCCGGACGGTTAGCTCAGTTGGCTAGAGCGCCTCGTTGACATCGAGGAGGTCGTTGG
>CAYOZV010000079.1:0-9173 GCA_964408465.1 uncultured Pirellulaceae bacterium
TACCGTTCAATGAAGGCCATTTTCGTTTAACGACAAGCCGGCAGGCGACCGCGTTGGGCCCAGCTTAAACACCGACGCCTGCCGGGTAATCGTTAAACAGATAGACGTTTGGCGGCCACAAGTGCATAGAATGAAGGTGTGCCGAAACGGCGCACGTTAGCTGAGGCTGACCACATCGGTAATATCAATCAACCCCTGCGGACGGTTGCGGTGATCGACCACCGGAAGTTCGCTGATGTTACGGCTGGCCAGAATTTCGATCGCAACCGACGTGCGTTCGGTAGAGGCCACCGTGATTGGTTGGTGCGTCATTACGTCCGCGATGGGCCCGTCGAATTGGTTGTCTTGTTGACGTTCGAGTAATTTCGCCAAATCACTGTCGGTGAAGATACCTGACAATTCTCCCAATTCATTGGTCAGCAAGACCACTCCTGACCGGCGTTTTTCCCCACGATGGGTGACATAAATTTCGCGCACCGTTTCGGTTTCGCTGGCCACACGGCACGATGCCAACGGACGCATCATTTCAGTGACCATAGAAAGCTTCACGCCCAACGACCCGCCTGGATGAAACTTCACAAAGTCCGTGGCTTGAAAGGCTCGTAGTTGCGAAACCGATAACGCCAACGCATCGCCAAGGGCCAGCATCACCGTCGTGCTGGCCGACGGCGCGAGCCCCAGATGACATGATTCGTCAACGCGACCAAAATCCAAAACCAGCGACGCGTGATTGGCTAACGATGAATCCAATTTAGAAGTCATTGCGATAATCGAAACGCCAAACGATTCGATGCGCGGCAACAGGTTGACGATCTCTGCCGTTTCGCCACTGTTGGACAGAGCGAGCACCACATCGCCAGATCGAATTCGGCCAAGATCTCCGTGAATGGCTTCGGCGGGGTGGAGGAAATGACTGGCGGTTCCCAACGACGCCAGCGACGCCGATATCTTTTGACCAATCCAACCGGCTTTGCCCATGCCGGTGACGATCACGCATCCCTGGCAGTTAGCGACCGCTTCGACGGCCGCCGCGAAATCGGCCGGGACACGATCAGCCACCCGCGCGATGGCTGCCGACTGGTGAGTGAGAATCGCTTTGGCGTTGCGCACGATTTCGAACGCCGAGTGCCGATGGGACGGTTGGGGGGCGGCTGCCATTATGCGGCCCCTTCAAGATCGAGGCTTCTCAGCCGTTGGTAGTCGGGGCACCGCGCTAACAACTGTTGATGGGTGCCAAAGTCGATCACTTTTCCGTCAGACATTAAAATTATGTAGTCGGCCAAATCCAAAGTGGAAATTCGATGCGTGATGATCAGCGTCGTTCGATTTTTGATGAATTTGGACAATGCTTGATGAATCAAGTTTTCACTTTCAACGTCAATCTGGCTGGTGGCTTCGTCCAAGATCAAAATGTCTGGATCTTTTAAAATCGCTCGAGCCAGCGACAGACGCTGACGTTGACCACCGGACAGCTTGCCCCCGTGTTCGCCAATGTTGGCATCGTAGCCCAGTTCCAGTTCCTCAATAAATTCATGAGCATGCGCCTGTTTGGCGGCCTGGATGACCCGAGACCGATCGGCCGCCGGTTGACCGTAAGCGATATTTTCGGCAATGGTGTCATTGAATAACATCGTTTGCTGCGTCACGTATCCGATCCGCTGCCGCAACTGCTTCAGGCTGGCTTGCCGAACATCGACGCCGCCGATTCGAATACTTCCGCCACCGACTTCGTAGAAACGCGGGACCAGATTGATCAGCGTACTTTTGCCGCAACCGTTGTGCCCCATGATCGCGACCGAAGCCCCCGACGGAATCACGGCCGAAACGCCTTTTAGAATTGGTTTGCCAGGATCGTAGGCAAACGCGACATCGTCAAATTCGATCTGTAGTTCGCCCGCGGGAATCGGTGTCGGGTTCTCAGGACTGTGCACCAACGGCGTTTGATCAATCAAAGGGAAAACACGATCGGCCGCGACGACGCCACCTTGGATAGTGTTGTAAACGTCGGCCATCTTTCTCAACGGGTCCGCGATGCCGATCAAGAATCCAAAGAACACCATGACGCTGCCAAAATCCATCGCCGTGGCGCTCATGAGAATCCCGAACAGTTTCGTTTCTTGATTCAACACCAAATAGCCACCGGCCAGCACGCTGAGGCTGATCATGCTGACACCCAGGAGTTCATTGTTGATCCGCGAAAACGAATTGAACCAAGCAATCTTCATGCTCTTTTTATAAACGTCGTTGGCAACGTGCTGAAAGCGCTCGCGTTCACCATCCTCCATCGTGAAAGCCTTCACGACGCGCTGGTAGGTGAGCGCTTGGTAGAGTCGGTCGAGAAGTTTCGCAGATTCTTCGATGGCTTTGCGATTGGCTCGTTTCGTAACTTTGGCCAGTGCGATCATCAGGTATCCCGCGATCGGACAGATCAAACAGGAAAGAATCAGCAACCGCCAATTCACATAGGCCGCGCCGACCAAGCACGCGATCATCTTCATCGGTTCGCGCACGGTTTTTCCAAAGAGCACCATTACCGCTTGTCCGATGACACTAGTTTCACCGCGGATTCGACTGATGAGATCGCCGGTGCCTTTGACGTCCATCTCGGATACTTCCATGTCCAAGACGTTTCGGAAGACGTCGTTTTGTAGATCCAACACCGTCCGTTGCCCCAAGCGCGCGACCAGCACCATGTTTCCCATCAAGAATAAACCGCGCAGCATCGTTCCGAAAATCATGAACGCGATCAGCCAAACCAATGTTTTGAATGCTGACTTAGGTGCGTACTTAGTGATGTAGGGTTTGAGCGTTTGGTTCCAATCAAACCGCTTCTGTTCGGTTTTGATATCTGATTGCAGCCGATTGATCGTACGTTGGGTTTTCACCGGTAACGCGATCTGATCTCCCAGCCCACCAGCGACTTTGAGTTCAGCAATTTCTGATTCAAGTTCCGCGATCGCCGAGACCGATTTTTCAGAACGATCATCGACCCATTGGTGAAGGGATTTGTCGTGGAGGACAATCTCAACGAAAGGATAGACGGCTCCTAAGTTCGCCCCCCAAAGGACAGCGACACAGAGGCAGCAAATAAATGATCCAACGAGAGACCAGCGATATTTGAGCGTCATCCATAACGCTCGATTGAGATTTTTCATGGTGGTTCTTTGCAAATGCGTCCATGCAATTTTGCGAATTCCGTGTGAAGGTCGGAACTTTAACTCAAGTTTTACCAATCATCCCATCTTCAACCAAGGTCGATTAATCAGCGCGAGTCGGCGAAATGGTAAAAGCAAAATGGTGAAACAGATGCGGAGCTCCCGCCGTCTTCAGATTGTGGCCGGTGGACGCTAGCATTTTTTTAGCAGCGTGCGCCCCACGAATGCGTTTTCGCAGAACCTACGGCAACCTGCTTACCGTCGCAACTCTGGTCGTTCGTTTGAACGACGCAGTTTAATCGGCGCGATCTTCAGCGGCGTCAGCGACGTGTACGTCAGTTCCTTTTCCGCCTGTTCGTGTTCATCAGAATCTACCAGCTTGATTGACATGCGGCCTACGTATTTAAGGAAACTGTCGGCGCCGTCGTAGCCCTGGACTTTTTCATCCCATTGAGTGCGTTTCTGAACGGGCAGTCCTTTCTCGAAGTTCCACACGATATAGCCGTTTTGAAGTTTCTGCAGGATCTTGGACCTTGTCTTCTCGCTCTCGATTGGCGTCAGAACTTCCGTGCGAAATGAGACATAGCCGTTGCCGCGTTTAACTTTCTCGAACTGGTAGCACCGGCGGGCCTTTAGACTCACCGCGGCACCAAATTCGTTGGTTGATTCAAACTCCATCGGCAGGTTCCAGCGATATCCAACCGAAACTTTCTTCGTAGGCAAAGGGATCGTAATGTCGCCAGTTGAGAAATCGGTCGACACATAATCCGATTGCCGGTCCAGCACTTCCCCATCTGTCGCGATCGTGATCCTGGACCTCGTCTTACCAAGGCTATTCGCGATTCCGACGTATTCATCGGGCGCACTCTTACTGACGCGACTGTCGTAGAGCGTTGCTTCTTCTTCGCCGATACGTTTCCAAGCCTTGATCGCAGTGATCGTGTTGTGAAAAACCATTTCGCCGGATGATTTATTCACGTCACTAACCTCCCACGAACTGAGTGTCTCGACTCGCGCGGATGCCTCTTCGGTTGTGCCGGCAATCTGGGTCTTGGTCGTCGTGACGTGTTCGACTTTCCAAAACAATTTCTGACGCGCTTTTAAATCGTACTTGAATTCGTATTTGGCTTTGGCAGCAAGCCGATCGACGGCGGAACTTATCGAATCAACGGTTGCGGAGTCGCTGGCGTCGGTTTCTTGAGGAGCGGCGAAGCAATTTACGGACGTTAGCCCAGCTACGACAAAAGCAAAAACGGTGATCGCAATAAATTTTTTGTTCAAATGTGTCATTTTCGGCGTCCGTACCTGTGATTCTAACCAGTGGTGTTCGCTACGCTCAAACCACCGGCTTCCGGCTTTAACTCCTGCGGAGTATTTTTTGAAGCCGACTCGATGCTACCATCAACTACTTCTTTTTAAACTGCCCGCCCCAGCCTAACTTTTCGCGGAGCGTGCGGTAGTAATTATTGCCGACAACCTCGATCAATTGAAACACCGATTTATCACGCTCAATCCGTACGCGATCGGTCGAACAGAGCTTGGTAATCGTCTGCCCGTCGAGCACGATCGAGGTCGATTCGTTCGGTTTTTGCACCACAAATTCATAAACTCGATCCGCCGTATCCACCACCGGACGGACGGTCAACGTGTGTGGGCTGATCGGCGAAATCACAAATGCTTGCAAATCTTTTCGCAAAATCGGACCACCGGCCGAAAGATTATGGGCCGTTGAGCCGACCGGCGTGCTGATGATCAGCCCGTCACAACTGTAGGTGGTTGCCATTTGCCCATCCACGTGGAGGTCAATGTTTTGAATCTCGAACGGCGGTCCGCCAAGAATCGCGGCTTCATTGAGCCCCACCTTTTCGGCGATCTTTTCACCATCACGAAAAACTTGCACGTTCATCATCAAGTGATCGACAACGCGATACTCGTTCTGCGCGATCAAGCCAAGTGCTTCCCCCAAGCGATCAGGACTGATGTCCGCCAAAAAGCCAAGCTTTCCAAGGTTCACGCCCAACACCGGCATTTGCTCGTTGCCCAAACGTCTGGCCGCCCGCAAGATCGACCCGTCACCGCCCAACACAATCACAAAGTCAGCGCCCGTGTTAGACAGGTCATCCGAATAGTCATCATCTTCGCCAATGATGTCCACATGTTCTTTGATCGTGGGACGCAAGGCAGCAATTTGATCGGCCAGATGCGGACGTTGGTCGGCGGAGCTGAGCAGATACACCTTCGGACGATTTTCGGGCGAAAATGTCTCTTTGTCTTGTTGGTTCTTCTGGTTCATTAACTACTCATTCAGCCAAAAAGTCGACGGCATCTGCCAACACCAAAGGGCAATATGAACTATTGTAGCAAACATCGCCACGCCGCTGCCGTGAGAAACCGACGTCAATAATTGGGTTGGGGGAAATCGCGTTAGAATTAATCTGCACAGGCACCAAATTAACAGCACCCAAACCGCTGACTGCCATCCCAACGCCAATCCGACCAGCCCCATCGAGTTTATCATCGCCGAACCAACCGGCGGCATAACCGTGGAAGCGTTGTTCCCATCTGTGTTGGCCAGAGAACTGGGAGAACGGCGCGAGCCCCCGAGGATCGAAATCACCCACGCGACCGCTCCAGCGATCACGCCAACGCCAACGCCGATCGCCATCGTATAAAACGCCGCCGGCGCGAAACCCGCCGGCGGCCATTGCCGGACTTCTTTGATTCCAGCGGTCCATGGCACTTGAATCACATGCGGCCACGTGGAAGCGATTGCCAGTAAAAAAATGGCGGCAAAGAACGTGACCAGAAACGGAATACGTTTGTGCTCCGACGCGATTGTGGCGATCGTGAATAACCCGCACACCAACGTGGCGTGAAAGGCAAACGTCACAATCAACGGCCAGTTCGGTTGCAGCAAAACAAACTCTATCCCCGCCCTCTGGACATCCGGGGGCAACGGAAGATTAACGCCGCCCAAAATGACTTCGACCGAAAACAATAACAGGAACGCAGTACCTAAAAGCAATTCCACAACCAAGTACCGCACCGAAATGGGAGCCGCGCAACGACGGCACTGGCCATCGTTGTTCAACCAACCAAAGATGGGCACATTATCGCGTAAGGACAATTTCGCATCGCAGTGGGGACAATGACTGGAGCCCAAGATGCTCCGCCCGCGTGGAACTCGCCACGCGACGACGTTGAGGAAACTGGCAAAACAGCTGCCCAAAAATGTGATCCAGAGATACACAAATCCATGCATGGCAATCGTCTGCAACCACTGAATCACGTCCAACCAACGGGACATAGATCTGGAGTAGTATCCGTTGTGCAGCGCGTAGTTCGTCAAAAACGGAAAGACAAAAAACAGGAGCACCGCCACGCCTACGAACATCCAAACGACATACTTCACCATCCAAAAACGGTGGCGCTGTTTTGGCGGAACATCAGACAATAGAAAGGCTCAATAGTGACACAAAAACGTAGTGGACAAGACCACAAGTCCTCAACTGCCATCCAACGGCCCAAGCGTGTTTACGTTGGGACCTCAGGCGGGAGAGGTGGCCTCATCCACTACGGAATTTTTTGCGGTGGCAGCATACCCCCGCGACAAAAGCGTTACCGACGCACGGCCGGTGTTTAGATTACGCTCAGCCAATTTTTGGCTTGCCGATTTGCGAATGGGAACCATCGCAGAACGGCGTGTTTTTGGTTTGCTTGCACTGGCACAGATGAGCCGTCTTGGTTTCCTCGGCCGTGAAGACGTGCGGGACGAAATCAGTCCCCTTGTGGGCTCCGTTGCAAAACGGCTGCGTGTCCGAAAGGCCGCACGTGCAGAACGCGTACTTCTTGCCCTCTTCGAGCTCGACCGCCTTAGGCTCGGTCGCTGCAATTTTTGGCTTATCCATCTTAAATGAGTCCCTTGAATAATCGGTGTTGTAAAACGTCCATTTTAGGCATCCTTCACCAGAGGGTAAGTCGGTACCGGACGGCATTTGGACGCAAATCCTCCGCATTTCGCCGCCTCTAAGAACAAAATCGGCAGCAGAGCGTATCAACGTAGCCATAAAATCACGAATTTTCTATAGTCATCACCAGAAATAGTAGCGCGGGTTCCCACCCATCTGGCGGCCATGACTCCGCATAGCCGATGAGAACCGGTTCTACGCGTTCTCTCCAACCCCCAATCAGCGCGGCGCGAAACTCTCAATCAAAATGACAATCCTCGACCGTTATCTATTGTTGCTTTTCTTGCGCACGTTCGTCGTGTGTTTTTTAAGCTTTACCGGTCTGTATGTCGTCATCCACCTGTTCAGTAACCTGGATGAACTGTCGGCCCTGAGCACTGAATCGAGTTGGGCTGAATTGATGTTGAATTTTTACGGCCCGCGCGTGGCAGAAATGTTTGGCAAAACAGCCCCCGTGCTGGCCTTGGTCGCAGGAATTTTCTCGATCAGCATGCTTCAGCGTAATCGCGAACTCACGGCCATCGAAGCCGGCGGCATCACGAAACTTCGTGCGTTGCGTTCGATCATTTTCGCTGGGCTGGTAATCGTGGCGTTGACCGTTGCCAACCGCGAGCTGCTGATTCCTAAATTTAAACATCGCTTGGTTCGGACACCACAGAACTGGCACGACCGAGGCAAGGTTTCAATGAGCCCCCAAGAGGACCTGCGAACCGGAATGAAGTTTCGCGGCAAGGAATTTTATGTGGGCCAAAAAAAGATCACCGAAGCGAACGTCCAACTGCCACTGGCCATCAGCACCGCGGTACCGCGCATCGCGGGGGATTGTGCCACGCTGATCCCTGCCAATGAAGTGCATCCCGAAGGTCTATTGTTCGAAGGCGTCACGCTGCCACCGGTGATGACCAGTATCGACTCGATCTTGTTCGAGCAACAACCACTGGTGTTTTCGCCAAAGAATTTCCCTTGGCTGGCCGCAGACCAATGTTTCGTCGCTGTCAAAATGAACGCGGACGAAATCGCGTTCGGAAAAAAGCTGGCTCAGTACCGCCCAACATCGGAGATGATAGCGGAACTCAAACGTCCCAAACGACAGTTCGGACGAAGCGCCGAGGTCAGCGTCCACGCTCGACTACTGCGGCCGGTGCTGGACATCGCGCTGCTGCTGCTTGGCCTGCCGATGATCGTTTCCAACAGCGAACGCAACATTTTCGTCTCCGCCGGATTGGGATTTTTAATCGTCGGCAGCGTCTTTCTGGTCGACGCCGGCTGTCAGGGTTTGGGCGCCTATCGGTTGCTGGAACCGGCCGCATTGGCGGCTTGGCTGCCGCTGATCATTTTCGTGCCACTGGCTTTTGTGTCGATGCGAAAACTAAAGGCGTAGGTTTTCTGGACAAGTGTTTTCTTGCGGAAACCAATCGCAGGCGGTATCACTCCCCCTGATGCCGCAGGCATCTCAGTTTAACGATTAGCCGGCAGGCGTCGGCGTTGCATGCGCTCGGTCGCCTACCGGCGAATCGTAAAACTAAACTTCCACACAGGAGACCTCCAAAACATCAACGGCGATCGTTAGAATGAAGGCGTCACTCGCCTTTTCCACACACCTATCCCCACCGTCTCAACGCGGCCTGCTTCGAGTTTAAAATGATCAAACACCCCTTCAACATCAAGGCGTGGATCGACGACAACCGCGATCTGCTGAAACCGCCCATCGGAAATAAATGCGTTTATGAAACTGCCGATGACCTGATCGTCATGGTGGTTGGCGGACCTAACGCGCGCCGCGACTTCCACTACAACGAAGGCGAAGAGTTATTCTTCCAAGTCGAAGGCGCAATCACACTCAAAACGGTCCAAGACGAAAAAATCGTCGACGTTGTCATTAACGAAGGCGACATTTTCCTTCTGCCCGCCCGCACGTTGCACTCGCCACGCCGACCAGCGGACACCATTGGAATCGTTGTCGAAACCAGCAGGAGCAACGGCCAAAAAGATGGCTGCGTTTGGTTTTGCGAAAATTGTGACGCCAAAATCTACGAAGAGTATTTCGTAC
>CAYOZV010000079.1:9183-20144 GCA_964408465.1 uncultured Pirellulaceae bacterium
CCCAAAGACATCGTGACGAAACTGACCGATATCGCCCAACGATTTAATGACTCTGTGGAGATGCGGACCTGTGGCGATTGCGGGGAAGTGCTTGAAATTTAGCCAAAAGACACAGCCAAAAACTGGCTCCGACCAACTCCGATGCCACGACAGCAATTAAGCCGCGCGACGCATTTGCGGCCGCAACGCTTCTGGAATCACGTCCGCCGAACTGGCTTCAGGAAGTTTGGCCAGCGGTCCCGTCATCGCCAGATTGCGTTGTTCCCAGCGATGTGTGTTTAAGGAATTGAGTATTCCATCGGCGATCTCAACCGCTTCCATGCCTTGCCGAGCGTCGATCTTTGGACGAGCGCCCGTTCTGATCGCGTGAATCCAATCGTTGTGTTCGGCCTCAATTGCATTGCTGCGTGGGACTTCGACCTGTTGCCGCTTGAGCACATTTTCGAACAGGGATTCACGAATGAAGTCCTGCTGCTGGCTGGTCAGATTAAAGAAATCCATCTCACGGTTGCGAATCCACGAAGGCACGACAATGGTCGTCACTTTCGAATTCGTAAAATCAATTTGCGAAAATCCGTCGGTGCCAAAAATTTGCATCGAACGTTCGGGCGAAAAACTGCAACGCGAGGCTGTCAAATTTGCCACGGCGCCGCCGCTGAATTGTATTCGGGCCTGCGCCATGTCTTCGTTCTGCCCAAAGACAGAAAAACCGACCGCGCGGGTGTCGACGACGTGGCCTTCAAAAATTGAATTGACCAAGTCAATATCGTGGATCATCAGGTCGTAAACGACTCCGATATCAGTCGAGCGAAAGGTATAACCACTCATGCGGTTGGCTTGAATGAACTTCGGCGTTCCGATGTCTTTGAGGGCCTGGGCGAACGCAGGATTGAACTGCTCCACATGGCCGACTTGGACCACGGCACCGGTTGAATCTGCCAGATTGGACAGATGAAGTGCATCTTCGACAGAATCGGTGACCGGTTTTTCGATCAGCGTGTGTTTACCCGCGGCCAATAGTTCGCTGGCCACTTCGAAGTGGAACCGAGTTGGCGTTGCGACGACCGCTGCATCGATGTCGTCGAGGATCGAACGGAAATCACTGACGACCGGAACGGAAACTTGCTCGAGAATATTTTTCTGAGCAGCGGGACTGGGATCTGCAATGGCTACCAGTTGAGCACGAGGGTTTTCGGCCAACAGCCGAGCGTGAATTTTCCCAAGATTTCCCGCGCCAATGACGCCGATGCGAAGAGGTTTCACGCTGCTTTCCTTTGTATTGGTCGGCAGCGTCCATGGCGGCCGGCTCGCGAATATTCGATTTGTTGTAAAAAATGTTCAACGTCAGGACTTAGAGATCCCTTGGCTTTCATCAACTCACGTGCGTTCTCAATCCCGACTTTGGCCCGATAAATTAGTCGGTAAACTTCATTAATCGTGTCGATCGACGCCGCTTGGAAGTCATTTCGCTTGAGGGCCACCACGTTGATGCATCGTGGGCGTGCGGGTGTCCCGTCGGCCAATAGGTAGGGGGCAATGTCTTGCTGGGCGCGGCTGCCACCACCGACAAAGGTATAGCAACCGACCGACACGAAAGGCAACACCGTGACCGAACCCGATAGGTTCGCGTGATGATCGATATGAACGTGCCCACCCAACATGGAACCATGTCCGATGATAACGTTGTCAGCCACAGAGCAATCGTGCGCGACGTGGACATTGCCCATCAAGTAACAGTCGCTGCCAACGCGTGTGACGCCCTCTTCCTTTTCAGAAGCTCGGTTCACCGTGACGCACTCTCGCATCACATTGCGGTCACCGACAACGACTTTGGTTTCGGTCCCTTTGTAGCTGATGTCTTGCGGGTGCCCCCCAAGGACTGCGTTGGGGGAAATTAGATTATCTTCGCCGATCGTAACGTCGCCAAGGATCGTGACGTTATTATAAAGTTTCGTTCCACGGCCAATTTTCACCTTCGGTCCGATCACGCAGAAGGGGCCAATTTCGACGTCGTTTGCGATCTCTGCTTGGGGATCGACAACAGCCAGTTTTGATATTTTGGGCGACATGGAACTCGATTGCCTCATCTTGTTGGCATAGTCGTCAAATGAAAAAATGTTCACGCTCGGTCCGCTTTCACAAGATCCGTTGTAATTTTGATTCTGCTTTTTAATTCTGGTTAGGCCGAAATGCGTTGCCGCCCCGGTTCTTCCGACCCACGCTGCCGTAGTAGCTCGAACACGACCTGCGAATTGAGCCGGTGGCCGCTTTTAAACGCTGTGAACTTCCCAACGATGTCGGTACCCAGCAGCGAAAAATCTCCAATCATGTCCAACACTTTGTGGCGTGCACATTCGTCGCTGAAGCGTAATTCGTTTCCGATTGGACCGTTGTCATCAAAGATCAATATGTCGTCGTAAGTTACTCGCGCCCCAAGTCCCTGCCGAAGTAATTGATCGGCTTCTTCCTTGAGAACAAAGGTCCGTGCTGGAGCAATCGACGCGCGATAGCGCTCCAAATTCAGTGTGCTCGAGAACGTTTGCTGTCCAACCGAAGGGCATGTGGGATAGTCCAACTGAAAGCAAAGTTCGAACCGATTATGTTCCGATGGTTCCAACTGAATCCAAGATTGATTGTCCCCGACTCGAACAGATTCGGTAACATGCGTTACTTTTCTGGACGCGTCCTGTTGAACGGTCCCGGCTCTGGTCAATGCTTCGACAAACGGCAAACTGGACCCATCCATACCTGGCATTTCAGCGCGGTCGGTGACCACCTCACAGTTGTCGATCTTCAATCCGGCCAACGCCGAGAGCACGTGTTCTACCATTTCGACCGAGCACTTGTCCTTCACCAGCGTCGTCCGGCGAGGGCCCGAGACACGGTTGACGATGCTGGCTTCCACCCGCGGACTGCCATCAATGTCAGCACGACGGAAAAAGATGCCGGTATTCTCAGCGGCAGGTTTGAATTGCAGCGACACATCGAGCCCACTCCAGAAACCGAACCCTGACACCGTTACCGGTGCTGCGATGGTTGTCTGTGGACGTTTAAACTGGACCAATTTACAAATCTTTCTCGATTCAAAGGAAACGCAGACGAGGAGTTACCGGCGGTTGTTACCGGCGTCTAAACTGGCGGCTTTCAACTGGACAATCTGTGTCACCACATCTTGGGTGATGTCTTTTTGGTTGGTGTGGAAAACGACGCTGCCGTTTACCTTCTGCATGATGACCGCTGGATCAGATTCATCCATCGCGGCGCTGTTGTACCGCAACACCATTCGAACGCCGGCCTTCTCGCAGTGATTGGCGATGACCTGTTTGACTTCGTTGTAGGTGTCAAAATGCAAACGTGCCTCGCGTTTCATCAGTTCACGCATGACGCCGCGCTGTTCGACTTCTTTCGCGGCAGATTTCTGTGCCAGGCGAGTTTCCTCAGCTTTAAATTCGGCCGAAGATGGCTCCAAACCTTGCAGGCCTTGGGCTTCGATTTGAAGCGCCTGTTGAAGCTGCTGTGTCTCAGCTTTGAATTGCTCGGCTTCGGTTTTTAACGCCTGCAGTTGCTGCCCGAAGACGGGATGGCTTTTGAAGACCTTGCCGATGTCGATAAGAGCGACACTGGTTTGAGCAAGAGCGGGCTTGGCCAGCCCAACAGCAACCACACACGCGGTGGCCGCCAATACAACAGACGTTGCGATTGTTCGCTTTGATAACACTTTCAGCACTCCTTGCCGTCGTGAAAATTGAATCTATCGAATTCAGCCATCCATTGGCTAAAACTTTTCCGATCAGATCACATTAAATTGTAACTCTTCAAGTGGACTTTTTTCAAAAAGAGACCACCGGTTGTGCATTCTGGCGAGGTTCACCGATTGAGTAAAGCCCGAAATATTATGCTTGCACTTTTCGTCGTCGGCGGCAATCAGCCGCCGCAGCCTGAGGTTGGCCAATGCAATGGCTACCCTACAAATCCTTAGGTGGCTCGATGGGGAATGGGGTTTGCCGTGTCGTGTTCTCGCCTACTGCGAACAGAACGGCTGGGTGTCGAATATTCGACTGATGAAGAGGTAAATGTCTCCCTCAATTCATCCGCAAGTTCGTTGTACCGCGAATAGAACGACCGCGCTAACAATGCCAAGTACATATTCATGCCGATTGACAGCAGTGCGATGAACCACAACGCGCGAACCAGTTTGTCCGACGCGCCTGTGCTGGCCCCCGACTGAGCATGGCCATTGTAAAAACTGGTTCGATTGGATCGCAACGACATATCGGCAACGCCTCCGTTTCTTTGAAGTGAATCGCCGACATTGGCCACATAACGATCGCCGGCGTAACCGCCACGACCGGCCGCCATGTTTCCGCCGAGCGTGTTTCGCACTTCGCCGTCATCAATGAACGTTTTCACCGTTGGACCGCCATTTTTCAATTTCGCTTGGGCTTGGGCCAGTTGCTGCTTTTGATATTCGTTGTCGACCTTGTTCTCCAATGCCGCCAACTCATTCGCCTGCTGCATCGCGGCGAATTTCTGATTCAGCCGAGCCACCTGATCGAGATTGTTTTTTGCGTAGGGAGCAAACCGCGGATCGCTGGAATCGGCAAGCGTTGGGAGCGTGGCGTAGCTGCCTAAACTTCCCAAATAAGGCGACGTATAAGCATTTGGATTCGAGTTGCGACTGTCAGCGTATCGGTCGGTCACCACTGGCGAACGAAGATCACGCAGCCGATCAAGTTCAACCGAGCGCACCTGGCGTGTTTGATTGCCGGCCGTTTCATAACGGGCACGATTGATACCGTTGGTCGTAGCATACAACCCCTCTCGATCCAATTCACGTCGTCGTTCTTCAATTTCGCGCGTCTGGCGGGCGAGATCACGTTGCCACTGAGTCAGTTCCGCAAAACCTTTATCGAGGGCCCGTTGATCTTCGGCGATCACATCGCGTCGTGGCGCGCTGTCGACGCGCCGGTCGTTGTAGGTTACGTCGTCATAGTCGTAGCGACGATCGACCAAACGCGGCCGAGTGCGGACGGTATCGTCGCGATAAATATCCGCCATGCGATCCTGGTAATTGCGTCGAATCGAGGACGTGTCGTAGCGATTGACCAGAGAATCGCGGCCGCTGACGGTCCTGTCGGAGCCAAGCTCACGCACACTATCGCGACGACTTCGATCGTTGGCGGGAAGCACCCAATCGCCATCGCTGTCTCGGTTTCGATTTCGCGTTAGATATTCTGAGTTAGAACGACTAAGGCTTCGTTCAGATCGACGATTACTCACGACGTCGCGGCGGTCGACCTCCGCATCACGGCGACGGTAGGCTCCGGTCGAGTTTGTCTGGCTATTTCTTTGGCCAAGATCCAAACGCGCGAGATCAACTTTTTCATTATTTCGGCTGACATATCGCAGCACCACGCCACGCGCATCGTACCGGTTGAAATCATCCAAAGTGTACGAACCTTCTTCAATTCGGCGCAGAGCCTCATCGTCAATGTCGATCACAAGATTGCCGTCGTAGTCCGAAATTTGCGACGAAAAAATCTTCGATTCACGGTCGCCACTGCGGGCCCGCTGCGAATCGCCGAACAACCGGACTTGGTCGCTGCGAGCCTGTTCGGTATCTAGTTTTGCGTAAAGGTAGCCGTAATTTTTGAGCTCGTCTTCAAGCGCCGGCGTAACGTGCAAGTCGTAGATGCTCGAAACCGTTCGCGATTGACTGGAAACCCTGCGTGTGTTGAGCGGCTGGTTGCCAACGCTGCTGGCGTTGCGAAAATTGATGTTCTCGCTGCGGCCGTTGCGTGATGGCAACACGCTGGTGGCAGAACGCTCGGACGATTGAGCCGAATAACGCGGTTGATCTATCGCCGGATTGCGAGTGACGGTGTTTCGGGAACTGGTGTTTCGGGAGATGGTGTCGCGGCGGTTCGTGTTTCGAATGTTGGGGTTGTTCTCTGGGCCGATGAAAGAACGTTGACCGCCGCTTTGCTGAGGGAAATCAATATCGTCGTCCATGATGACATAATTTTCGCTGTCGCTGTCCACCCGCGCGTCGCCTTGCAACGCCGCCAAACGAGTCTGATTCGTTTGTGGAGCAGTATTGGTTGCCGAACGACGCTGCGGCGCGAAAGAATCCTGCTGCGCCGATTGGCGAGGGCTGAAATCGCTTTGTGACTGCTGCGCATAGACCGTTCCGGTCACCCCAATTGAGGCAACCATCAGCAGCACTGTAAAAAATCCCTTCATGGATTCGCTCCAAACACATTTGTCCGTAAATAGTCCTGTTATGTTAGCCATTTTTCGGGGTTGGCGTAAATAGCGGTTTCAGCGAAACTTATGCGAGACAACATCCAAGCTGGGTGGACTCTTAGTGTCTCCATTCCATTGAATGTCGGGTAGTGGACCAGGGGCACCAGTCCGGCCCAGCGATTAGACTAAAATGAAATTCTAACGCGCCCTTCCCCGCCGGGGCTCGTTGCCTTGCCCACTACGCTATGCCACAGCTATCATTTGTTATTCCTGCCTTCAACGAAGAAGAATCGCTGCGGCAACTGCACCAAGAAATTTTGGCCGTCGCCGAACAGGAAACTTACGATCACGAGATCGTTTTCGTGGACGATGGTTCGACCGATAGCACTTGGGATGTTATCGAGTCACTCTCCGGCGAACACGCCAATGTCCGAGCGATTCGTTTCCGCACCAATTTTGGCAAAGCCGCCGCGCTGCGTGCCGGGGCCGCCGCGGCAAAGGGGCAGCTGATCGTAACGATGGACGCCGATCTTCAAGACGATCCGGCCGAACTGCCGAAAATGCTGGAGACCTTGGGAGAGGAATTTGATCTTGTCAGCGGTTGGAAGGCCGTCCGCAATGATCCTGTGAACAAAACGCTTCCCTCCAAAGTATTCAACTGGCTGGTGGGCCTGCTCACAGGCGTGAAACTGCACGATCACAACTGCGGTTTTAAGGTTTACCGGCGGGCCGTGTTCGACGAAGTTAAACTCTACGGCGAGATGCACCGCTTCGTGCCGGTGCTGGCTTCGGCAAAAGGATTTCGCGTGACAGAGATTCCCGTCAATCATCGGGCTCGCCAGCACGGATATTCAAAATACGGTTTGCGTCGACTGCCGAAGGGCTTTTTAGACCTGCTGACCGTTAGTTTCCTCACGGGCTTCAATCAACGGCCACAACATCTGCTGGGCATGTTCGGTTTAGCTTCGTTCAGCGCCGGTGCGTTGGGGATGATCCTGATGTCAATGTATTGGGTGCTAAGAATGTCGATGTATCCCGAATGGACGCCGCTGCACCAGCGCCCGATCGTTTTGTATTCTTTGGGGGCG
Source organism: uncultured Pirellulaceae bacterium (assembly GCA_964408465.1). GTDB lineage: Bacteria > Planctomycetota > Planctomycetia > Pirellulales > Pirellulaceae > Mariniblastus. The sequence continues at coordinate 16,518 of CAYOZV010000079.1, forward strand.
CTGATTCTGGGAACCCAGTTGTTGTCGATGGGGTTTCTGGCGGAACTGGTCGTCGCCAAAGGGCAGTCGCGCGAAGAACCCTATTCGATTTCCCAAACCTTAGATTAGTGTTGGATCGCCGCAAATTTTTCCCGTCACGGTCGAGGCCATCGGTTGGGAACTTGCTCTCCCCCGCAGGACTCGCGGCCTTGTCCACTACCGTTAATTATCTTTAGCTAGTTATCGAATCACAGATTCAACCATGTCCCAAACCACCGACGCAGCCTGCGTTTCTGAGCTTCCCGCGTTTTGCCAACAGCGGCATTGGTCGATCTATTGGATCTTCATTATCTGTTCGCTGGCGATGGTAATCAGCAAGATCGCCACGGTGCAAAATTTTCACAGCAGCAAAGAAACACCTTTCTTCAGTGCGAACGATCGCAGTCGCTGGGCGACGGTTCGCGCATTGGGTGATGATAACGTCTTTGAGATTGATGATGTCATCGTGCGTGGTCAAGCAGTCGATTGGAATACGATCGACATGGTCAAACACGCCGGCCGCGATGGACGGATGCACGCGTATTCCAGCAAACCGACGCTGCTGCCAACGTTGGTGGCCTATTTGTATAAGGGGCTCAATTTCCTCAGCGGCAAAACGATCGGCGAGGATACGTTTTGGGTGACGCGTGTTTTACTGCTGATGGTGAACGCCGTGCCGTGGGGGCTGTTTCTTTACTTCTTGGCCAAGACGATCGACTGCATCGCGGTGCGCGACTGGAGCCGTTATTTTGTTTTGGGGTGCGCAGGGTTTGGCACGTTTCTCACCACATTTTCCGTAACGCTGAACAACCACTTGCCCGCCGCCGTCGCCGCGATGGCGTGCGTGTACGCGATCCTCCGCATCAGCCGCGGACAGGAGACTCGTCTGCCCAAAGCGAGTTGGTGGACCTACCTGTTGGCGGGATTTTCGGCCGCGTTTGCGTGCGCCAACGAGATGCCGGCGCTGTCACTGCTGGCAATTGCGTTTCTGGTTTGTCTGATTCAGTCGCCGCCCAAAACGATGACGGCGTTTGTGCCGGCCGCTTTGTTGGTCGTTGCCGGATTTTTTGGCACCAACTACTGGGCCCATCAAACCTTCCTCCCCGCCTACGCCCATCGCAGCGATGGCAGCACCGTTACCACCATCGCAACCGACAAACCGATTACCACCATCGGGCAACTGGACAGCGGAAAACTACCAGAGTCCATTAAGACGCAACTCCCGGAGGACTATCGCTTCACCTCGACCGAGGTGGTTGCCGGAGATTGGTCCTCCACGCCCGCGGGCACCCAACGGTGGGTCGTCCGAGACCGCCTATCCAATCGACAATACGTCGTTGCAAAGAAAGATTCGTCTGACAATTTCCAAATTCGTCAGCGCGGCAACTGGTACGAATACCCCGACAGCTATTGGCTGGCGTCCAACGAAACCAATCGCTCGCAAGTCGATCGTGGCGAACCTGATCAAGTGGCCTACACGTTTCACGTTTTGATTGGCCACCACGGCATTTTTTCCTTGACGCCCATTTGGATTCTGTCGCTGGCCGGCATGATCAGCCTCTGTTTCGCCGCCCACTTAAAACTACGCTGGTTTGGTGTGGCCTCGATCGCGATCACGGTTGCCGTGCTCGCGTTCTACATCACGCGTCCCGAGATCGACCGCAACTATGGCGGCCAGAGCAGCGGTCTGCGGTGGACGTTCTGGTTGATCCCGATTTGGCTGGTCTGCATGCTGCCGATCGCGGACTGGCTGGGGCAATCAAAGATCGGCCGCGGCGTTTGTCTGATCCTGTTGGGCATCAGCGTCGTTTCGGCGGGGATTTCGCACTTAAACCCCTGGGTTCATCCATGGATTTACGATCTTTGGATCGCTTTGCAACGATAAGAAACGATAGCTTGATCCTGTTTCGGCAGAACGTTGCGTCCAAACCGAGGGGGGCCGCGATCGCGCTGAGCCTCAAGCTTGTGTTGCCGTTGTGACAAAGAGTCGATAACCTTTGTCCACACCACTGAACCAAATTAGCTTTCCACGATTCGTCGACTATGAATTTTACGCTTTACAACTCCCTGACAAACCAACAAGAATCTTTCGCACCGATCGACAAAGGCGTTGTGAAGATGTATTCCTGCGGTCCGACCGTTTACGACTTCGCACATATTGGAAACTTTCGATCCTTTTTGTTTGGCGACCTGATGCGCCGGTCGTTGGAATTGGGTGGCTATGAGGTCCAACACGTGATGAACATCACCGATGTTGGCCACATGGTCGAAGGCGAAGCTGATAAAATGCTGGCCGCCGCATCGCGTGTCAAAGAAAACAAGAAGTCCGGCCGCGTCCCCGAAGGAGCGATCGAAGACCCCAACGATCCGTATCAAATCGCGGCTTACTATACGGACGCATTTTTAGAGGATTCTAAAAAGCTGGGCTACAAGGTCGCTTATGACTATCCCGCCAGCGTTCCCAAAGCGACCGACCACATCGCCGGCATGATCGAGATGATCGAGTTGCTGATTCAGCGTGGTCACGCTTACGTCAGTTCCGATGGCGTTGTCTACTTCAGCGTCGAAAGTTTTCCCGACTACGGAAAGCTCAGCGGTAACACGATGGACAAACTGCAAAGCGGAGCCGGCGGGCGGGTTTCGGATGTGAATCAATCGATGAAGAAGCATCCGGCCGACTTCCTGCTGTGGAAACCGGATCAAAAACACATCATGAAATGGGATTCCCCTTGGGGCGTCGGTTACCCCGGCTGGCATATCGAATGCTCGGTGATGGCCAAGGCGGTTCTTGGCCAAGACCGCATCGACATTCATACCGGAGGCGAGGACTTGATCTTCCCGCATCACGAATGCGAGATCGCTCAGTCGTGCGGCTGCAGTGGCGAAAGCCATTTCGCAAACTACTGGGTGCATGCTCGGTTCTTGTTCGTCGAAGGCGAAAAGATGTCAAAGTCAAAAGGCAACTTCTTCACTGCGCGGGATGTGTTTGAGGGCAAGGTCACCGGTAAACCCGTTCATCCAGCGGTGTTGCGATTTGAGCTGATTAAATCTCACTACCGATCCAACATGAATTTTACGACCAAGGGGCTGACCGATTCAGCCGCCACAATCTCCAAACTGATCGACTTCCGCGCGATGCTGGAATCCAAGACCGGTGGCAAAGCTGCCGAGGTGGATTTGAGCCATCCGGTGCTGAAGGATTTTTCTGACGCGTTGGCTGATGATCTCAATATCGCCGGAGCGTTGGGCGTGATGCACAATTGGCTCAAAACCGATCACGCCGACGCGGAACTTTCTTTGGCCGTGTGGCAGAAGATGAACAGTGTGCTTTCGATCGCACCGATCAACGAAGGCCTTGCCGGGGCAGAAACGGCGTCCTCCAGCGATGGCGGCGACGATGAAGCCGAAGGCTGGCGGAAGACGATGGTCCAAGCTCGGCAGAACAAAGACTTCGCCACCTCCGACCAGATGCGCGACAAACTGATCGAGGCCGGCTACGACGTGCAGATCGGAAAAACGGATGTCACGATCAAAAAGAAGTTAGCGTAGCAAACGGCGCCCCGTAGTTTGGGCTCTCAGCCCCAACAAAGCTCACGGCCGACCAAACTA
>CAYOZV010000080.1:0-7566 GCA_964408465.1 uncultured Pirellulaceae bacterium
TATGGTTTTGATATCGCCGGTGATCCGGACGAGGACTTCACCACAGAGACTTTTGCCATTCACTTAAAAAACGTGATCAATGTTTACGAACGAACGATCACGTTGGAGCGTGATTCCTCATGGAACTGAATCGCTGAGGCATTACCGCTTCGAAACCCACCTCACTCAACTCTTCCTACCGTTGAACTCATCTTTTAATCGCGCATTCTCTGTCCTTTGGAGGCAGTCATGACCCACAAAAAAATGAACTCGAAAATTTTCAATCAAAACCGCGACGGGATCACGTTGTTGTTTGTGATCAGCATGGTCGTGCTGTTTTTGTTAATGGGAACGACATTCATGGTCATTTCCAATGACTACTACAAAGCGGCACGCCGCCGTTCGCGCCGCTCAACGAACATCGTAAATCCGCCCGCGCTGCTGGATCGTTGTTTCTACGACTTGTTCCGCGGACCTGACCTGCGCGATGTTGAATCGCCGTTGCGTGGCCATTCTATTTTGGCCGATCAGTATGGGTACGGGATTATTGGAACGCTGGAACAGGTTTTTCGTGAGGCTCCCACTGGCGTAGCGAATCTGAATCCATTTGTCCAACTGCGGTTGAGTATCGCCGACGCGGACACGCGTCGCCAGTTCGAGGTCTTTGGGTCTACCAATAATCCGTTCAGCCCAACGCTGATGCCAATCAAGGAACGGTTCTTTTCGGGCCGGCTCAATGGTCAAGTGATTTCAATTGTTGATGGTCAGTACGACGGATTTTCTGGGAGGATTGTGTCAAGCGATTACGATAATCCGACCGCTCCCGAACAGCTTGTTATCCACGTGCTGCCCAGCGAAATTCTGAGTCCTGACCGGCAGGATGTAACCACCGAAGCTGAGAAGAACATGCTTCGCGATAATTTGAGGGTCCAAGCCGCAGCGGGAGAGGATGTGTTTTCGACCGTTGTTATTAATGGGCGCGATTTCTCAGGCATTGGTAATGGTGATCTTGCTACTAACCCATACGGTCCGCCGGGCGCGACGACCCCGGGTAGTCTTTCTGCGACTTACCGGTTTGATGTTGATGCTGCCGGAGGCGCGGCAGTGAATTACCTTGGGACCGAAGCATTGGCTCCGAACCGTTTTGGTGAGAGTTTTGATAATCTGGTAGGTGATCCCACAGACTATCTTGCTCGAGAGAATAGCCCTAACGAGCCCTACGATGCGGCTGATTTTCAAAACATGTTCCTGAGCACCACGCTGCCTGGCACGAACATGGTGATCCCTAGTTTTCACCGAGACACGTTTTACAGCAGTCAATACATGCCTGGTGCAACAGCGGATGAAATTAGGAGTTACTCATTTCGACCTGTGCGGGTGTCGGACCCGTTCGCGGGTCCACCGGTGGTGGACTTTGCGGACACGGCCAATGCGGACTTTGCATTTTTAGGTTCCTTTCAAGCGGACGGATCGTTGTCGCCTGGCACCGCGAATATGGCGACCAATCTCGATGTTGATTCTGACGGCGACGGCGCGCTTGATGCGGTGTGGATCGACATTGGATTGCCGACGCAAACGGACGATGAAGGTCGTGTCTTTCGGCCCCTGGTCGCGTACCGTGTGCTGGATTTAGATAATCGTTTGAATTTGAACGCTCATGGTAACTTTGCTGATGAACAGCGCGGCGCGGGGCCCATAACCTCGTTGGGCAGTGGTTACGGTGTGGCGGAAATTTCGCTGCGTGTTCCGGGGATCACGGATGTGGTCTCGTCGCTTGGTAGTAACCCAACTTTGTACGACCAATTATTGAGGCAGCGATATGGAAATGATAACGTGGCTGGCCTCGATACCAACGCACCTGAAGTGCAAAGTTTAAGTGTCGACGATGGATTGGGCCGTAACCAGAAACTATTTTCGTATCCTGAGAACCCACGGGAGTTTGGCGGGGCCGATCAGTCCAGCTTTAATTCTGCATTTGATTTGCTTGGGCAGTTTGAGATCGCTACGAATGTAGCGGGTACCAATGACGAACTGCCGGGATTCACGAGATTACCCGTCGATGCGAACTTTGTGACCAATCCTTACAACGTTTCGTTCTCTTTGGATGGATCTGCTGGAGACAATTTTTTCACGGCGGTTGAATTGGAAGGATTGTTGCGGGCAAACGATCCTGATTCGAGGTTAATGAGCAGCCGGCTCAACCCGCTGGTCACTCAAAACGTGGAATTGTTTCCTGCGTTAGGTGCGGGGTTGAGTGACTTTTTCACCACACATAGTTTTGAAGTGAACATGCCTGCAACAGGTCGATCGCTTCCCGAACGAATCAATGACTTGATTCCTAACGCGGTCGTAGAACCGACGCGTTCGATCTTGATCAACGATCTAACACCGCGCGAAGTCATCTTTGGTGGGAAGCTGAACATCAACCGCTATCTTGGTAACGGAGTTGACGATGACAATGATGGGATCGTTGATGAAATAGGAGAGCCGGATTTTCAAAGGACCGCTCAAGAAGGCAACCCTACGTTCAGCACCGTTCTGGCAAGGCAGTCTCTGGTACGCGATCTGTATCTCACGTTTTTGTTGGCCTGTGGCGATACTCCTCCGGTTACTTTCACCTACACTGGCGCCAGTGGGAATGCGAATATTGAGTACCACCGCATGGTTGCTCAGTGGGCGGTGAACATTGTTGATTTCCGAGATGCGGATTCCATCAACACGCCTTACGTTTTTGATCCAACGCCCTTTGATGGGACACCGCTGGTGGTGGCTGCTAATCCGCTGCTGACGGTGTGGGGGTGCGAGCGTCCAGAGATTCTTATCAGCGAGACTTTTGCATTTCATGATCGTCAGAATCAAGATGCGGGGGTAGGCGGCCGGACAACCGATTCAAATACTCCTGATGATGATTGGGATTCCATCATGGAACCCGTTTCCGGTGCCGTGATCGAGCTTTACAACCCGTGGAATGTTTCGACCAGTTTTCAACGCATCGGCAGCGAGATTGGTAACCCTAATAATGGCAATGTGAATCTATCAGCAACCACCGGTAATGGTGGCGGAGGAGATCCTGTTTGGCGAATTGCACTCAAACGCAGTCGTTCGGTTTCAGATGTCACTGAATCCGATGTTTTGCGAACCGTCTTTTTCGTCGAGCCCAACAACGCAACCGTGCAAGCAGGCACAGATGCTTTCTTTCCCTCGAGTGATTCACTGACTTTAGGGCCAGGGCAGTATGGAACTCTCAAGCCCGTCACCGGAAATGACGTAACGGTCGGGCTGGAAACGCTTGCGGGGATTGCTAATCAGCGGTCGGTATTTATCGATAGCTCGCTCGACAATGCAGGTGCTGCGATAACTTCACCCAGCCGAGTCCTCAACATCAGCGACCCCAGCGGCGGTTATACTCCAGGTTTCCCTAGGGATCAGCCTGCAGATTCTAGGGTGCAAGCGGGAGCAAAATCAAATCGAACGTCAGCAGATTTGAGCAGGTTGTGGGTTAACGGAGTCGTTGACAATTACCGCTTCGTTTATCTGCAACGTTTGGCCAATCCTACGCTGGCGTGGAACGCAACCACCAACCCGTATCTAACCGTGGATACCGCTGGTATTGATTTGTTGGGAATGAACACGACCAATATTAGTGGCGCAAGTCCTTACACACGGGAAAATGGTGCCACCGACGGTGAGAATGGAGTCGACGCCGCTGGAACATTCACGGCAACCGACGGAGCGACTCGATATCGTTCGGTTGAACGTGGCGAAACTTTCGCCGCCACCGGTGTGGCATTAGCGCGGCAGAGCCTGTTCCACGCTGACGACGGTCCTATGGTATCAGCGGATGACTTTTCAGCTTTTCAGCATTCCTTCGGAAGGGTCAACGTCAGCCACGATGACTCAGGTCTGGGTGTGGCAGCGCGAACTCCCTTTGGTTGGCTGCCTTGGAACAATCGTCCCTTTGCATCGCACATGGAACTTTTGAATGTGCCTTTCACATCGCAGGGGATGATGACGTATGCTTTAAGTTCAACGCCAGGTGCTGGAGCTTCCGATTTCGACACCTTTAAAACCGGTGTCTCGGCAACGTTCGGAGATGGCAGATTTGGTCAGCTATTAAACTTCTCTGCTCCGCTAGGGGCCGGAGCCAATCGCTTCGCTCACTTTTTGGAGTTTGTTGAAACGCCCAGTTTATTCTTGGGGATGGAAACCTATCTGCCTGGAAACCTAGCGTTGATTAGAAATAGTTTGAATCTTGAAGGAAACGCATTTACCGAGTTCCATCCGCGCGTGCATGGGATTCCCAATTTCCGGACGCCGGGGAAGATTAACCTCAACACGATTTCACCTTTGCAAACTGCGGTGTGGGCGAATTTGACTTCTGGATTCACGATGCCATTGGGCGGTTTCTTAACCTCACGAGCTGGCACTCCGGGGATAACCGACTTTGCAAATTTGTACACCACCGCAGAAAATGCCTCGTTCGTTGAACGCGACGCTCGGGCGGGCAGCGAGTCGACGATGTTCAATGGCGACCCCTCGAAAAGCCCAACCTTTAGTTCGGTGGGGCTCACAAACACGGCAACTCCACAGATGAAGAAGGATCTGACCGGCAGTTCTTATTTTGCAAATGAGTTTAGACAGAAGATGGGGAACATGGTCACGACGCGTTCTTCAGTGTTTGCGATCTGGATTACTGTGGGTTATTTCCAGGTCGACCAGTTCGGCCGACTGGGGGCAGAGCTGGCAACAGAATCCGGTCAAGTGACTCGCAATCGCGGTTTCTATATTGTCGACCGTTCGATTCCAGTCGCCTTTGAACCGGGAAAGAACCACAACGTGGATAAAGCTGTACTTGTTCGATCCATCATCGAATAATGGTTTAGTCCTTCGAACTACTTTTGATTTACTTTTCCTTCCAACCTGCCCGCTGAATTTTACAGCTTCGCTGGATCCTTTGAGGAGCCGACATGACTTATCGAAAACCAATTTTTCACGTTCTGCAAAAGCAACGCGCCGGACTCAGTTTGATCGAAGTATTGATCGGGCTGACCGTCACGCTGATCGTGCTGGGCGCGATGGCGGGTGCGTTTCGTTTCGCCAGTCAAGAAATGGCCAAAGGTCGAGCGTCCTTGGAGATGACCAATCGTCTGCGGACGATCGAAAACCTGTTTCGAGATGACTTGCGTCGTTTGACGGTGGAACTCAAGCCCTACCATCGGTTGCCGGGTTCGCCACAAGGATATGCCGAGATCATCGACGGGGGGGCCATTGACGCGCGAAATATTGCGGATGATGGAACAACAGCTGATCGAAACGAGAGTGTGGCGAACCTGCTGGTTGGCGACATTGACGATATTTTTGGCGGCACGATTCGATCCGACGGTAGGCCATTTCGTGGCCGGTTGCAGGTGCTTCCAACGGTTACGGCAACGATCGAGGAATCTCATCTGGCGGAGGTGGTTTGGTTTACAACGTTTTCAGATATCGATGGTGATGGTGACATCGAACCTGATGAAGGCGACCGAATTCGTTTGTTTCGGCGACAACTAATTGTGAAACCTTCGCTGGGTAACCTAGGTGCGAACCTGACCATTGCTGGAGTCAATCAATTTGTTCAGAACAATGACGTTTCGGTGCTCGTCCAACCGGACCCCGATAACGCGGGCAGGTTTCGGGTCGTCGCCAATAGCCTCGAGGGTTTGGCGCGTCGCGGAAATCGTTTCGCGCATAATCAAACCGCGTATCCACAAACGAGTACCATGAACTTGGTTTGGCTGCGAAGTGACGATCAGTATGAGGATGAGAACGCAGTGACCAGAACTTTTCCTCATCGTCGTGCTTCAGATCAGTCCGATTTACTGATAAGCGATGTTGCGGCGTTCGACATTCGCGTGTTCGCACCTGACGCTGTGTCGTTGGTGAAATGGGACACTGCGGTTCCCCAAGGCGTCCGCACAATTGTCGACATGGCCTTGCCTGGCGATCTTGCGTGGCAGATTGCCGCGCAAACAACCGGGACCGGCGCGGGATTCAATAACAAGTTCTACGATAACGCGAATGCGAGTTTCGTAAATGAAACGGCCGGAAGCGTCGCGGTGCAGCGGGTTAATCGAACCGGTGCTTATGTGGATCTCGGTAACAGTGCATCACCAGGTTCACTGATTCTCAGTGTTCCCGCTGGTGATAATGTTACCGCTGAAAGAGACGTTGGCTCCAATCAAATTATTGTAGTAGGGGCCTTACAATCAGCACCTGCGGTGACTCCCGTAGTTGCCGGAACCCAAAGGCCCCTTTTGTCATACGCAGCCCAGCCAGTTTTTGACACCGGAACATCTGAATACAACAGTTCGACTTTGTATGGGGCGCTTCCCTTAGGCACCAATGGCATCGACGACAATGATGATGGTATTATCGATGGAGATGAAAAGCTGCTGCCGCCCTACGACGTTCGGATCCGTGGTTTACAGATGACGCTTCGACTATATGAGCCCAATGCAGGACAGGCGACTCAGATAACGTTGAAGCAGAGCATGGTGCCCCAATAGCGGGCCAGTCGGGCACGATTTGGGTGCGATGTCAGTCGGTTTTCGATGCGTTTTTCCGTGCTTTGGCCATAAAACGGTAGTTATTTGAGAACTCGTGCCGATTTCCCCTGCACAATTTTAAGGCGAAGATATAGTTAAAAGTTCCCCAATCAACAATATCTCGGATAATCAACATGTTTAACATCGCAAAAGTGCTTTCAACTGCGTTTGTGAGTTTCGTCCTTGCCAGTTCATTTGCACACGCTCAGCCAATTAACTTCACGTATCAGGGCATCGCTGATTTTTCGATTAACGGAACCAGCAGCAGCAACGTCGCATTTGAAATTTCTGCCGATGCTGACAGCAGCAATGTGACGCCGAATGTGTTCAATCCTAGTCTCCTGTTCCTCAATCATGATTCAACCACCATCGACTTGGGTGCTTTAGGACTGTTTTCGATAGACGACCCGACAAGTACTTTCGTAAATCAATCGACTGGCGTGTTGGGCTTGGGGGATGCTAATGCGGGCTTCACTGAGTTCAGCTTGGTTGCTGATCCGGCGTTTAACTCCTATGACTTGGCCTCTAGTTTCGGCCCACTGTCGTTGGCTGTTGATACCAACAGTGCTTTCTTCAGTGTATCTGACGCAATGGGGAGCTCGACACTATCCATTGATGATTTTGTGGGGCCCGTGACTTTCACTGCGAGTGTTGGCAGCACCGCCATTCCCGAACCAACGGCGTTTTGCATGATTGCGTTGGGTTGCATTGGGCTGACGACTACTCGCCGACGCACGCTCTAAGACGAATCAAACGTCCCGCCGGACGGTAATTCAATTTCGATAAAACGATGGCTTGGCTGTCGTTTTTTTGTGCGCTGATTTTCGTGAGGACTTCCACCCGAGGTTACGTTGATTTTTGCCATCGGTTTTGGTGACAGTTCAATGGCATTCGCATTACTGCCGGGGCCCTGTTGGATATCGACTGGTAGTGGGAGTTGCCCAGGGCTGGCAGTAAAGTCGGGGGAGAAACCGGACGGCTTGCGCCGTGCCGCTAAAATTTA
>CAYOZV010000080.1:7576-12394 GCA_964408465.1 uncultured Pirellulaceae bacterium
CTTCCACCCGAGGTTACGTTGATTTTTGCCATCGGTTTTGGTGACATCTGGGTGGCATTCGCGTTACCGCTGGGGCCTGGTCGGTACAACTGGCGGTGGGAGTTGCCCAGGACCGGCAGTAAAGTCGGGGGAGAAACCGGACGGCTTGCGCCGTGCCGCTAAAATTTAGGCGCGGCTTGAGGCTAATTTAAGTGCCTTTTGGCGGGGACTAAGACTTGGATCGTGAAGATGAGACTGCTGAAGAATCCGACCATGATTAAGATTTGATCTAGGGCCATCGTGATCTCCCTCTTTTGATTTCTGTGACGTAAACCCAGCGACGGGGATTGATTGCCTCGCCTATTTACTACATCGCCGATTCGTTGACACGTTTGGTCAATTTGAGGGGGAAATTCGGAATTTGGGGTGAGAAGTGGTGAATAGCTGGGGTGATGGTACGACAGATAGATTTTTGACAAAAAGATTTTGGCGGGAAGATCACGCGGTAATTTTTGTCCTTAATTTTTCTGTCAACGTTGGCCAGTGCTCTTTCATGGAGCGAAAGGCTACATTGCCGCAGCCGCGCAGCGGACGGCTTGGACGGTGCGTTTGACTTCGTGGACGCGGATAATTTGCACGCCCTTGGTCGCCAGTAGAATGCTCAGCCCGAGCGTCCCGGCGTCTCGATCGGATGCTTTATCTCCCAGCAGTTTGCCGATGAAGCCTTTGCGTGAATGGCCGACCAAGATCGGACAGCCCGTTTCATGGAACCGATCGGCCTGACTGATTAATTGGAGATTGTGCGCGTGCGTTTTGCCAAACCCTACACCGGGGTCCAGACAGATTTTCTCCAGTGCAACGCCCTGCCCTGTCAGCCAAGATTTTCGTTGGTTGAGATATTTCAAAATGTCTTCGGTGACGTCGTCATAGGCCGGATCGTCCTGCATCGTTTGCGGTGTGCCCTGCATGTGCATTGCACAAACGCCCGCGCCGCTGCTGACCGCGACGTCGATCATTTTGTTGTCGCCCTCTAAGCCCGTGACGTCGTTGATGATCTCCGCGCCGGCCTTCAATGCGGCTTGTGCCACCGACGATTTTGAAGTGTCGATGGAGAGAGCGACGTCGGTACGCGCGGCGATGGCTTCGATGACCGGAATGACGCGGTCGATTTCTTCCTGTGGAGACACCGGCGTGCTGTAGGGCCGAGTGCTTTCGCCACCGATGTCCAGAATGGTCGCGCCGTCTTGGGCCAGCCGCATGGCGTGGTCGGTGGCGGCAATCGTGGTGTTAAATTCGCCGCCGTCGGAGAAGCTGTCGGGTGTGACGTTGACGATGCCCATGATCGCCGGCCCGCGTGTGAAGTCCAGCGTTTGTGTTTTAAGTTGCCAGGAGGTTGCGTGCATGGCCGAGGGCGGTCGGAGGAGTATTTTGTTGTTGCGATTGTAGTTCAAATCCGCGGTCATCGTACAGCCGCTGTCCCCAGCTGCTGCGGTCGATGGCGGCGTAAAAACAGGGCCGCCAACCGATGCCAAAGGACGCTAATTAAACGCAAATTAAACGCTAACACCGCGCGCGACTTTTTGATGCTGCGTCGCAGCTATTGCCATTGGCGTGCATTGGCGTCTATTGGCTGGTTCCTTCTTTTTTTTGCCTAAAAATGGCGACTGCTGAGGTCATCACCGACGCCTGCCGGCCAATCGTAAAACTGGTCATCTTGGATTGTGAAATGCCATTGAAATGGTACAATTTTGGCTTCGGAATAATGGCTCAAAAACACGTGTTTTTAAGCCTTTTTTTGAAGCTGTCGCTGCGAAAAAATTGCAATTTGCTCTCGCAGTTTGAACTCATGAAAAACTTGGTAACCGCGCGATCAAAGCAAGCCCATTTGGCTCGCACCGATTGGGCAATTTCAACCACCAAGTCACCTCAAATAAAGGCACACAATTGTCTAACGATACGCCCGAAGATCCTAACGACGAAATCGAAAATGGCGACCAAGCTGACGGCGGCGAGGGTTCGACGGTGTCCAATCCGGGTACCTCGATCGTTAAAATGCCGATCGAAGAGGAGCTTAAGTCCAGCTATTTGACCTACGCGATGTCGGTCATCATTTCCCGAGCGCTGCCCGACGTGCGCGATGGGCTCAAGCCGTCCCAGCGACGGATTCTGGTCGCAATGAATGACTTGAACCTCTCCCCGGGAGCGGCACGGGTCAAGTGCGCGAAGATCTCCGGCGACACCAGCGGTAACTACCATCCGCACGGTGAAAGTGTGATCTATCCGACCCTGGTTCGGATGGCTCAAGAATGGAATATGCGGCACACGTTGGTCGACAAACAGGGCAACTTCGGTTCGATCGCCGGTTTGCCACCTGCGGCGATGCGATATACCGAGGCTCGCATGTCGGGCGTCGCGGCGCTGATGCTGGAGGATATCAAGCTGGATACGGTCGATTTCCAACCGACCTACGACGAACGACGGCTCGAACCGACCGTGTTACCCAGTAAGTTCCCTAACCTTTTGGTCAACGGGTCCAGCGGCATCGCGGTGTCGATGGCGACGTCGATCCCGCCGCATAACTTGGGTGAAGTCTGCGACGCGGTCGATATGCTGATCGACAATCCCGAAGCCACGATCTCGCAGATCATGACGGTGTTGCCGGGGCCCGATTTCCCGACCGGCGGGATCATTTGCGGCCGCGCGGGAATTTTGAAGTCCTACCATAACGGCCGGAGCACGATCCGTTTGCGGGCGTTGTGTGAAATTGAAAATTACAAAAAGGGGAAATCCTCGCGCAACCGGATCGTCGTCAGCGAACTTCCCTTCCAGCAGTCGCGCGATAACGTTGTCGAAAAGATCGCCAAACTGGTCAAAGAGGATCGCGTCAAAGGCATCGTCGACATCAAGGATCTCAGCGATTTAAAAGACCCGGTGAAACTGTACATCGAACTCAAAAACGATGCGGATCCGGACGTCGTGCTGAACCAGTTGTATAAGTACTCGCCGCTGCAGACGTCGTTCTCGATGAACTTCATGGCGTTGGTGGACGGGAAACCGCGCGAGCTGTCGATCAAGGATTTTTTGCGCGAGTTTCTGCGGCACCGAGTCGAGGTCATTCGCCGGCGGACGGAGTTTTTGCTGGCGCGGGCTCGTAAGCAGAAGCATACGATCGAAGGCCTGTTGATGGCGCTGGCCGACATCGACAAAATCATCAAGATCATTCGCGGTTCCAAAACTCAGGCCGAAGCCAAGGTCGGTTTGATGGGCGTCGAGTGCCCCGGTTCGATGATGAGGCAGGCGCTGGGGGAAGACGGGTTTGAGGTCTTCCAACAGGAACGTGGCGAAAAGGATGTCTATAACCTAACGGCGATCCAGGCCGATGCCATTTTGCGGATGACGTTGGGCCAGTTGGTCAACCTTGAACAAGAACGGCTGGGCGATCAACACGCGAAGTTGCTGGCGGAGATCAAAGAGTATCTGCGGATCCTCTCCGATAAAGCCAACATCATGGCGATCATCAAGGAGGACATGGCGGAGATCAAACGTAAGTACGCCGACAAACGCAGAACGCGGATGAGCGACGAAGAGGTCTCTGACATCGACATGGAGGACTTGATCGACGAAGAGAACATGGTGGTTTCGATCAGTCATCGCGGTTACATCAAACGCACGCCCGTCAGCACCTATCGGGCTCAGAAGCGTGGCGGCACGGGCATCAAGGGTGCCAAGAGCGAAGACGAAGATCCGATCGAGCACGTTTTCGCGGCCAGCACGCACGCGTACCTGTTGTTCTTTACGGATAAAGGAAAAGTCTATTGGTTGAAGGTGTTTCAGTTACCGCAGCTCAGTCGTGAGAGTCGCGGCCGAGCGATTGTGAACCTGTTGTCTTTGGACGAAGGTGAATCGATTGCGTCGTGTCGCGCGATCCAGGACTTCAGCGCGGAGGATCATTATTTGATCATGTGCACTCGCAAGGGTCTGGTAAAGAAGACGCCTTTGATTGATTACGGCCGTCCGCGGGCTAATGGAATTATCGCGATTAAATTGCGCGACGACGATTCTCTGATCAAAGCGGTGGTTGCGCAGAAGGGTGATGAATTGGTGATGGCGACCGCTGACGGGATGGCGATCCGATTCAAGGAATCCGACGCGCGTCCGATGAGCCGAAACACGAGCGGTGTGAAGGGCATTTCGCTTCGCGCTGGCGATGAAGTGGTGGGGATGGTGGTTACCGATCCCGGCGCGACGTTGTTTACCGCTTGCGAAAAAGGTTACGGAAAGCGGACGTTGTTTGGGCCCAATCAAGCCGATTCTGACGCCGCCGATTCCGGTGACGGTGACGAAGAGACCAGTGGTTCGGCCCGATATCGAACACAGAACCGCGGTGGTAAGGGACTGCGTGATATTAAAACGACCGACCGCAACGGTAAGGTCATTAGCATCGTGACGGTCAATGATGATGACGAATTGTTACTGATGACCAGCGGTGGGAAGATCCAACGGATCGCCTGTAGCGACCTGGGTGTCATTGGCCGGAACACGCAAGGCGTACGGATCATGCGTTTATCCACCGACGATACGTTGGCGGTGATCGCGCGAGTGCCGCGTGACGAGAACGACGGTGATGAAGTTGTCGATCCCGTTGGTGATGGGCCGGAGACGCCGGAGGTTGCAGATTCGGATGCGAAGCCAGCCGAGGAAGCATAGTACAGTCGCCGTCTCGGCTACTGCGGTGTGTGGGGTATTTTCGATTTTGATTATGTTTTGAGGTTTGGTTTGGGGAGGGGATCGGCTGAAGCAGCTGGGGACAGCGGCTTTACTGTCGCTGGCGGGCTGATG
>CAYOZV010000080.1:12494-20051 GCA_964408465.1 uncultured Pirellulaceae bacterium
GGGATCGGCTGAAGCAGCTGGGGACAGCGGCTTTACTGTCGCTGGCGGGCTGATGTCCAGAGTTCGGCCGCTTGCTGGCGAAGTTGATCGGCGTGCTGATAGGCTTCGATGTTTTCCAGACGACCGGCTATTTGTTCCAGTTCTCGGGCGCAGGTTCTTAGTTGCTCGGCACGGTCGGCGACGTTGGTTACAGGTGCCTGTGGTGGCTGGATGTCGGCGCGTCCATTGATTTGTTGCTCGGACATTACGCTGCGGAGCTCTTCATTGAATAGTTCCTCGGGTGTTGCCTTGGTCTCGTTTTTTGTCTCCGTGCTTGATTCTGGAGATGTGATTTCAATTGAACTAAAACTTGGCATCGGGTCGACGTCCTTGAGCGTTTCCGAGATGCCGCCCCCAAGTTGGGCACGGATTTGTTTGATCTCGGCCATGATGTCTTCGTCGATCGTGGGTGGCGCAGCCGATGGATCCTCTGCGGGGAGTTCGAGGCTCGGAGATCCGACCGGCGGTGTGTTTTGTGAAAGCGGATCGCTTTTTTCTTCGATGCCGATGGAACTTTCGGAAGTCTGCAGCGTCTGATTAATGGCGGCATCGGTTGCCATCGGTTCGGACTGCAAGGTGGGGCCTGTTGGAATTGGGAAGTTCGTTTTGGGAATTTTATCAGGACGTTGGCCGCTCTGCGGGGGGGCTTTTTCTTCTGGATTGGAACTGGTTACCGGTGGCAGCGGAGGGTTAACGGCTTCGGGGCGACTGAGCACCGTTGCAGGCACCGAGGTTCCGATGACCCGTTCGCCATTGATAATTTGGCCGGGATAGATCTGAGGCGCGGCGGCCGATGGCTGGATGATTGGACTAACCAAAGGCGGTGTGTAGATCGAAGCTCCATTAGGTTGGGTTTGGTAAACCTGTGCCAAAGCGGAGGCGGAGAGCATCGAAACCGAGATCGCGAAAATGAAGGCACCGCAAAATAATTTGGCAGATAGAACAGTGGGCGATCGCATGACGTGAGAACCTTGGGCGAGATCAACTTTAATGGCTGTCGGCTTCGACAGTCGAGGTGCTTGTTTTGGCAAGCGATATGTTGAAGGTACCTGATTAGCGGATTGTGTCCACATGGATTTGGCTGAGGTGTTTGCTTGAGGTTGCTTTTCTTTTTAGGAGATAATTTTGAATCCAATATCCTTCGCCCTACAATCGCTTCGGCAACCGACAAATTGGACTAAAATTCAAGCGCTCGCCGGCGTTTGGCGTCACAAGCGGCCAAATTTGAGATAAAATTGGTTTTAGTGCGACGTGATTTAAATGCGACCGCCCGAGGGAGTTCTTCGGCGCTGGTAAAAGACAAAATAATTGAGAGACATCATGAATAAATTTTCCACCGGATCGACATTTATCGCATCGACTTACGCTCACCGCGGGTTAGGGATGTTAGCGATCTGTGTCAGCGTCTGCTGTCTCTGCGTGATGGCGTCGACGCCCAGTCTGGCTCAAGATGCAGCGCCCAAATACAAAATAATCTCGACCAGCCAAAAGTATCGCGATGTCGATCTCGAAGGTCTCGCTCCCGAAGCACGTCGCGCTGCATCTGAAAAGAATTCAAAAGCGCGTCGTGCACGTAGCGAAGCCAAGACCGCCGCTAGAAAGGGCATCGAAAGTGGCAACGTCGACGCCGCGAAACCTTATCTCAACGGTTTCGTCTATCCGTCGATGACGCAGCCGGAACAACTTTCTGAAGCCGGCACGATGCGTGACAGTTTCTTTCGCACCTATCTGCGTTCGGATCTAGATCAAGGGGCTCGCCAACAGTTGATCAACGGTTCTGTGCTCCCGGCGATGCAAACGATCGCCAGTGGTGCCGATTACTATCCTGCGGCGCGGCTGAACGCCATTGCAATGATTGGACGCCTCGATGACCGGGGGCTCGTTCGCAACGGTAGTAACACGACGCCTCCGATACCTTCAGCGGCCGCGTTCAAGTTTCTCTCAAGTGCACTCAGCAATGCCAACATGCCTCCCTACCTAAAGGCGGCGGCGATGCAGGGGATCACGCGGCACCTGAAAATCGACCGTGCTGCCAACGGCCGACTGCTGGACGATGGGGATCGCAACACGCTGACGACGTTCGCCGTCAACACGATCCAAGGCAAAACGGCCGGTCAGGATAAATGGCAGGACGAGTTGAGCTATTGGTTGAAGCGCCGTTCGGTTCAATTGATTGGCGAAGTTGGTAAACCTGGCGATGGTGGAGCGCTGATAGATATGTTGGTTGGCATCGCCAACGATGAAACGCAAACGTTGTGGATGCAATTCGATGCGGTGCAGGCGCTGCGGAAGATTGACTTCACCGGTGTGCCGGCTGCCAAGGCATCCGAGGTTGTGCTGGGCACCGCGAACTTTCTGCAGCGTTCCTTGAGCCAAGAAGCGGCTCGAATTGAGAACCTGACGGACGATTTGATTTACAAGGGAATTCTTTACGGGGACACCGATCTGGAAGTCGAAGGCACTCGTTATGCCACAAACATTGGGAAATCCGGCGGCGTTGCCGGGATGGGCGGTATGATGATGGGCGGCGGCCCAGACGACGCAGACATGATGGGAATGGGCGGATTTGGGATGGGAATGCCGGGTTCTGTCAATGAAGAGCCTCCTGCGGTTTTAGTGGAACTTCCCAACTATCAGCTGAATTTGATTCGCCGCCGGATGAAAATCTTGGCTTACACTTGCAACGATTTGTTGGAAAATGCGAAAGGTCTGGCGCCCGCGACCGGTGAAAAGGAAAAACAATTGATCAGTGACATCGCCAAATTCACTGAGAAGTTCATGAAGGATTCCAGCACGGGCATTGTCAATTTGGACGACGAGGAGGAGATGGAACCGCAGCGCGAAAGTTTCACTTCTCAGCTGGAGAAAATCTGCAAGAGTGCCGCCGATAATGTGAAGAACATGATCGCGTCCTACAACGGTAATGGAAACAGTGCTATCGCGCCGGCGGCGCCCGTTGGAGATCCAAGTGATCCGCTGAACGGTTTGGGTGGGTAGGTTTTGGACGGCGGCTGTCAGTCGCTATGGTGCACCTCTTCATTAAAACAATGATTCATTATGCCCCAGCTGATCGTCATCACAACGACTTCCGATGCGCAGGATGTGCTGGAGGAAATCGCCGACGCGCTGGTGGCTGATCGACTGGCCGCCTGTTGCCAGGTATCTCAACCTATTAAAAGTATCTATCGCTGGGATGGCTGCATCCAATCGTCTACCGAGTTTCAGCTGAAGGTCAAATCGGCGGCGGTAAAGTTCGATGAGGTTGCTGCCGTCATCAAAGGGCTGCACAACTACGATGTTCCCCAAATCGTTGCCGTGGACGTGACGCATGTTGATGCGGCTTATCGCGATTGGATTGAGTCGAATCTGTCGTAGGATGGTTTTTCAGGCCGTCCCTTGCTGGCTTTGGCTCCGCCAAAGTACTCTTGTACGATCTTCGTTTCTCGGATGGGCTGTGATTTTATGAAAACGATACGCCTCGCGACATAATCCGTTGGGCGTTAGCCCGCTGGCGCTTGCTTTTGAAAACTGAGCCGCAAGGCGCAAGGCGCTAGCCGCGGGTGCTGCACGAAAGAAGAAAACGTTGGGAAAAGGTTGGGCGAGCAAACCAGCGGCTAGCGCCCTGCCGCTCAGTCAGCGCGGCCCGAGCCGGTAAGGTGAGTGCCATCGAGCTAACGCGCTGCGGCTGATAAAGATACAGCCCCGGAGCGAGCGGTGACTACCGATTACGACTTCGCGTAACCATACTTTTTGGGTTCCGCTTTGGCAGATAATGCTTTGCGATCAATTAACGGTTCGACGGCTGATTTTCCTAACAGATCCCCCAGCCGGATTTGGATTTGATCGTTGATTTCGATGCCGTGGTTGGATGTTAGTTGCACCCGCATCCCATCTTCGAGAATCAAATCAATTTCTAATTTCTTAGGCCCCGGGTATCCGCGGATGATCTCGTAAGCCGTTTTTAATGCGTCGACAGGGTGTGATTTCTGATCGATCATGATCTTCAGCCCGTAGGACATGTTGCTGCTTAACCCGTCAATCGGGACGACTTTGTCGATGATCAGATTCGCCTCATCGCCGCCTCGGTAGTCCAATCGACCCTGCACCACAACGACGGCATCGGGGACGATGAACTGGCCAAAATTCACATAATCCGACGGCCAAAGGATACTGCGGATGGCACCTTCGACATCTTCGAGGTCGAACATCACGTATTTGGTGGGTGAATTTGGATCACGCGGGTTCTTCACGTGCGATTGTTTCACCGACGCGATCATGCCGCCCATGGTGACGCGGTCGCGGTCTTTGGTGCCTTCGAGATTGCCGGTGGTGTGCGAGGCGAACGACTTCAGCCGATCTACGTATTGGGCTAACGGGTGGCTGGTGAGGTAAAAACCGAGAACTTCCTTTTCGCAGGTCAGCATGAAACGTTCTTCCCAATCGGGGACCTCTGGAAGATCAAACGAGGCATCGGTTTCATCACCGGCGTCGTCATCATCGTCGCCGCCGAACAACGATTTCTGCCCGCTCAGTTTATCCTTTTGCGCCGCTGCGCCGACTTGGACGGCTTTGTCCAGCACGGCCGTCAATTGAGCGCGGGTCGCACCAAAGCAGTCCATCGCGCCGGCCTTGATCAGCGTTTCGATCGACGATCGGCTGCATTTGCTGGATTCAAGTCGCTCGCAGAAATCAAAGATATCTTTATAGGGGCCGTTCTCCTGCCGCTCCTTCATGATCGCCTCAGCCGCCGACACGCCGCAGCCCTTGATCGCGGACATCGCAAATGTAATCTTGCCATCGACCACCGCGAAGTAAACGTCGGAGGTGTTGACACTGGGGGCGACGTATTCGATGTCCATTCGAATACAGTCCTCTAAGTGTTCGACCAGATCATCTTTGCGGGTGAAGTTTCGCCCAGGGATATCGCCGGTCAACAGCGCCGCCATGAATTCGACGGGGTAATGTGTTTTAAGGTAAGCCGTCTGAAACGCCAGCATCGCGTAGGCGGTCGAGTGGCTCTTGTTGAAACCGTAACCGGCGAACTTGATGATCATATCCCACAGGTCTTGAGCCTCTTTTTTGCTCAGCCCGTTCTCCACCGCACCGGTCATGTACTGTTCGTAGTTCTGCGCGATCAAGGCCTCTTTCTTTTTACTGATCGCCTTAATACAAGTGTACGCAGCGGCCAGGCGAATGTTGCCGACCCGGTTGAGGATCTGCATCACCTGTTCCTGATAGACCATGACGCCGTGGGTCTCCTCCAAGATCTCCTTCATCGCATCGGTCTTGTACTCGGGCTGCTTCCGTCCGTGTTTGACCTCGATGTAGTCCTGGACCATGCCGCCCTCTAGCGGGCCGGGTCGGTAGAGCGCGTTGGTCGCGATGACGTCGCGAAAATGATCGGGTTTCATTTTCTGAAGCAGGTCACGAATACCACCGCTCTCCAACTGAAAAACGCCTTTGGTTTCGCCGCGTTGCAGCAGCGCGAAGGTCTTCAGATCATCCAGCGGGAACTTCAGCGGGTCGATGTCTTTTCCGGTCGTTTGCTTCACCAGCGTCAGGGCGTTGCTCAACACGGTCAGTGTTTTTAGGCCAAGGAAATCCATCTTCAACAGGCCCGCCGCTTCGACGTCGTTCATCGACCATTGGGTGATGACATCCTCTTTCCCGGCCACGCGTCCAAGGGGAACGTAATTGGTCAGCGGCCCGTCGCTGATGACGACTGCGGCGGCGTGGGTGCCGATGTTGCGAGCCAGACCTTCGAGTTTTAGCGCGAAGTCCAACATTTCGGCAACTTCGGGATCGCCTTTGTAGGCCGATTGAAGTTCGTCGGAGGTTTCGATCGCCTCGGCCAGTTTGATTCCCAATTGGTCGGGTACCATGCCGGTGATCTGGTTGACCCGCGCCAGCGGGATACCAAGGGCGCGACCGACGTCTTTGATCGCGGCACGGGCCTTCATCGTTCCGAAGGTGCCGATCTGGGCGACGCTGTCTTCGCCGTATTTTTCTTTGACATAGGTGATGACCTCGCCACGGCGTTCCTTACAGAAGTCGATGTCGATATCGGGCGCTTCCAAACGGTTTTCGTCAAGGAAACGCTCGAACAGCAGGTCGTATTGCAGCGGGCAAGCATGGCTGAGATAAAGCGCATAACAAACAATCGCACCGACACCCGAACCACGAACGGTCGAGGGAATGTGCATCGAACGGGCTTTGTGGACGAAGTCCCAGCAGATTAAAAAGTAGTCTGCGAAACCCAGTTTGTTGATCACGCCCAGCTCGCGATCCAGCCGCGCCTGCACTTCCTCCGACAGCACACCGTCAAGGCAGCGGTGCGGTTCGTCTTTATAGCGATCTTTGAGTCCGCTTTCACAAAGTTCGCGCAGTCGCGCTTCGGGCGATTCGTCATCGGGGTCCAATTGGAAGATGGGGAAGAATCGTTTGCCCAGCTCCAATTCGATATCGACGGTGTCGGCAATTTCTTGGCTGCGGCTGACGGCATGTTCCAGCCCTTCGAAATTGCGGTACATTTCCTCGGGCGGGCGGAGGTAGAATTCGCTGCCTTCCATCTTCATCCGCGCGGAGTCGGTGCGAAATTTGCCCATGTTGATGCACAACATGACGTCTTGGGCTTCGGCGTCTTCTCGGTCGACGTAGTGGCAATCGCTGGTCGCGACCAACGGCAGCCCGACGCTGTTGGCGACTTCGACGGCGCCCTGAAGTTGGGTGCGTTGGATGTCGACGCCGTTGTTCATGATTTCTATGAAATAACGGTCTCCAAAGAGATTGTGAAACCACCCCGCGACGTCCTTGGCGTCTTTAAGATGGTCTTCGGCCGAGTTCCCGTTGCCGCGTACGATGGCGCGCGAGAATTCGGACGACTCGCAACCGCTGAGACAGATGATGCCTTCGTGGTGAGCCTCTAGGAGTTCTTTGTCGATGCGCGGTTTGAAATAGAAACCTTCCAGCGCCGCGTGCGATGCCATCTTCACAAGGTTTTTAAAACCGGTCGCGTTCTGGCATAACAGTGTCAGGTGGTAGCTGGATTCCCGTTTGCCGCCGACCATGTTCCCGCCTTTGGTGCGTCGGCTGCCGGGGGCGATGTAGGCTTCGTAGCCGATGATCGGGTTGATGTCTTTTGCCTTGCATGCGTTATAAAACTGCAGAGCGCCGTGAAGGTTGCCGTGATCAGTCAACGCCAGTGCGTTCATGCCATGGTCGACGGTGCGCTGAACCAGTTTGGGGATAGAGCTCGCGCCGTCCAGCAGGCTGTAGTGGCTGTGGCAGTGAAGGTGGACAAACGGGCGCTGCGACATAGGGATGGTTGCTTTATGAGTTTTGGTTTGTTTCTAAAACGTAGTTTGGGCACTCTTGCCCCAACGAACTGCGGGTCTTTGCGAGGCTCCCGCCAAGCTCGTTCCGGGGCTCCCGCCTCGGAACGCACTACATGGCAGGCTCCTGCCTGCCGAGGGGACGGATGGCGGGAGCCATCCAATTAGTGCGTTCCTAGGCAGAGCC
>CAYOZV010000081.1:0-19974 GCA_964408465.1 uncultured Pirellulaceae bacterium
GACCAGCGATCTCACGGTTGACTACGTAAAATTCAATTCCGAATACACAACCTAATCTGTACCGGCAAACGCCGTTGCCGGAAACGATCGCCCCCGCCGTAGCCCGCACATCATCGAAGCATTGGCTTGCGGCGACCGGGCGCCACCAACGCTGACGCCATGAGGGCGGACCATTAAATAAAAAGCGTCCCACGGGCTGTCACTGGCGTGCCAATTCACCAAAAATTGGCTTTGAAACCCAGTGATTTTGGCAAATATTTATTTCTTATTAGAAATACGCTACCCCTCCGGCAAAGCCGACCTAAGTTTCTAACAGTGCCAGAAAATGTGGCGGCGAAACGAATTATTAAATCGCACTCTGTGTGTGTAGCGGGATCGACGGCTTATCTGTCGGTTCCGCTTTTTTTCATCGATTTATTGCAAGTTTCCTGTTCCGGTGCGGCTACGCCTATCGTCTTGCGGGCCATTGTGAGTAAAATCCCGTGTTCAAAAGAGGCCACGAGAACACAGGAGCACATAATGGCGAATGACAAAACTGAGGAAGACGACGATGTCGTAGACACAACTGAATTAGTCATCGAAGAAGACGACGACGATTTAGACCCCGAAGTTTTGGACGACGGCCTAGACATTGACGCCGTTGAAGAATTTAACGAAGACGACTTCGATGAAGACTTCGATGACGATTTTGAAGAAGAGATCGTGGGCGAATACGATTTGGCCGACGATCAGTACGGCAAAGAGTTCGACGATCAGTTTGGACATATCACCAACCCTGAAACAGCCGAAGCGAAAAAGGCGGCGCAGGACAAGGCCGTCGTAGAAACAGCCGCCACGAAGAAGGCGTCTAAGAAAGCCCCAGCCAAAGCGGAGGCAAAATCGACGCCTAAGACGGCGACCAAGACAGCGAAACCCGCAAAGGCAGCCAAGGCTGCGAAAAAACCACCGGCGCGAAAGAAGTAGCCATCACCGCACGAATCTCCGATGAATGAAGCCGCTGACGAACAGCGGCTTTTTTTGTGCCCCGATCGCGGAACTACCGCGCGAACATGCCTACACAGAATCGCCTCTATCGAGGATATTATGGGATCGAAATATCTCCCAATCTACCGATAAACTTGCCGAGCGATTACATGGCCGCGAAGGACGACAAAACTTCATTTGATCCCTGCGAAAATAATGTCAGTTTCCCCAAGATCGAAGAATCGATTCTGGAATTTTGGAAACGCAACGACATCTACCAGCAGTCACTCGATCAACGCGCCGGCCAAGAGCGCTACGTGTTCTACGAAGGGCCACCCACGGCCAACGGTAAACCTCATCCGGGACACTGCCTGACCCGCGCGATCAAGGATCTGTTTCCACGTTATAAAACGATGCGCGGCTATTTCTGCGAACGAAAAGCCGGTTGGGATACGCACGGCCTGCCGGTCGAAGTGGAAGTCTGTAAGGAACTGGGCATTCACGCCAAAGAAGAAATCGAAAACTTTGGCGTCGAACCCTTCATCCAAAAATGCCAGGCCTCCGTCTGGCAGTACATGCAACAGTGGGAACAGCTGACCGAACGTCTGGGTTTTTGGGTGGACTTGGACAAGGCCTACGTCACTTATCATCAAAGTTACGTCGAATCGGTTTGGTGGTCGCTAAAGACGTTTTTCGATAAAGGCCTGTTGTACAAAGGCCACAAGATCATCTGGTGGTGGGCTCAGGGTGGCACGGCGCTCAGCAGCGGCGAAGTTGGCCAGGGTTACAAAACGGTCAAAGACCCCAGTGTCTACGTAAAGTTTCCCTTGCTGGAGAAGGAAAACACCAGCCTCTTGGTCTGGACGACCACGCCTTGGACGCTGCCCAGCAACCAGTTCGCGGCCGTCAATGAAAAGATTGACTACGCCACGGTTTACGATCCCGAGGAAGATCATTATCTGATTTTCGCTGCCGATCTGGTCGAAAAGATCGCCACCAAGATGAAACGGGAGCTCGAAGTAAAATCGACCTGCAAAGGTTCGAAGTTGGTTGGACAGCGTTACCAACCGCCGTTTGATTACTTCTACAAAACCGACGGAGATCAAACCGGGACGCTTAAGTCCGGCGGCACCGAGGCGCGGGCTTGGCGAATCACGTCCGCGGATTTCGTCACCACCGACAGCGGTACCGGCGCGGTTCACGAGGCTCCCGCGTTTGGTGAGGTCGATTACGAATTGCTGGTCAGCGAGCGCGAGCGTTTCGTCGACGGAGAAGGGCCGGATCTGATCTGCCCAGTCAGCCCCAACGGAAAATTCACAGCGGAGGTTCCAGATTTCCAAGGCCAATGGGTCAAGGATGCCGACAAAGCCATCACGCAAAAGCTGAAAGAATTAAAGGCGCTGTATCTACTGGACCAGTACGAACACGAGTATCCGTTTTGCTGGCGGGCCGACGAAGATCCGTTGATCCAATATCCGCGCGAAAGCTGGTTCGTCAAAACGACTGACTTCAAAGACAAAATGCTGGCCAACAACCAGCAAATCAACTGGTTGCCCGATCACATTAAGAACGGACGTTTTGGGAACTTTTTAGAAAGCAACGTCGATTGGTCGTTGTCGCGCGAACGGTATTGGGGAACGCCACTGCCAATCTGGGTTTGTTCAGAAACCGGAAAAATGGAGGCGATGGATTCTTACGATGCACTTGTCGCCAAACCGGGCGCGACCGGTATGGAGGTGTGGGCCGCTGCCAAAGAAGCGCACCCCGATCTGACCGAGGATCTAAAAGTTCACAAGCCCTACATCGACGCGATCACTTATGATTCGCCGTTCGCCGACGGAGCGACGATGACGCGCGTGCCCGAAGTGATCGACTGTTGGTACGACAGCGGCGCGATGCCGTTCGCTCAGTGGGGTTATCCGCATCAGGGAGAAAAGGAATTCAAAGAACAATTCCCAGCCAACTTCATCAGCGAAGCACTCGACCAGACGCGCGGTTGGTTTTACAGCCAACTGGCGATCAGCACGCTGTTGTTTGGCGATGACCCAAAGATCAAATTCCCGCACCCATTTGAAAACTGCATCGTGTTGGGTTTGATGATGGCCGAAGGCTACATCTGTGCCAAGTGCAAACATCGTTTCGCCGATCAAGTAAAAAAATGCACCGAGTGTGGCGGCAAGGTCAGCCGTAAGACTGAAAAGATGTCCAAACGGCTGCGGAACTATCGCGCCCCGGACGAAATCTTTGACCAGCACGGGGCCGACGCGCTGCGTTGGTATTTCTTCGCCAATCAACCACCGTGGACGTCCATCATCTACAGCGAACGGGCGATTAAAGAGAGCATCCCCGAATTTTTGCTGAGACTGTGGAACGTTTACAGTTTCTTTGTTCTGTACGCTAATATTGATGGGTTTGGCCCAAGTTCGATCACCGACGCGGGGCAGTTGGATGCCGCTGCACTGGCGACAGGAACGGGATACCGACCGGTTGACCAGCGCGGTGAATTGGATCGCTGGTTGATCAGCGAGCTGAATCAGACGCTGAAGGTCGTTACCGATTGCATGGATCAATATGACAACTACGGCGCGTGCACGAAGCTGAACGGATTCGTTGACAGTTTAAGTAATTGGTACGTCCGCCGCAGCCGAGATCGTTTCTGGGCCGAGGACAAGCAGGACGCCGGCAAACTGGACGCTTATTGGACGCTGTTCGAAACGTTGGCGACCGTTAGCAAAGCGATTGCTCCTTTCACACCGTTTATTGCGGAATCAATTTGGAAGAATCTGACGAAGTCGTTTGGTGATTCTGCGGCGCAGAGCGTTCACCTTTGCGACTACCCGATGGCCGATGAAAGCCTGATTGATGAAACGTTATCGCGTCAAATGAGTCTGCTACGCGAGATCGCTTCGTTAGGTTTGTCGGCGCGGATGAACGCGAAACTAAAGGTTCGTCAACCGTTGTCCGGCGTTACCGTCGTGCTGAACAATCAAACGGATCAAGCATGGTTAGAAACGCACGACGATTTATTGAAGACAGAACTGAACGTGCGCGGCGTGACCTACACCACCGATGCGGGCGAGTACGTGTCTTACCAAATTGTGCCCAATTTCAAATTGCTGGGCCCGCGTGTTGGAAAACTGATGCCCAAAGTTAAAGGGGCGTTCGCTGCGGCCGACGGCAAAGCGATTTTGGAATCGCTGTCGCAGACGGGCAAGGCTTCACTGGATGTCGACGGGACGGCGATTGAATTGACCCAAGAGGACGTCGAAGTCCGCCTGCAAGCGAACGAAGGTTGGGCGGCGGCGCAGGGTTCTCAAGCGGTCATCGTATTGTCGACGGAGTTGACGCCGGAGCTGATTCGCGCCGGCCTGACGCGCGACATGGTTCGTTTGGTTCAGGACTACCGGAAGGAATTGGACCTACAGCGCACCGATCGGATTAAACTGACGATCGAAACCGAAGCCCAAGAGCTCAGTCAAGCGATTGAAGAAAACCGTGATTACTTGGCCGGGGAAGTGCTGGCGGCCGAGGTCGTCATGGCCGCTGCCGGAACTAAACAAGCCGAACGCGCAATTGGCGAACACAAATTAAAGATTTCAATTGAGGTTGTTTAAAAAACAGCACATTCGCCATTTCCGATTTCCGATTTCCGATTTCAAAATTAGAAATTAGAAATCTTCTTCATTCCTCACTCAGCATTCCCCATTCCCAATTAAAACAAGATGTTCTCAATCTCAGTCCTCATCTCCGGCGGTGGAACAACGCTGAAGAACCTGATCGATATTCAAAAATCAGGATCAGTAGACTGGCAGATCAACAGCGTCATCTCCAACAATCCCGCCGCAAAGGGACTTGCCTTCGCCGAGGCTGAAGGAATTGCCACCTGCGTCGTCAACCATCGTGAGTATCGCAACGCCGATGAATTCAGCGGCGCGGTCTACGCCGCGATTGAGAATTTTGACGTCCAACCTGATCTGATTGTCATGGGTGGATTTCTTCGTAAATTGCATATCCCCGATGACTACAAAAACAAGATCATCAACATCCACCCCAGTCTCATTCCATCCTTTTGTGGAAAAGGGAATTACGGATCGCGCGTTCATCAATCAGTGATTGACTACGGTTGCAAATTGACCGGCTGCACGGTCCATTTTGTAGATAATCAATACGACCACGGTCCCATTATCGCTCAGCGCAGTGTCCCGGTTGAAAATGATGACACCGCGCAGTCACTCGCGGCGCGCGTATTCGTCGCCGAATGTGAGCTGCTGCCCGATGTCATATCTGAAATTTGCGCGGGATCTGTGTCGCTGATGGGGCGGACCGTTCAAATCAAATCTGAAGCCTAACCACGGCTTACTCGTCCTCACAGGTTCCAGGTCCCCCCGCAAGTTCAATGTCCGAAATTTACCTCGACAACGCCGCCACCAGCTGGCCCAAACCTGAATCCGTCTATTGCGCCGTCGAACATACAATGCGTCAGGTGGGTGTGTCCTCGGGAAGAGCGGTCTATGATTCGGCCAACACCGCCAATCAGATCCTCAAACAGACTCGCCAATCGATCGCGCAACTGATCAACGCCCCCGCGGCCGATCAAGTCGTTTTTGCCAACAGCGGTACCGATGCATTGTGCACCGCGATTTTAGGGATTTTAAAACCAGGCGATCATGCCATCACAACCGTTACCGATCATAACTCGGTGCTGCGTCCGCTGATGCACCTGCAGCAAACGGGCGTCATCACATTGACAATCGTTGATTGCGATGATCAAGGAGTCGTTTCGTCAACCGATATTGCGGATGCCATTAACGACAAAACGAAACTGGTTGCCGTGACTCATGCCAGTAATGTCACCGGCGGCATCCAACCGATTGAGGCGATTGGGAAGGTCTGTCAGAAACGTCAGGTAAGATTCTTATTGGATGCGGCTCAGACGATCGGTCACCTTCCCATCGACGTTCAAAAGGTCGGTTGCGACATGCTCGGTGCGCCAGGGCACAAAGGGTTGCTTGGCCCGATGGGGACGGGGGTTTTGTTCTTATCAGATACGGTTTCCGATGAAATATCTCCTCTGCGTTTGGGTGGCACCGGCAGCCAACACGTGGACGCGACTCAGCCCACCCAAATGCCGCAAAAATTTGAAGCCGGCAGCCTCAATGTTCCAGCCATTTCCGGTTTGGGCGAAGGCGTAAAGTTCGTCCACAGCGAAGTGGGCGAAGCAATGCAGGAACACACTGAAGATCTGATGGTTGAACTGCGGGATGGACTGGCTAACATCGAGGGCGTAAAGATATTTGGGCCTACAGAGAAGTCACAGCGAACAGGCGTGACTTCCATTTCTATCGACGGGTTTGATTCGCAGACGGTGGCCGGAATCCTAGACGTGGATTTTGCAATTCAGATCCGCGCCGGTTTTCACTGTGCTCCGCTGATGCACAAGCGTTTGGGTACCGATCAAGATGGGCTAATTCGTTTCAGCCCCGGGCCGTTTAATACGTCGGTCGATATCGAGATGGCGGTCAACGCAATCGCTGAAATTGCCGGTAGTGCATAGTAGCCTTTCGCTTCGCGAAAGTGCGATGGCACGCAATAACGCTCGGGTGCTCTTTCGTGGAGCGAAAGGCGACAATCGACCTTGACGTCTGGGCGGTTCTTCTGTCTCGCACTGTCTCGCACTGTCTCGCACTGTGTGAGTATCAGTTCCACTTATTGAATTATTATCAATACCGTGCTCGATACGAAAGTTTCGGCGGATCCTTCTCTAACTGCTGGCACAAATGCGACGCTCGACTTTAGCGGTCGTTTCGGTGATCCTAGTAAGATTTGTTAAACCTTAACGGATAAAACTGTTGTAATTTTATGGTCTCTTCATAAAGGCTAAATACGTCAGTGTTATTATTCCTTACCACCTGATTGATCCGAACTTACCTAACAGCACACAACAGTTCGTTTAGGTTCAGGATCAGAAACATGTTGAAGAGAACTTGTCTGTCTATGGCATTGATTGGATGCTTCGTCGCTCCGGCATTTGGCCAAGAGTACTACGCGTCCGATCGCACCGCGTCGACCGAGAATTTCGCCACGGTGAACTTCATGCGGGCGGGAGATGATGATTCCGGTTCTGGTGAATCCACATCCGACGGCGACAGTGAAGAAGAAATGATTCAACTGCTTCGTACACAGCTAAAACGCATGGAACTTAGGCTGGAAGAACTGGAAAACGACGTTGAGAAAAAAGTCGCCAAAGCCAGTGAGTCCGGCGAGAAATCAGAAGAAGCCTCCGAAGACGTCGACAGTCGCCTCAAAGAGTTGGAGAAGGGGTTCGCAGAACAGGGTAACTCAATCGAGAAAATCGACTCGACCATCCCTGGCCTTGTCCACTCGGGACACAAAAAACCAAAAATGACTCTCTTTGGTCGGATCCACTTAGATTACTGGGCGTTCCCAGAAGCTGATGACGGCATTGATGTTTTGGAAGGTGAAGACCCGCAGGACAATGTCACATTTCGCCGGATGCGAATCGGTGTCAAAGGCGACCTCAACGATAACGTCTTTTATAAGTACGAAGGCGAATTCGCCGGCGGCGTTTCGACCAGCTATCGTGATGCATTCTTAGGGTTCAAAAACCTCCCGCTGCTTAACACGGTAATTATTGGTAACCACAAGCGACCTCAAGGTTTAGATCACCTTAACAGTAGCCGCTACAACGTGTTCGTCGAACGACCATTCATCATCGAAGCACTCAGCGAAGACGCCCGTCGTTTAGGTGTTTCCAGTAACGGACTGTCCGATGACCAAGCGTGGAACTGGCGATACGGTGTATTCCACCAGAACATCACGCAGACCCGAGACGGTTTTGAAGATGACCACTACCAGCTGGAACTCGCTGGTCGCTTGGCCAACACGGCTTGGTACGACGAAAGCTCTGGCGGACGTGGCTATTTTCATTGGGCGGTGTCAGGTGGTTGGGGAAGCGTCGACGGCGGAGCCAATGCTAGGAATAACGCGGCGGACTTCCGAACTCGCCCAGAAGCACGTTCGGATCAACGCTGGTTAGACACCGGCGACATTTTAGGAGCTGAAGAGGTGTTTCGATATGGTTTAGAAACGGTTCTTAATGTTGGAGCATTCCAGATGACCGCTGAATACCTGCAGGGCAATGTCGAACGTGACCCAGGTGTAGCCGATGACGTCACCTTCGGCGGTGGTTATGTACAGGTCGCCTACTTCCTGACAGGTGAACATACGCCTTGGGTGAGAAAAACAGGAACGCTTGGCCGCGTTAAACCATACGAAAACTTCTTCTCAGTCAGGGACAACGAAGGGAACCGAGCCTATGGACTTGGTGCTTGGCAAGTCGCGGCGAGATACTCTTATGCGGATCTGTCAGACCGAGACATCGACGGCGGCAAAGGCGAATCCCTTACACTCGGCCTCAACTGGTGGTGGAATCCAAACGCTCGCATGCAGTTCAACTACTTGGTGGGCCAAATCGAACGCGACATCATCCCAGCCGACCAAGGCAACTACCAAATTCTCGGTGCTCGCTGGATGGTTGACTTTTAATCCGCTGCCACAGCGGCGACGCCTAGAGAAACAAACAATCAACATATAACGATAAGAAGTACAAAGATGAATAAAAATCAGAGAGGAACAAAATTCGCAGCGGTGCTACTTGGCCTACTGACGGCAAGTGCTCTGGCGGGAATCGGTACCCCTGGGTCCCTGCAAGCACAAAACGCAGGCTGCAGCACTTGCAGCGGCGGCGCACCGGCGGAGGTGGTTTACACTCAGCCTACCCCCGTCTATTCAGCTCCGGTTCACGTGGCCTCGGCGACGCCTTGCGGATGCAGCACCGGTGGATGCAAAACAGGCGGATGCAAAAGCCGCGGGTGCCGCAGCGGTTGCACAAGCTGTCTCAAGAAATCTTCGCCTCAATGCGATTGTCAGTTCTGTGAACTAGACGTCAAAAAGGGTGAAGTCGAAAAGACCGGTTTCAAGGTCGAGCAAAAGGAAGTTTGCGTTCCAGCGGTGCGACTGCCTTGGAAGAAAAATTGCCCACCGACACGATCCAAAGTCCGCACCGTCAATGTGCTGAAAAAGGAAAAGTACAAGTCACCTAAGTGCGAGTACAAGTGGAGCGTTCACGAACCCGAGGACTTCGAGGAGTCAGAGGCTGGTGAGAAGAAAGAGGCAGCTCAAAAGAAGCCCGCTGCGACGAATGAAGCTGCCCTGACGCCCGAAGAGATCAAGGAATTCGATCTGGCCCCCGGCGAGAAAATCATCTCCGTCTTTTCAGATCCTTCGGAGGCATTGGGAGATGTCCCGCGCCCACCGGTGGAGTGAAATCGCGATTGCACGATGTTTACCGTTGAAGCACGAAAAGGCCAGTCATCATTGACTGGCTTTTTTTCGTGTACCGATTACTGACCAAAATCGCCCATCATGGCTCCATCGGCACGATCACCCAACGTTTCAAGAACGACAGGATCAATTCCAATGTCCAAGCTGTGCACCGAACCGCTGGCCATCACGAAACTCGCACTGCCGGGATGAGGCGAGACAAACCCTCCAACATAATCGTCCGCCGCAGTGCCCGCCATGATCGGTCCGTTGATCCATTTTGTGTCATTGCGGGCAAACAGCGCGCTCGCATTTCGTAGGGTCGACCGGGTCCCCGATGCCCAACCTAAAGCGTTTACAAGATTGTCTTCGCATTCTCCGACCAACAGAGTGTTGCTGCTCCCGTCGTAAATGTCGCCAAAGGTGACGGCGCTGTTAAGGAAAAACATCCCGTTGTTGTCGACGTCGATGGGCGTTTCACTTCCATGTTGGCAGCCCGCGTAACTTGAAATCTGTGCCGTTGAATCAGTGTTGGTTTGCGATCCGACCGACGGGCAGACGAATAATGGAATCTCCATCATGCGTGCGGGAGCATTTACTTTTGCGTAGGTTCCCGCTTCTTGATCGAAGTTGTCAGCTATTCCGCGCTGTTCGACAAATGGCAGCACCTGTACCAAAAAACCAACATGCTGCCCCACGGGCACGCTCAAGATCGGCCCCTTGGTGTCGACAACGCCCGGCGGGAAATGTTCGAAGGTGTACTCGTAATTGTGCAGCCCCAGCCCCAACTGAGCCAGATTGTTCAAGCACGCCGTGCGACGCGCTGCCTCGCGCACCTGCTGAACTGCCGGCAACAACATTCCAATCAAAATCCCAATGATTGCAACCACGACCAATAGTTCCACCAACGTGAAACCAATACGCCGACAACGATTCAAATTGGTTCTCATTTTTCTTCTCCTGAAGCTTTCTCTGCAGTGGGCAGATCAATTTTGTATTTTGCCGAACATGACGTCAGCTGAACGGGTCTATCGGGATCACCGACCTGAGCTGTGATGGAAACCGCAGACGTAGCGGAATTATCAGCTTGAAGACTGAACCTCAGACGCGCCGAATCGAAGTGAGGAATCTCCACGACCAACACCTCAGGTAAATCAGGCAGACCGGAATCAGACTCCCTCAACATCTGGGCAGCAAACCCGGCTCCAGCCCGCAGCAGCCATTGGGTTTGTTGTTTTTGCAGATCGCGTCTCAGTTGCAATCGCTGCCGCAAACTCGCGCTGACCAACTGCAACACGATCGAGCTACAGACGACCAATAACGCCAGCACAACGACTAACGATGCGCCGCCTCTGTGGTGTGTTCTTCTCATTCAATCATCTCCAATGGAGCAACGATCGGCCTGCATTTAACCTGCAACAACGCTCTTTCTTGCACCGATCCTGATTGAGGTTTTGATTGGGAATCTTCTCGCCTAAGTGCCGGCGCCGGACGGAACACGTTCATCACGACAGAGCTTGGCGAAGCCCCTTTGACGAATTCAATTCTGAGGTCGTCTAAATCAAGATAAATCTCTTGCCGCGACGGTTGCTTGGGATCACCTACAATTTTCTTGACGTTTCCCCCTTGGATCTCATAAATGATTTCATAGACGATTTCTTCACCGGCACCACAGGTCAGCGCGGCGCGTTTGCCTGTCAGGTTTACATCAGTGGCGGCAACCACGTCCGTTCGCAGGTCTTCCGCCAATCGCTTCAAAGAGCAATGTTGTCGTTGGAGGAGCTTATTCTTGGAGGCGACCTGGAAGACCACATGAAACCACTGAGCGGTCAGAGTCGCCAAAACTGCCGAAAGTGAAACATAGACCATTGCCTCCAGCATCGAAGTGCCTTGTCGGCGATTACTCGCAATTCTCATGGCTGCACCTCGGTTCTAGCAGGGCTGCTTAAATTAGTTTCTATCGCCCAACCGCTCAGCCGCACGGACTTTTCGCTCGGCACGCGGTTGAACACCAACTCAAGATCAATCCTTTGTCCAAGCTTATCCATTTCCAGACCCGCTGAGATACGTGGATCGTCTAAACCGCGCCGACAAAAATCAGACGGCGTGATCTGCTTGACACTTTCAACCAGCGCATCGCCACTCAATTGCGTCAGCACCTCTAATTGATTTGATAACTCACATACGGCCAAACGTTCGAGCTCAATGTCCCGCCAGACTCGGCTGACATGCACCGTCAGCGACGTGGCAAAAGTCATCACCGTTGCCATCACCGAAAACGAAACCAAAAACTCCAAACTAGATATACCGTTCCTGTTTTTCCCGCTCATATATGTGACTCCACGATGGCAATCAAACTGCTCATGACACCGATGGCAATCCACCCCACCAAACAGGCCAACACGAGATTCCAAATCAAAATAAAAGCGTTGCCAGCGCGACGTCGCCAACGATGCGTTTGATGTTGGCTACGCCTCAACGTACGTCCGATCAACCACGAACGGGCCTCCGACGAATTCGCTGCGTCAAAGGCGGCGATCTCTTTTTTCGTGAAGCCTGACTTCTTACCCTTGGGGGGAACCTTCCAATCGACCGCGTTCCACGCAAACGATAGTTGGCGGCGTTGTTGCTGTGAGTTGGGTGGCTGTAACCAGCTCCACGGGTTTAACTTTCTAAGAAAACCTCTCACTATGAATTTGAATTTATATAAGCAATATACAAATACGCAGGCGGCCAGTATTACCAAAATGAAACTGAGCTTGATGAAGCGATCGGCGGTCACCATCAGCAAAAGCATCGAAGTTGGAAGCTCGACTCCAAACTCTGCGAACATTTTTTGGAATTCGGGGACAACGTTTAGAAATATCGTCGCCATGAACCAAAAAATCACAAAGGTCTTCACGCCCAATCGTTTGAGTTGTTTTCTCAGTGTGTCTTGATACAGAAGCGCCAGGGGCCGACGTGATGGTTGATGCGCTGCAACCGCCCGCATGAATTCTGGCAAAGCCGTTTGTTGCTTGGCGGACAATAACGCTTGTTTTATCAGTTTAAAATTTTCGTGCTTTCCTCGATCCAGCGATTCCACGAAATCTTTCCCTTGGCTGACATCACCGGCAATCGTTTGCACCACAATACGCCTCGATTTGGGTAACTCAAGCGCGTAGTTGTCTAACAGCGCGACAAATTCGGATCGTTTTAAGTCACCCGCCAGCGATCGGCCGAACATCCTCAGCAGAACCAGCTGATCTAACGACAACCGGTCACAGAGATCGCGCGCCAATGGCCCTACGCTAAGATGAAAATCAGAGCGACCGTCGTTCAACGAATTATCTGTTAGTGGATTCAATCTGTATTTCGTTTGCTAATTTTCAATTTTCAATTCGCACGTTTCAATTCCCAAGCCCAGAAACGGCCCCCGTGAGACCGCGGATGAATGAATAGAACGGCAGGAATATCGCGAGGAAAAGGCCCAGCACCGCTAATCCCGTCAACCACAGCATCGCCGTAGACCCCCATGACATCCACCATGTCGAAACAAATTGGTCTCGATGGCGGTAGTAAAACGCAACCTCATCCAACGCCGTCGTTTTTGCCGGCAGCGAATTCTGGTTTAAAGCATGATCCAGAAGGGCGTATTTCCGCAGCGGAAAATAGGGTTTTACAGCGTCAGAAGCGACTGCCTTGTCTCGGTCAGCCAACGCAGAACTTAATTTTCGCAGGCTCATTTTTGGAGACTCGCGACTGACGATTTCAAAGGCTTCGGTTTGTGAAACACCTACCTTCAGCAGAGAAGATAAATGATCTGACCAAATCGCCAACGCTCCTCGGACACTAATATTTTGATCGTCCCACCACCCCAATCCAGATTCACTTTGCCGCCGTTGCCGATAATTGGCCCACGCTGCCACAAAAATCGCCACGCAGCTCAGAAAAGTGATCGTTGCCCATGCCCAACGCAAAAAACTTGCGATCGCCAGGACAAGTTGGGTCAGCCAAGGGGTGCGCACTGTAAAAAGTTGAATATTTTGATTTCCACCGAATAGATTCTGAAGTAGCCCTTCAAATTCAAGTGCAACGGTAAAGCTCAATATCACGCTGACAAAAAATGCCACGATCAAAACTAACGCCGGATACCAAAACAGTTGTAACCAATTTCGTCGATACACGGACGTTTCGGAGATCCGTTGCACGCCCGACCTTACCGCGATCTCAACTTTGCCGCGCGTCAAAGAACCTGCATCAAGTCTGACGGTTGAATCGTCAGGGGTTGCCGCGTTAAAAATGGGCAGCAGCAGCGCTAATGCGTCTCGATGTTGCAACACCTGATCCAAATTAGGATTCTGCCGAAGAAAATTCACCACTCGCGTCAGCCGCACCTTTAATCGCCCTGACGAAAAACTTGATTCACGTTCAAGACATCCGACAACGTCACCTAAGTGTCTTTGCAGCGCATTGTTCAGCTGGCTGGCTTGCTCCGCGGCGACATCGGTTTGACTTTCATCTTTCATAAGCCGTTCACCGTAGAAGAAAGTTCATTCAACATGCTGATGATGGGCCAGTAAATTAGCAGGCAATAGGTCGTTGCTAAGACACTACCGATCACGGTCACGCCCAGCAGCGGTAACCAGAGTTCTATCTTCGTCATTTGATCGCGGGCTGCCTCGGCCATCGCGTCAGCCCACGCCACCAAACCCGATGACTCGGTGGCGTCTTTTAATGCCGATTCGATCTGGCCTCGTGTGGCAGCATCGGCGGCGACCAAGTCACACGACAATTCGATCGCCTCTTTCATCGACAAACCTGATTGATGCAGACGTTCGATGGCCTCCAATGCGACTGACGATTGTTGCAATTTAGAAACGCTTCGTCCGCCACACCAACGCACCGCGGCCTTCGGCCCCCCGAGAATCGTCCAAACGAACACTAAGATTCCAAAAATTGCAGTGCACCATAAAACCGTTGAAACCCAAGCCGTCGGGTCGACCTCGGGAACGAATTTTGACGGAGTCATTAATTGTAAATCAGACCTTAGCCCTTCGAAATAAGGGTTTGAATAGCGTAAAAATATCATCAGCCCCAACAGCATCGTTAGCACCAACAACAGCAGATACCAACTGGCCCGTTTGAGCACGCGTCGCATCCAGCGATCGGACGCCGGCCTTACCGAAAGCGCGTTTAACACGCCCGCGGTCGATCCCGTTTGCTGAAAAAAAGAGTAGGCCGCCGATAGTCGATTCGGCCAGTCGGTTTTAGGATCGCCGGAGGCCAGCCGCTGAAGACGACCGATCGTCAGCCGTTGCTTGCCGACAGCAGTTCCTGCGGCACCAATCTCCAGTGGTTGGCCGACCATCACCGCCGCTTTGATATCGCTGAGAAAATTTTCCGTGTTGGTGGTTTTCATTTTCAACGTAGGGCCGGTTCCCCACCGACCGTCTGAGTCAATTGGGACGATGAAAGCCCCTCGGTCAGTTTAACGATCTAAAACAACCGATTGTAACCATTGAGTGCTGCGACGCGGTACGCTTCGGCCATCGTCGGGTAATTGAACGTCGTTTTGATGAAATACTCTAACGAATTCGTTGCCGGATTTGACATTATCGCTTGGCCGATGTGCACAATCTCGGAGGCGTTGGCTCCAAAGCAATGGACGCCCAAAACTTCCAATGTTTCGCGATGAAACAAAAGCTTCAACACGCCAACGTCTTGCCGGAGGATCTGAGCCCGCGCGAGATGCTTGAAGTTTGAAATCCCCACTTCGTAAGGCACCTTCTCCTCGGTCAACTCTTCTTCGGTTTTTCCGATACATGAAATCTCAGGGGTAGTGTAGATACCCGATGGGATGTCGATTCCTAATCGGCATGCCTCAGCCTCTTCGCCGAGAATATGTTTGCCTGCGGCGCGGCCCTGGGTGTAGGCGGCACTGGCCAACGAGGGAAAACCAACCACATCGCCCACCGCGAAAATATTTTCGACCTGTGTTTGATAACATTCGTTGACCTTAAGATACCCGCGACTGTCAGGTTCCAACCCAACCGCATCGACGCCAAGTTTATCCGTGTTACCGGTCCGCCCTGCGGCCCACAAGACCGCGTCCGACTTGACCAATTTCCCACTTTTGAGGTGCGTGATAACGCCGTCATCCACCGCCTCAATTTTCTCCATATACTCGTTATGCCGAATCACAACACCCCGCTCGCGCATGTGATACGAAAGCGCGTCGCTAATCTCGTTGTCCAGAAAATCCAATAACTCGCCGCGACTATTGATCAGGTTTATCTTGATCGAAAGATTTCGGAACATCGACGCATATTCACAACCGATCACACCGGCACCGATAATGGTCAGCGACTTGGGTTTATGCTGCAGGCCAAGAATGGTATCGCTGTCAAAAATTCTGTCATTATCGAAATCAATATTTGGCGGCCGATAAGGACGTGATCCGACCGCGACCACCGTGTGTTCGGTTTTCAGCGTCGGACCTCCTTCGACTTGGATGGTGTTTGCGTCGATGAACTTTGCGTGCCCGTGGATAATTTCTACGTTGTTGCGTTCGTAGAACGTCTTCCGCATTGTTTCCTGTTTGGCAATAACTTTCTGCGCAGTGCTGGTCAACTGAGCCATCGTCGGTTCGGGTTTGAATCCGCTTTCGATCAGGATCGGATTAGAAAGCGCTTCGGTCAGCTGGAAAATCGCAAACCTCAGGGCCTTTGAGGGGATTGTTCCCCAGTGCGTGCATCCGCCGCCAATGCGTTCGTATCGTTCCACCACGACAACTTTTTTGCCTGCCTTGGCCAACTGCATCGCCGCACCTTCACCGCCTGGTCCTGATCCAATGACGACCGCGTCTACGTTTTGATCCATCGTTATGTATTTTCGTTTTGTGTTTGAATGAATGAACCTATATTTTTAACGGCAATCCCTTTTTTTAGCAATCTAGGGGGCCCAAGCAGGCCATGGCCAATCGCTGGTTTTAACAGCCAATTTTTAGCAAATCCCATCTTCACTTTGGTAGGCCTTGCCAGCAACGCGTCCAAAATATGGCTATAGTAAAAGTTCACTTTCATCACCCAACCAATTTAAGCCTTCCCCATGCCAATCAACCAGCTCACCAACACGCAAACCACACAAACCGATCCAGCAGTTTCCATTTTGCCAGCTTATTGCTCCTTGGTGTCACTTTTCACAGTGATGTTGTTGAGCTGTTGCAGCCATTGCTTTGCCGACCAAGACGAAAACGAGGCTCAATCGGACCGGCCCAACGTGATCGTGATCATGGCGGATGATTTGGGGTATGGCGATTTATCGTGCTACGGAGCCACCGCATTACAAACGCCCAACATTGATAAACTGGCCGCTGAGGGCATTCGGTTTACCAACGGATACTGTTCGGCTTCGACTTGCACGCCGACGCGGTACTCGATGTTGACGGGCAACTATGCGTTTCGCACCGAGGGCACTGGCATCGCGCCTCCAAACTCTCCTTCCATTATCAAACCGGGCACCGAAACGGTTGCTTCGATTCTGCACCGCGCGGGATATCAAACGGGCGTCGTCGGTAAATGGCATCTTGGATTGGGCGGCGAGAACGGACCTGACTGGAACGGCGATCTCAAACCAGGGCCGTTGGAGATCGGCTTTGATTCGTGTTTCCTATTACCGACCACCAACGACCGCGTTCCGCAAGTTTACGTCGATGACCATCGAGTGCTGAATCTCGATCCAGAGGACCCACTGTGGGTGGGCATGAAGAAGCCCTCTGAAGATCATCACACCGGCAAAACCCATCGCGAAGCTTTAAAAATGGATTGGTCGCACGGTCACAACATGACGATCCACAATGGCATCAGCCGAATCGGTTTCTACACCGGCGCTCACAAGGCACGCTTTCGCGATGAAGATCTTGCCGACAAATGGGTCGAAAAATCCAACCAGTTCATGCAACAAAACGTCGACAAGCCATTCTTCTTATTCTTCTCTTCGCACGACATCCACGTGCCACGCATGCCACACGAGCGATTTCAGGGCTCCACAACGATGGGCTATCGCGGGGACAGCATCATGCAATTGGACTGGTGCGTCGGAGAACTGATGAAGACCTTGGATCGACTGAAGCTATCGGAGAAAACATTGGTCATCTTCTGTTCGGATAACGGACCGGTGATGGACGACGGCTACAAGGACGGGGCTCTCCAACAGTTGGGATCACACCGCGCCGCCGGCCCGTTGACCGGCGGAAAGTACAGTGTCTACGAAGGCGGCACACGCACGCCGCTGATCACGCGGTGGAAGGGAAATGTGCAGCCGGGGGCAAGTGATAAAATGGTTTGCACGATCGACTTCGCCGCCAGCCTTGCCGCGCTCAGCGGTCAGCAATTGCGTGACGATGCGTGCGTGGACAGCCTCGATGTGCTGGCCGCACTTTTGGGTGAGGCCGGCGCAACCGGCCGCGACCATCTGCTCCAACAGGACAATGGTAACAACGGAACATTCGGACTGCGTGCCGGTGACTGGAAGCTGCATAAATACCCCAAGAAAAAAGCATTCAACACCGTTGTGGAACAAACGCTAACCCGAACCGTGGCCCCTGAATTTCAACTGTTTAATTTAAAAGATGATCCGGCCGAGAAAACAGACGTACTGGCCGATAACCCGCAGGTCGGCAAAGAAATGAAGCAACAGTTGGCGAAGATCATCGCCGACGGACGAACGCGACCGATTGAACAGACCGTCCAAAGCCAATAGAGGCGGCTTCGTCACGAACACTTATCCACATCGTTAGATCTCTTGATCTTTGGAAGTTGCTTCCAGCGCGAGGCCGCATCAGCGCCACTCGGTCGGTCGGGGCTAAGGTCGCAAGCGGTCAAGCGTCAAAAAATCGAATCGGGGATCCGTTTCCCCGTCCAACATGCCTACCAGTCGCTTTCCGATGACCGGAGCGAATTTGAAACCGTGGCCTGAAAATCCGGCCGCGAAAACCAACTGCGGAATTTCGGGGTGGCGGTCGACGATGAAGTGGCTGTCGGGTGTCATGGTGTATTTGCACATGCTGTGATGCACCAGCCGTGATTTGGTGAAATGAAAATAGTCACTCAAAAATCCGTCTGTTCGTGATTTCTGCGTTTCACTCAATTCATTTGAGAACTGGCTGAGATCGTTCACCTCGTCGCCGCCGGAGTGTTCGCAGACTTTCATCCCCAAGGTATCGAGTTCCGGCGTCACGTAGAAACTACTACCGTCAGACCGTTCAAAGAACGCGCAAGGAAACTCGTTGACCAGTTTATTATCAACACGGTCTATCTGATACCAATGCTGCTGTTTGGCCAACACTCTCAATGGCAGATTCAGATCAGGCAAAATTTTGCCGGCCCAAGCACCCGCCGTCACGATGACTTGATCGGCGGTGAATTCGCCGTCCGAGGTGTGGACTTTTAATCGCCCACCATCGGCCTGTTCAACGTGGGTTACATTCGTATTGGACTTCAATTCAGCGCCGTGAACGATCGCCTGTTTCAGAAACGCCGCGACGCAAAGTTCGACACGCAATAACCCGCCCTCAGGTTCGAAAACGCCCTCGTGATCGTCCGGCACGTTTAGGATCGGCAAGCGGCGGCCAATTTGTGCGCTGGTGAATCGTTCGACCTTGAGATGGTGAGCGTCCGCGCTGGCC
The DNA here is from genome assembly GCA_964408465.1 of uncultured Pirellulaceae bacterium. GTDB lineage: Bacteria > Planctomycetota > Planctomycetia > Pirellulales > Pirellulaceae > Mariniblastus. The sequence goes on from CAYOZV010000081.1 coordinate 18,974, forward strand.
AATACCCCCGGCACGACCTGCCCTTGGGGTGGGCCGATCTGCAATACGCCACACTTGGTCAGCAGCTCCTTCGTCTCCAGATTCGTTCGGTGGCGGCAGTTAAGTTCGTCCCACAGTTCGTAAGACTCCAACAACAACGGAACATAATCGGGATGTTCGAAATATGATTTCCGAATCACCCGCGTCTGCCCGTGAGAGCTGCCGTGAGTGTGAGCCGGACCATGTTGGTCGATGCCCAAGACGCTGCGACCGGACATTGCTGCGTATCGCAGTGCGGCACTGCCCATGCCACCGAAGCCGATCACGATACATTCGAAATGTTTTGAGGTCGTCATAAAATGATGATTTCGCAGAAAGACTATCGCCGGTGAAAATCCATTAAACGATCAGCCCCAGAGCGTCGGCACTTGCAGCCCGCCGGCTGGATAATCGTTCAACCTAACACGCCGGCACTGGCGTGGCCCAATGAAAACAGCGGCACATCGAATGACGAAGTGCCGCTGTGAAATTCTAAAATACGGTCAAGGCTGACGGCTAACTGCTGGGGCCGTCCAAGGAAGGCATGGCGTTACCGTCCGCCTTCGCCCCCGAACCGTCTTCTTCGTCTCCCGAGGGAACATCTTCGATCTTGATCATCGAAGAATCCGCGTCCTCGGAATCAGTTGGTAAGGCATCCTCTTCTTCGGCTGCAGGTTCTTCTTGGGCTGCAGAGTCTTCACGAAGTTCGAATTTGTAACGACCTTCGTCACCAATCGAACTGACATCAAAAATGGACTTGTCGTAAATAATAGTGACCGAACGTGTTGTTTTATCGGCATCGGCGGAAGCTACTCCCGGTAGCTTTTCGAGCAACTGCTCGACGGCTGTATCTCAGCCACCTCACGTCATGCCAGTGACACCGTAAGTAGCCGTCGCTTTGTTCGCGGGCGAAATCGAGGCCAACGTCGTCGCGCTGGCGGAACCTTCGCCGGATACCGACGGGGCCGAATCGCAACCGAGTG
>CAYOZV010000082.1:0-19972 GCA_964408465.1 uncultured Pirellulaceae bacterium
CGCGCGCGATGCTTTTGTGGGGGGGGGGGCCCCCCCCGCCCCCCCCCCCCCCCCGTTTTTTTTAAATGATGGGGGGGGTACGTGGTTTTTCTTTATATATAAAAATACCCACTACGACTTACGCGTTCCCGCAGTCGTTTGGGCTCTCAGAGCCAACAAGCATTTGCGCGGGATGTGGTCGGGCCGAAGGCCGATCCTGCAGAAGAATTCGGATTAAGCCGCTTTTGGAAACGACTCTTCCTTTTTGTTTTTCTCCGTTGGCACATCCATCGGAATCACGTCCGCCTCTTCATCGCCGTTTTCAGATTTCCGCTGAACATTCAAATCCTCAATCACTTCAAGGATCCGGGCCTCCAACAAATCCAACTCGGAAATCACCTCGTCTTGGCGGCTGAGCAGGGACGTGACCATGGCCGAGTCAGAAGGGAATTTAGCAACCTGGGCATCGTTGGACATGAACGTTCGGGCCAGATGTAGAAACAAGCTGGCTTTATGGAGACAAGGAGAAGACAAAATTATCGCCGGTTGTTGGCAAGATCGGCTTTTGTTCAGCGGTTCTCGCATCGGTTTAGATCGCTTCGGGACAGCTAAAATGGGACGATTGGCCCCCTACAGCCCGCCAAGATTGCCAATCTGATGTTTATTTGGCCGTTTATTCCGGTCGCGATCGGTTTTCCCTTTAAGCTATGGACAAAAAGCCGACAAATAGAGTAATATTGGCGACTCAAAATTTAGTATTGATCGTGCGAACGTTTTTCAGCGGAATGTCTGGGTTCAGAACTTAGGGCAGCGTTCGCAAACAAGTCCCTTTTTCCATACATACAAAAGGTTGACATGCACACAACATTACACTTGGAGACGAAATGGTAAAGCTGTTGGTACGCGAGAAGGAATCTATTCAGGAGGCTGTTCGCAGATTCCGTAAGCTGGTCGAACGCAGTGGCATCAAGAAAGAAATGCGCCGTCGCGAATACTACGAAAAGCCAAGCGAAACCAATCGCCGCGCGAGACTTCGCGCCGAACGTCGGTCAAAGCGCAATCGCATGTTGGCCAAGCGATAATCGGTCTGCATAATCGATACAAACGCTAAAACTCAAAAGGGCATCCGCCAAATGAAGGATGCCTTTTTTCGTGCGCCGATTTACAGGCATTGCCGCGCGTGGTGGATAAGGCCTCGAGTCCGGCAGTTCCATTGCCCGGCAGGACTCATCGCCTCATCCACTACGCAGCGTCAATTTCCCAATTATTGGCGTAGAAACAGTCTTTTGGAAGCTTGAAGAAGATGCGGTGAGGAACTAATTTAGAGCCGTCCCTATCTCACCGAATTCCGCTCTATGAAGTCACACCAAAACATCGCAATTGCAGGTCTTATGCTCTGCAGCCTTTTGGCGGTGATGCTTTCGAGCAATCTGATGGCGACGCTGCAGGACCGGCCGATCGTCGGCGTTTCCAAACGGCCCGTTTCCAACGTTGCCTTGGAGGTTGGACAAACGCGGGGCGGAGATATTTTTGCACCCGAGCTACCTCCTTTGATTCTGTCGCCTGAGGCTCCACCGTTGGCACAAGCCAATCGAGCCACTACGGAGACTGCATCAACTGGAAACGCGACCACAGCTAACGGACGCCCCGGTAATCTCAGCAGCCCCACAACCCGTTACTATCGTCCGCTGAATCCACAAAGTGGTTTCAGGAACAACCCCGCTGCCGGTCAACCCAACGATGTCCCGCCGGTAGGAATCAATCCGCCACAATTCGGCAATGCCAACGGTGGTAACATCCCACGGGGCCAAGACCGGCGTTTCGAAAATGAGCGCGGATCGTTTGAGCCGCCCACCGGCGGGGATTCGGGTTTGCCCGAGGAAAATTATTACGACCGAAACAACGCAGGCTCCTTCGCACCACCCAGTCGCTCCAACGATCAACCTGCTGCCAACAATGAAAATCAGTTCGGCGAGGGCTTTGAGAACCTCGACCCCGAGCTGATGCGTTCCGAATCTGCCTACGGCGCCGGCGGCAACGGTCAGACCAACTCACGCACCGGTGGCTCAACCGACCCATCAACGATCAACCCTTCGCAAATGGGTGGGCAGGCATCGCTGGGCCAGCAGTCTCAGATCATTAACGGCTCCGCTATCGCATCCTCTCCCATCAGCAATGGATCCTTCTTTCCGACACTGCCATCAACGGCCATTGGCATCGGGTCGGTTGGCATTGGATCCAGTGGCATTGGGGTAGGCGGACTCGGACTGGGGCACCCGGGCAACTGCGGCTGTGACCGTTGCTCGAATATTACGGGGCAGACGTGCAAAACCTGTTGCCAACCACTGTGCGTCACCAAAACAATTTTGGTCCCCCAGCTATACACGATCTACCGAACGGTCAACGAAACACATTATCGCCCTGAAATTAAAGAAGTCCCTTTCTTCCGAGAAGAAAAGGTGACTCATCGTGTGCCAGTGATTGAGAAATTTCCGGTCATCGTCAAAGAGCCACGCATCCGTAACTTCAAAACCTACCGTAAAGAGGAATACCAAACGCCGCGCGAGGTCAGCTACACCGTGATGGTGCCCAAACCCAAAACGCGGCAGGTGACTTCCGAGCGTGTCGAAACGTACGAGGTTCCCGAAGAGGAACAGTACACGGTGATGGTAAAGAAGGAAAAGGAAGTTCGAAAAACGAAGTACAAAATCGTCAAAGACAAAGAACCAGTTTTCAAAGAGTACGTCGTCATGGTGCCGCAGCAGCGCAAACGCATCATGATCGATTATCAAACGCAGAAGAAAGAGTTCATTCGCAAGGTCCCCTTCACGGTGATGGAAGAACGTGAGCTCGAACGGAAAGTGGTCAAGTACCGCAATGAAATTGTAGAAGTTAAAACAGAAGAAGAGTATTTCGAATACGTGAAACGCGAAGGGACTTGGAAGTCACCACTGATCAAGGTGAGGAAGGACTTCATCCCTGGCAAAGAAGAGTTTCTTCAATACCGCGAAATCGAAAACGCTATCGAAGAGAAATACGTCGTCCAAGAACGACAAAAAAGCGAAGTCGAACAGACATACACCGTGACCGTCCCTTACAAGGAAGAGGTCGAAGAAGTCTTTTGGGAAAACGAACCCTACGAAGAAATGGTCAGCCGCCCGTCGGTTGCAAAAACACTTCAGTCGCGCGATGTCGTGAAGCCTTATCGCGTTAAGATCCCCTACGTTGAACACGTGCCGCAGATGTACTCGATCAACATTCCTTACGAATCCAAAGCAACCAAATACCGCGTGATTCCTCGTCAAATCCCTGTTACCAAATACCAAACGGTGAAACGCGACATGGGGCGTTGGGTAACCGACACCGTTTCGGTAGATACGTTTGAGATCGGCAGCGATCGTTGTGGTTGCCCCACCTGTTGCCCTCAGGCTCGTACCATCAAGAAAACGCGCTGGGTTCCCAATGTGGTATCGCAGTCGTTGCCGTACACGACTTTTAAAACCGTGAAGAAACGAATTCCCTACGAAAAGCCTGAGATCAAGTACCGCCGCGAACCACGCCAACGCATGATCCCGGTTACCAAGTACCGCACGGAAGTTCGTGAGCGCGTCGAAAAGGTTTACTCATACGAGACATCGACCAAACCGGCCAGTTTCCCCGTGACCAAGTTCCGCATGGTTCGCAAAGTCCGTCCCAAGACGGTAACCGTGTACCGCGAAGAGAAACGCACGAAGAAAATCCCAATCAACCGTTACATCAACAAAGAAGAGACGCGGCAAATCCCTTACTCGGTCAAACAAGTCGAACCTAGGACCCGAAACGTCGACCTTCCCACCTTGGTCGAGCAACGTCTAGAAGAGGACAAGCGGTACACCTATACCGAACCGATTCCCAAAAAACGCACGGTCATCAAAAAGATAACCATTCGCAAACCTTACGAAGACGTTGAAACGTTTACGGTGAAAGTGCCTCAGATTCGTTATAAGGATGTTGCTGAGGTCGAAGAGTACGACGTCGAAATCCCGCGTGAAGTCACCTACACCGTTGAAGTCCCTGAAGTACGGATCAAGAAAGACTTCATCGAAGTCGAACGCAAGGTTCCCTACGTGGAAACGTCCAAGGTCGTGGAGATGGTGCCAGAGGTGAAGACGCGGCGAGTCTACAAAACGCGCGAACGCACGGTTTCAGATATTCGCACCGAAACATTCATGACATCCGAACCCGAGGTGGTTACCAAAACCGTCTACGACACCAAGTACCGAGATGTGCCCGTGTTTCAATCCGAACTGTACTGGGAAGACGTAACCAAGATTCTCAAACGTACGGTGTTCAAGGAAGTGACTCGCACGGTCAAGCGACCGGCGATGAAGAAGTACAAGGTCAACGTGCCCTATTTGGTCCGCGTGCGCGTGCCCAAACAGTTGACACGCATGGTGCCTCGCCAGATTACGATCCCCATCGAGGTATGTTGCGAAGAGTGTTGCACCGAGTTCACCGATCTGACCGACGCCTGCGGAAGTTACGTCCAGTACGGTATCCGACGGGTCAGAAGCTGGGTCAACGGACTGTGGTAAGACGGTCGTTTTTCTCATAGACACTTCCCACGTAGTTGGGGTTATCAGCCCCAACATGGCGTGCGAAACTTGTTGGGGCTGAGAGCCCAAACTACGGGCGGCGTGATACGTCAACTCGACTTTTGTTCGTACTCGTCGATGTTGGATGTATCCAGATCTTCTTTGAACCCATTGGCGGCAACGACGACGATCTCACCATGCAGCGCCGATTGCTTCGCGTCCACGTTGTGATACCTCGACAGTTCAAGAATCGCCAAAAAGACGCCCACCATAGCGGACTTGTGCATCGCCGGTTCGAAAAGATCTGAGAACGAGACCTGCCCCTTTTTGACGATCCGCGAATGGATGCGTTGCATGTAAACATGAATCGGCGTGTCGTCGTAAAAGATACTTCTTTCAGTCGCGGGGCGATTGTTTCGCAGCACCCTGCCGAAAGCACTGACCAGATCCCAAAGTTCAATTTCGTGGATCGGTTGATCGGCGGGGTTGACCTTCCCCGGCGGTGCGTCGTTGGCAATGCGAGCGAAACGGTGATTCCAATTAATGTGTCGCTCTTCCAACATTTCTTGGGCGTCTTGGAACCGCTTGTACAGTAGAAGTCGCTGAACCAAATTTTCACGAGGGTCGGCGTGATACACAGACTCCTCTTCGGGTTCATGTTCGTTGCGCGGCAGAATCGCGCGGGCCTTTATCTCCACCAGTTGGCTGGCAACGTCGATGAAGTCACCGACCAGGTTGATCGAAATCGCCTGTAGCACTTCGATGTGTTGCAGATACTTCGCCGTCAAATCAGCCAATGCGATTTCGGTGATTTGAACTTCGTGACGCCTGACCAAGTGCAATAACAAATCGACCGGCCCGCGAAAGATATCTGTGTCGACTTGATAGGCCAATGTTGTTCCTGATGTTGGGATGGAGAATTAACGAGCGGTGCGGCTACCGTTGCAACAACGGCCGAAGACTGAGCGGCAGGGCGCTAGCCGCCGGTTTGTTTGCGTGACCTTTTCCCAATGTTTGCTTTCTCGGATGGGCACCCGCGGCTAGCGCCTTGCGGCTCAGTTTGTAGGATCAACAAACGTCATTCAATGGGATTGCTGTGAAACCATAAATCGGTTGAATCCACATCATAGAGAGACTGCACCACCGCGCAAATGCTGAGTTCGCACCTCAAAAACAACGATTAGACAACTACTGCTTAGCCCGCAAATTTCCAGTGACTCGCTTTTCATCAATTGTTTACCTCAAAACGGTTATACAGATTGTTTTTTAAGCGTCGGCGCGGTTTGGTGAAGAGCGAAAAAGAAGGCAGTTTCTTCGTATCCAAGCCGGACAGAGTGCCGATAGCACTTATGTCAGCTAAACGATCCATTTTACCTACTTCGACAGTGCTCCCTGACCCGTGGAGTTGGCTTTCCTGAGTTAGGAGGGATACTCCACGACCGTTTAGCATTTCAATATTCAAAAAGGAGATTTGCTGAGGATGCAACAGGATCCAAATCAAGTCCACACCATTAATCAACTACGTCTCTTTGTTACACAAACCCTCTGTCACCATAACGATTTTGAAGAAGGAATTTTCCAAGTCACCGAACGAATTTTGACTCGCGGCAGTCGTCCTTGCGGCATTTTCTTTTGCCTCCATGGACCACGCAGCGTCAAGCTAACAGCAGTTTGGGAAACCGAAAACAATTCAATTTTATTTTATGGCTCCACAGGCGAGCGGTTTCAAAAAACATCGTTGCCACAACAGTTACAAATTGATCGTAGCTAAACCAACAACCATCAACACGTTTAATGACTTGTCCCCTTTAGTCAGCAAACACATTAAGGATATCACTATGCTGGTTCTTTCAAGGAAAGAAAGCGAAAAAATAATGCTGGGCGATTCGATTGTCTTAACAATCGTACGAGTCTCAGGAGATCGAGTGCGGTTGGGAATTGAGGCCCCTTCTGACATGTTGATTTTACGGAAAGAACTGGAACAGTCTGGAACAATTCCCGCCGCAGCCGCGACCTCGGTCCAGTCACCGGCGGCAATAGCTCCTCCGGCCGCCGCTTAGTTTCCTGACTTCGTTTAACGTCGTCAACAAAACCGCGCTTCGCTACCCCGCCCTTCATCATACCCGTTCCCCCCTACCCTGTTTCATATTCGGATCATCTAACGTGCTAACTATCATCTTCTTTTCATTCGTTTTCGGGGCCTACCGAAACGCAAAAACAGCACGCAGGGTTTCTCATTCGGGATAGTGCCGACGGAAAATCGGTTACACTATTGGTATGGCTTCATTTCAAACCAGATACGAACATCAACAAACACCCGCAGCGGCATCGCAGAAGTTACGAAAATTCTCAGAGGTGATTTCAAGAGACCTACCAACGGGTATCTCGGATGTCAGCGAGAGTTGGAACAGCGACGGATCTTTGAATTTTGAATTCAAAGCGATGGGGATGCCGCTGGCGGGGACGATGACGGTCCACGATGATCACGTGCTGGTCAAGGGCACGATGCCGTTTGCCGCCCTGCCCTTTCGCGGTGCGATCGAAAGTCAGATACGCTCGCAATTGGAAACCGCGCTGGGTTAGCATTGGCCGATGGGCATTAGCTCCGATTTCTAAAACCAAATAGCGCTGCGGAACCTGGCCTAACGCCCAATTGCAATCACTTCAGAAGGGTGACGCGTCGAACACGAACGGTAGATTTGGCTCTTAGCCGAATCGCCCTTCAGTTTCGGTCGGGCTAAGCGCCCAATCACCCCGAAGCAAGCCACTTGTCTGGTGGAGGTGCAAAATTCGTTAACCTGAGTGCCATTGGCCTAACGCCCATCGCATAATGAAATCACCAACTCGATCCACGCTCGAGCGTACTTTCGCGGAGCGAAAGGCTACGATTGGGCTAAATCGCCTTGCGATCTAGGGCCTTATTATTGGGGCGGGCTAGATTGCTGATCAAACCAATCTTTTCCAGAAACGCCAGTGACAGGTAAGTCACATCGACTTCCCACCAGCGATGTCCGTGCTGCGCCGAACGTGGGTCGGCGTGGTGATTGTTGTGCCACCCTTCTCCGTTGGTCAATAACGCAAACAACCAATTGTTACGACTGTCTTCGCGCGTTTCGTAGTTGCGATAGCCCCACATGTGAGCCGCGCTGTTGATTGCCCACGTGACATGCCAGGTGTAAACCGTCCGCATGATGACGCCCCAAAAGAAAAACTGGGCAGCAATTTGAACAACCCCGGCAGCAGTCGACGCAAACATCAAACCGGCGATCACGCCCGCGATCGTAAATGGGATTGTGTGTGCGGCATAAACCAACACCCAGTTGACCCCTTTGGCCAACCACATGTAGTACTTGTCCTGCATCAGGTCTCGGCAATAACGGTCGTAGGCAGAAATCGTACTCAATTCGCGATTTTCGACAAACATCCAACCCATGTGAGACCAATAGGCACTCACCCGCGGTGTGTGTGGATCGGGTTGGTGATCAGAATGCTGGTGGTGGACACGGTGAACCAAAACCCATCGCGCCGGCGAATCCTGTAGACTGCAAACGCCAAGCGTGGCCAGCGTATATTCAAACCACTTCGGGCAGTCAAAACCACGATGCGTTAGCAACCGATGGTAGCCTGCCCCGATGCCCATCGAAGTAAAGATATAGTTTCCGATCGGCAGAAACAGAACTCCCCACCAAGAGAAAAAATACGAAGTGAACATCAGCGGTATCAACAGATGAAAGGCGACCACCGGGATCACGTACTCCCAAATGATTCGGCTTTTTTCGTCGACCATCTCAGGCCGTGGCACGCGATTGCCTCGGGTTGCCGTAGAATCAGCGTGGGCGTGCAAGTCCTTCGCCTGCTGATCTCGTTGGCTGGACGTGGATGTGTCAGTTCCATTTGGGGAAGTTGCGTTTTCTTGTTTAACGTCGGTAGCCATATTTTTTTCTATCAATTAAGGGTTTGCGGGGCGATTGGCCAACTTGGCACCTTCGCTCCCACGTCCACACTAGTTTAATATCCTGAGGCGAACCTTCAAACGCCAAAACCGCTTCGGCCCGGCCGCTTCTTCGTCTCACAATCGCGACGTCCTGTTGCGGATATGACATCTGCAAACCACCGAGGGTGCGTCAATGTTGCACCAGCCCTGCACTTAGATGATTTCATAGATTATTGTGCAACCGCGTCGTGAGTAAATCTTTTCACAGAGAAGTAAGAAAATATGCGGAAAACCCGACTAACTCAGCAACGGCACGATGGTTGCTGATCATTTGGTAATCTGAAGAGCTCGCACTTTCAGCAATCAGAGCAGATTCGGGTCTAAGGAAAACTTTATCATGAACGCAAAATCATTTTTTTCATTGAGCTTGGTCTCAGCCGCTTTGGTCATCGGTTTAATCTCGGCTCAGGGGCTCGGCACGAGCGCCATGGCCAAACCCGTCCAAGACGGATCCGATTCCAAACCAGCCTCGTCCCAAAGCAAGGCGACTAACCCATCAGAGGACACAACGTTGGAAACTGCAAATTTTGGAGCCGGTTGTTTTTGGTGTGTCGAAGCCGTTTTTCAAAAACTCAAGGGCGTACAATCGGTTGAATCAGGTTACATGGGCGGCCATACGCTGGACCCAACCTACAAACAGATCTGCACCGGCACGACGGGGCACGCGGAGATCATTCAAATCAAATTCGATCCCGCCGTGATCACGTTCAAGGAACTCCTAGAAGTTTTCTGGAAGACGCACGATCCAACGACGCTCAACCGACAGGGTAACGACACCGGGACGCAATATCGTTCGGCGGTATTCTACGAAACCGATACCCAAAAAGAGTTGGCTGAAAAATACAAAGCAAAGCTGAATGAATCAGGCGCGTTTCGCGCTCCGATCGTTACCGAAGTTACCTCGGCGACGAAATACTATCCTGCAGAGAAGTATCACCAGAACTACTGGAACACGCAGGGCCAAGGTAACGGCTACTGCCAAGCCGTCATTCCGCCCAAACTGAAAAAACTAAAAGCCGCGTTCGCTGATAAGTTAAAAGAGTAGACGCGATTAGGCCGCGCCAGAACGCAGACGCTGGCCGGCACTGTTGCCGCCGCGCCCTTGGGCAAGTGATTTGTCGCCTGAAATAGAATAGGCTTATTCTTAGTTCCCAGCAGATCCAGGGCAGCGCATTTTGACAAAAAAATTACTGACAAAAAAATGAGCGCGTAATTTTTTGTCATCAATCTTTTTGTCAATAAACTTTTGTCACCGAAGAAGCTCATCTAAGCCCTACAGAATGAACCGGCTTAGATCCTCGTCTTCGGCGATGTCTCCCAGGCGATGCTGCACGTAGGCTGCGTTGACCACCACCCTGCCCTGCCCCATATCCGGCGCTTCAAAACTCAGCTCCTCCAACAGACGTTCCAACATCGTGTACAGCCGACGAGCACCAATGTTCATCGTCGTTTGGTTGACGCGGCAGGCGACATCCGCCAATGCCTCAATCCCGTCTTCGGCAAACACCAGCTCGATTCCCTCGGTGTTGAGTAACTGGCTGTATTGGCGAGTCAAACTGTTGGTCGGTTCGGTCAAAATACGGACGAAATCCTGCTTGGTCAAATCGTTCAGCTCCACGCGAATCGGGAACCGACCTTGCAACTCCGGCATCAATTCACTGGGCTGGTTCTTGTGAAACGCGCCGGCGGCAACAAACAGAATGTGATCGGTTTTGACATACCCATGCTTCGTCTTGACCGTGGTCCCTTCCACAATCGGCAACAGATCGCGCTGCACGCCCTGCCGCGAAACATCCGCAGACTTACCCTCGGTAGCAACGACCTTGTCGATCTCGTCAAGGAAAATAATGCCGTCGTTCTCGGCGACTTCGATCGCGCGTTCGTCAATCTTGTCATCGTCCAGCAAACTATCGGCCTGCTGATCAAAAATAATTTGACGGGCCCGATCGACCGTGACCTCTCGTTTGACCTGACTGGTGGGCATGATCTTCTCCATCATGCCTTGGAAATCAACGTCCATCTGTTCGACGTTCATGCCTCCCATCATGATGGGGGACGACTTTTGGTCGATCACAATTTCGACAGTGCGTGTTTCGAGTTTCCCATCGTCTAACATCTTTCCCATTTTTTCACGTGTGCGCTGATACGAATCCTCAGCATCGACTTTTGATTTTTCGACGTCGCCGACACTTATAGAATCATCGTCATCCGAAAGTGAATGAGTCGGAAAACTGACCGTCGGTTGGGGGCAAAGCAGGTCAAGCAACTTCGCGCGTGTTTTTTGGTTGGCTTGGTCTTTGACCTTTTCTTTTTCGATTTCCCGAACCAACGTGATCGCGTTGTCCAACAGTTCACGCACCATCGATTCCACGTCGCGTCCGTAGTAGCCCACTTCGGTAAACTTCGTTGCTTCGACTTTGATGAAGGGGGCGCTGGTCAATTTAGCCAGCCGCCGAGCGATCTCGGTTTTGCCAACGCCCGTAGAACCGATCATCATGATGTTCTTGGGGGAAACTTCAGCCCGCATCTCAGGGGAAAGCTGCTGCCGTCGCCAACGATTCCGGATAGCGATCGCGACGGCTCGTTTGGCGTCGCCCTGCCCCACAATGTACTGGTCCAACGCCGTCACGATTTCGCTGGGCTTCATCGGCGTGGTCATGGATTGATTTTTTGGGGAAGCGTCGATAGATGTCATGGTCGGACACTCTGGGTGAAAATGCAGAAGATTATTCCTGAAGCAGCCCGTTATCGAGAACCGTTGGAATTGCAACGCCACAACCCGCTGGCGTCAACAAGTGGGCTCAATCACGCAGCGTGCGCGGACGTCGTTTGTTGAAATAAATTCCACAGCCCCGAACTGCCCCGAACTGCCTCAAACCGCTGTGCGCACAAAAAAACGCAGCTCAAGCACATTGCCCGAGCCACGAGATTTTACTCTATCACGAATTGGGGGGAAACCATCTGAGAGCTATCCCTCAACGGCAGTTTGCCCTGATTTAACCAGCGTTGCGTTGGCGACGCAGCACCATTGCCGACATTCCAGCCAACAACAACATCAGTGCAGACGGCTCAGGAACGGCAGCGGCATCGGTCGCAAAGGTCAAAGCAGCCACACTCGACGGGGAACGACCGGTAAACGGATTATTCACAACAGGATTACCAAATCCAACTCCGCCACCGAAAACACCGTTGGGCTGTGAGCGGCCCGGAAAAATATTGCGTGGTGGATCTGCAAAGTCAATCAATTCGTTTTCATTAAACCCTGAAACAACGTAGCCCAAATCAACCATCGTGGCGAAAGTGGTCTCCGAGATGAAACGGTCCGTGTTGGGAACGAAAAACCCCGTCATCAATTCGATTCGATTGTCTCGATTGATGGAATTGAAAAAGAAGTTGTCGTTATCCCAGTGCCCCAGTGCCGTGCCAGCGCCACCTTCTTGTTCCAGCGGGACAAAGCCGACTTGTGGCCGATTAAAACCAGCCTCTTGGGCAAACGTTCGGCGAGCGTTAATGCCTCGATATTGAAGGATTCCGCCACGTTGGGGTATCGCCTGAATCAAGTTGTTTGCTTCCCAAAGTGTTCCAAACCCAAGCGAATGTGCCATCTCGTGGATGAGAACGTCTTGCAGTTCATTTTGCGTGAAACCGGCGACCGTATTGGGGTCGAAGTTAATCAACGATGTCTGAGCAACGGCACGATTTCGACCTCCTAGCACTGACGTCACATCGCCGGCTACTCCTGCGGTGGCGATAATACCAGTACCCCCAAAATCCGCCTGCTGGACTGTGATCAACAACCGGCCCGTTAGATCCGATCGAATGTCACCAGGAATGGTGTTGCTATAACCAAGGATCCGGTTATCCCAGAACGCCTCGGCCCCTTCGAATGCGGCAATCACGCCCGGCGTTACGATCGCAGGGTCCAGCCCTGTTAAATCGAGATCAATGATCTCCGCTTGGCTCGCGGGGGTCGCCCCAAACAAAGCCAAGGCTGTGAATACAAATAGGCGAAAACTATGGGCTACTTTCATCTGACTCAATCTCCCGCGTTGTTTGCTGTCTGTGACACTCGGAAAAACTGCCTAAACAGACCTTCCTAGCTAAATCCCGCATTCTTTCGCATCGGCCAGTGACAGCAAGCGTCATCTATATAAGTCGATCTAAATGACGAGAAAGCCACCGCAGCCGAGTACTTCCGTTGAGATCGCTGACTTTGGTGTTCTGGGAAGAACAGGTAACACCCTGATGATCGTTTTTATCAGAAAGACCGATTTGTTCTGCAAAATCTAAATTTCTTATTCAACCCTTACAAACCAACATCCGATACCTGCCTGTAAGCGGATTTCCTTCAGATGCCCTGAAGGACAATGAAACTGCAAGAGCGGGAACGATAGCAATGGTTTTGAAAAAATTTACAATCGCCGGTGCACTGTTGGCGGCGTTGACCTCTGGATACACAGCCCAAGCCCAGGTCAACGTTCCGTCAGCCGAATTCGAACATCGGGCATTGGAGCGGCCGTCGACAAATCGACCGTTTGCGACGCCGGGCATTTTCGACTACGACGCACAGGTTTTCGCGCCGTTTGAGTTCACCAACGATCGACAAAAAGAGCCCAACACAGGTTTCTTTTTTACGATGGACAAAACGTACACCAGCGTTTCGCGATCGGGCACCGATAGCGAAGATGATCCGTTTCAATCGTCCGGTAACCACTACCTGTGGGGAACGCGTTACGAAGCCGGTTGGATGAACGATTCCGACGACGGCTGGCAGTTGGGTTACCAGAACAGCAGCGGTGCCTATAACACCAATGGTCAGGACGTCATCGTTGCCAATCCGATGACCGTTGGCAACCGTTTCGCGACATTCGAAATCAATCGCATCTTCCGCCAGCAACTGAGCCAAGGGGGTTACTTCGAACCCTATGTTGGTTTTCAGTATTTGAACTTCAACGACAAAACCACTCAGGACTTGGCCCAAACGGTCGGGTTGGTTGATGGCACCAATCGCTTCAAACAAGAAGTCGACAACAATGCCTTCGGTGTTCATGCGGGGGCTCGGTTTAACAAGCGATTCGGTCGTTGGCGTTTCACCACCGACGGTGCAATTGCCACAACTTACAACCAGCAAAGCTACTTTTCGACGGACCTTTTCCAGTCAGGGGCCACCATCGATGCCGATGGCAACATCGTAGCCAGCACCGTTGACATTGACGAAAGCAACACGACGGACCAATCATTCGTTCCCGTGTTAGACCTTCAATTTGAAATGGCCTACAACATCAGCCGTGACATTTCACTGCGAGCAGGTGTTCAAACCCTTTACGCCTTTGATGGTGTGGCTCGAGCCAACACGCTGCTGGATTCACTGAATCCAAATTCAGTCTTCGGACCGGGCGGCCCTGGTGCAGACATTAACAGCGAAAGCTACATCGCGGCTGGATTCATTTTCGGATTCGAATGGCAACGGTAGTCAACGCCGACGCATCAAGCGACCATTTTTGATAAACAAAAAGCCACCGATAAATCGGTGGCTTTTTTTATTGGACAACCAACGGCCAGCCGTCGGCATCCATTTTCAATAGTGGATCATCTAAAACGATCCCGATGCTCCCCTCCCCCGCAGGATCTATTAACAAGATCCACTACGCTTCGAGACAGCGCTCGGCGGAGAAGAAAATTAGTTTCCAAACAACCGCGAGAAGAATCCTCGGCGCGGTTGATTGCAACAAGGATTCGACGCCGGTGCGGGTGCAGAATACTGAACCGGGGCGCTCGAATAAGTCATGACCGGTGCCGGAGCAGTTGCCACCGGGGCGGCAGCCGCACCTCCACATCCACAGCTCGAAGAAGCCGCCACAGGTTCGCCGACCATCATCGCACCACCATCGGAGACCACAGCGCCATCGACCATCGGAGCCGATTGAGTGTACATGGGTGCCGAATCGATGACTTCGCCGCTGACGACCGACGAAGGCTCGGTCATGACGGCGCCTTCTACCTGCACTCCGACACTCGACGCCGCGTCCACCACACTCTCAACAGCGCCTTGCATAACGGTCCCACTTTGTGCCAAAACAGAGCTGCTCAAAAACGCGACCATGGCTATTGCGATTGTAATTCTCATCCTAAAATTCCTTCTAAATATCTACTTGTGATAACACGGCACGTCCGCCGTTCTCATTTTTTCCACACCGATCTTAACACTCTCAATCGGTCCTTCATACAACCCTCAAAAGCAACTCACGCCAATCAGAGCATTACATAGCGTCAACCTGACGCTGAAGATCTTTCCAAACATCCCCACCGGTTAACTCCTGTACAAACTGCGAAGATTGGAGTGTCTGCGAAAGAGAATCAACGCGACATTTTGTGATCTCACGGCACTCAGAATCTAAGATATTTTAGAATATTTTCCTTACGCGACGAATCCGAGTTACTCTCTCCGGCGAGCGACAATTTAATTAGCCTGAGCTTTCCGCGAACGGAAAAAGAAGAGTACGCTCCGCCGCGTTTGAGACAGCCATTTATAACGCCACCCATTAAATCAAAGGGCACGTCATCCAAAATCCCATCAAAACACTTAACCGCGGGCAACTCGGGGCCGTCGCGATCCTACTGGGAGAGTTCTGGTTGAAGGAATTGAGCGCCGCGCGAATCGAACAATTATCCACCTCTGAAATCTCAGACGCGTTAGATGCGTTGGGCTGGCAAATGCCCCAACCGGCTGACGATGATCTGGAGGAAAATTTAGAACGACTGCAAACGGACTACTGCCAACTTTTGATCGGTCCTAAAGGCCATGTTTCGCCGATCGAATCCGTTTGGACCGCGGACCAATTTCAATCACCGTCTGTTGACAAGATGAAATCGTTTTTCGATCTGTTGCCCAATTACCAACCGCCCGACAGGTTTCATGACCACATCGGCGTCCAACTCGATTTTGCCGGTCACCTTCTGCTCGCCGCCGACCAAGAAACCGACAACGCCCCAGGCACCCTAGATCACGCCGACGATCTGCTGAAGACTTACGTGCAGCGGCGGCTGGTTTGGACGCGGCCGATGCTGAAAAAGGTACAACAACAGGCACAAACCGGCTTCTACGTCCAACTATCTTCGGTGACCCAAGAGTGGATTCGTCTATTCCAACCCAAGCCAACGTCATAGGCTCTGCCCCGAATCAACTTCCCAAAATCGAGCCGAAACAATTCAGTCCCGGGGCTCGCCCCCAATGGCACTCACTTTAACGATTTTTGAACCTCAACCTGACTTCGAAGCGGCTTGCTTCGGGTGGGTTGGACTCTTAGCCCGACCGAAACTGAAGGGCGATTCGGCTAAACGCCAAATCTACGGTTCGGGTTCGGCGCATCCCCCATCTAAAGCGAGTCCCCAGGCTCGCCCCCCAGCCTTCCGTAGTTTGGGCTCTCAGCCCCAACAAAATTTGAAACGCGCTCTAATCACGACGCTGCTGTGGGTGGGCTAAGAAGCCCTCCCTACCGGCTTCGTTTTCCTTTGCAAATCATCATGTGATCCAGCCAACAGAGAGCTCAATCACGAATACTAAATCGAGCCAGGCGCTTTACCGCCAAACAGCCCTCTCTCTACCCTTTAATTGAAAATAGGCAAAACAGGCAGCCTGCAAGACAACCGTAAACCTTTCCACCGATAGCAATCGTGCTTATTATTCGGAAATGAGAGGCCGATTCAATTTTGCAGACGCCCACTGCGCACGCGATGGGCAAGAAATTTCGGCCTGGAGGAGTTCCCGTGAGGAAGTTTTCAATTTTCACAACTGCTGCTGTTTCCATCACAGCCATCATTCCAGCCACCGCAACCGCACAGTGGCCAGGCACGACACGCGCCGATGATCACACCCGCATCCTCGAGATCGGCGGCATTGCGTTCGACCGCCCCGGCGTTGGAAATCCAACCCCGATGATCTCGGACGCCGGTACGGGCGAAACACTGTTCGATTCAGAGGACGGAACTTCCGTCGGTGGCGCTGCTGGATTGGATATTAAATACCAATTCCAATCGCGTCGTGGCCGCACGTGGCGTTTTCGTTCCATCGTTGCTGATTTTGACACAAGCAACGAAGTCACCGCCGACGCCGGGCTTGCTTCCCCGCTGCTGCCGCTTGGCATAGAGACCAATCGAATTGCTTACGATTACGATTCGCGATTGCTAAGCTTCGAATTGATGTCGTGTCGTAATCTCGCCCCGGGAGTCAATCTCGTGGCAGGCCCGCGTTACATTTCGTTAACCGAAGAGGTGCGTACCGAAGCCGACGGCGACATCGACTTTGGGAATGGGATTCCAACAGTCACTTCCACGCAATTGGACACACTTTCGGCCGACAACAGCCTGATCGGTCTTCAAATCGGACTTGAATTCACCGTGCCTTTGGCCCAGTCGTTTTACGCCGAAGGTTTTATTCGTGGCGGCGGGTTTTACAATCCAACCGAAGTCTCATCTGCGACGCAAGATTTAGCAGGCGGCCAATTCATCGATCCGCCGTTTTTAGGCCCCCGTAATACAAGTTCGTCAGAATCGCTTTTGGGTGAAGTTGGCGGGCGGTTATTTTTCGACCTCGTTCCCGATGCCATCTCCGGTTACGTCGGCTATGAAGCGACTTGGATCGACGGGATCGCTTTAGCCCCTGCACAACTGTTCGCCACCGCGGGCACCGTAGACACCTCCAACACGCTGTTCTACCAAGGCGTCACGTTTGGCCTGCGGATGAAATTTTAAGTCATGGTATCAAGCTAAGCCTCACAGCGTTTCACCGCTCACGCTGCTGAGCATATAGCAGGTAGTGGATCTTGTTATAGATCCCGGATCGCCTTTTCTCCCTTAAGATTTCCCAAAGAACTCCGCCACGCTTTCCGGCGTCAGCCCAAACCCTTAAACTCTAAAGAGTGCCCGCCCTACCCCAACGGCTAACGCCTAGGCGCAGCGAACGCTCTCCCCCCCTCCACTTCGGGCAATCTGGCTGGCTTAAACACTCACTTTGGCCAAGCTTATCCCGCGACCGGTAGAGAGTGCGCCTTCTTAAACTCCCACCCAATGCCCGCTTTTCTCAGGCGGGCTTGTTGTATGGAATCAAGCGCTCGCTTGGTTTCAACCGCCTCAACGGCTTCGGTGTTCGGTTTCCCAATTAAGCAGGATTACATCGGGCAAAGGTTGACGGTTGAACCTGATAGGCAATCAGCACACAACCATGAATCGAGAAAGATTGCTAGTTTGTTGTGGTGTTCGGTCTCCATGATGATAAATTAAGTCTAAGACGCGCTCAGAATGTTTATCGTCGCGCTCACTCGATCGAAGAATAACGAGACTTGGATAGAAACTGCTATCACACCGATAAGCGCAATCATCTTTTCCGCCTCTTCCCTTGAGCCTGTTCGGCGATTTTCGACTCCTTTGAAATACTCGTTATGCTTATCAGAAATTTATCTTCGAACCAAGTGCGCATTTCCGCGCCGGCGAAGCTGAATCTCTACCTTGAGCTGCTTGGTAAGCGTGCCGATGGTTTTCACGAACTTGAAACGGTCATGACGACCGTTTCGCTGTTCGATCAACTCTCCTTCACCGCCAATGAATCAGGCCACCTCAGCCTGTCGCTGGAGATGGCTGAGAATCACCTTCCCCGCCCCGCCAGTAGCCTTAGCACACCCATCCCAACCGACGCTCGCAACCTCATCCTTCAAGCGCTGATTCTGCTTCAGAAAACAAGCAGCACCAGCGGCAGTGCAGCTCCCCTGGGAATGGATGTCCAAATGATCAAACGCATCCCATCATCGGCCGGATTGGGAGGCGCATCGAGCAACGCCGCTGCGGCGATGATCGCAGCAAACGCGCTTTGGAACCTTGAGCTTTCGAGGCAACAACTTTTTGATGCGGCGGCCGAAATTGGCAGCGACGTTCCTTTCTTTCTCGAAGGAGGAATGGCGATATGTCGTGGTCGAGGCGAAAAAATCGAAGCGATCCAAGCCCCCGCCGCGCTGTCGTTCGTTATCGCCAAACCGCCTGCCGGGCTGTCCACGCCAAGCGTTTTCGGCCAATGTAAATTACCGGCGACCCCCTGTCCCAGTGCGCCTGTGATCGCCGGCGTGCAATCGGGGCGGCCTGATCGAGTTGCCGGTTCGATGTTCAATCGGCTTCAGCCTGCCGCCGAATGCCTGCTCGATGAGATAGAAAAACTGGAAGCCGCGTTTTCGCAGCTTCCCTGCCTTGGGCACCAGATGAGCGGCAGCGGTTCAAGCTATTTTGGGCTGTTCCGCAACGCGCGCTGTGCCAGAGCAGCCGCTGCTCGACTGTCCGCCCGCTGGCCGTCCTTAAAAATACACTGTGTCACAAGCCTCGCTCGATCTGCCGAATTAACCGCATAGACGAATCAATCGCATCATCGATGCCGAGCTTTGGGAGAAGCCGATGGAAATTACAGAAGTTCGAATCAAGCTGATGGAGAATCCCGAGGATCGCCTGCGCGGATTCTGTAGCGTCACCTTTGATGGTTGCTTTGTGATTCGCGATTTGAAGATCATCGAAGGCAACCGCGGCCCGTTCGTCGCCATGCCCAGCCGCAAACTGACCTCTAATTGTCACAAGTGCCGCAGCAAGAACCATCTCAAGGCGCACTACTGTAATCAATGCGGCACGAAATTACGCGGCGACAACATCGAACACGATGCCAATGGTCGAGCCAAGCTCTACGCCGATATCGCTCATCCCATCAATGCCCAATGCCGAGAGGCGATTCAGTCGCGGATCGTGGAAGAACTGGAAAAAGAGACTCTGCTCTCAAAAGAGCCAGGATATCGCTCGCGCTACGACGAAGGCTACGACGATCGTGCCAACCTCCGCCGCAATGAAAAGAAACAAAGCGCCCCCAAACCAGTGAATGAGGATGATGCGAGTTCAAAATCAGATTCGGCCGCCGACTCGCAGGCGAAATCCGATTCTATCACCGGCCCGCAATTCGAAGTAGAAACGCGCATAGACATTCCGCGGCCCCAAGACGGCAGATTCCCTCAGTCAATCCCGTCATCGAAGGCACCAACGACGCCGACGGCGCGGCCGTCCGAATCGCTGGCGTCCGAATCGCGGCCGTCCGAACGGCCCGATCCACCTGCCGCTCGGCCCGACGGCAATGATAACTTCGGCAAAGGTATCTTCTAACCGACGATGCGACGCAAAGTTATCCGCCTGGCCGTTGAGGCTAAATTCTCTATCCACAACTGGCGTCAGCCAAGAAGTTGTTTCAAAGCCCAAAGTAGGGCCGGTTCCCACCGGCCGAATCCCGTGAAACATTGGCCGGTGGGAACCGCCCCTCAATCTGACTTCGAAGCGGCTTGCTTCGGGTAGGTTGGGCTCTCAGCCCGACCGAAACTCAAGGGCGATTCGGCTAAGAGCCAAATCTACG
>CAYOZV010000083.1:0-19748 GCA_964408465.1 uncultured Pirellulaceae bacterium
CTCACTTGAAATAAAGGTTACTCGATTCGTTTGAGGAACTCAAACGACCGGCGGTCTTTGTTTACCTACCCCCTTTTCGGAAGCGAAGGCATTTTTCGGAAGCAAAAGCTTCACAAAATCTGTTCTCTCACCACCAGTTCCTTGAATCCGTAGGTTTCGTCAAATTCACGGTCGAAAACCAATTCTGGGTAAACGCCCAAAACAATTTCGGCGGTGGTGTAGATCGTGCTGCCAGTCTTGAGATGACCGCCGGTCATCTTCCCGTCACCATCGGCGACCGATAGATGAAGATGCACGCCGTGTTTTGACAGGGTTCCGCTTAAGGATAAGATTTCCAGCGGTCCGTCAATGCGGGTAGGTTTTGGTTGATTGGCAAAACGCAAGTTGGCGTGGTTCAAGCTCCCTACGACCGAAAGGATCGACGCCGCATGGTGGTCGCCCGCCCATGCTTGCAGTTGCTCCATGAGATCTTGTCCGGGAGTAAGTCGAATCGCATGCACGACCATCGTTGGGACTCCTTTTGAGGTGACCAGTTTTTGTCATCTGAGCGAATTGTTAACGCAGTTAGTGCGACCACGAATCTGAAACCGTACTTGGATACGATGGGCGGGTCGCGTGATTCACTGCCCGAATTTTCAATCGGAATAGTCAATCCGAAAATCGGTAACCACCCATGTTGAAAATGCAGCATCAATAAGACCGCGTTCAACCGAAGTCGCAAATTCGATTTCCGCAGGTTGTTCATCGCCGGCAACATGGGTTTGTGTCTGTGCAGCTCGCAAGTGACTGAGACGCCTGTGTTGATTTTCCGTCAATTTATCTTGCGATTGCCAACGGTAAATCTTCCGTTGGGCACGCTCCAAGCGACGCGTCGCCAAATCCACCGCCGTTGCCGGGGAAACAGCGGATGAGGTCAGAACAGCTGGGGCTAAAAGAGGCTCCTGCCCCTCCGAAGTCGTGGCGGCAGGTTGATCGAAGGTCGCAAGTACGCGCGGCAACTCTACAGGCGTCGGTGAAATTAACGCTCCGTCGCGATCAATCACCGACCCGTCATCTTCGGAATCAACGTCTGCCGTTGTTTCAATCAAAACTGTATTAGGTAGATGCACTCTGATATCGCCCGATTCAGAAACGCGCTCGTTCGTTGCTTTCGAGAGATTCGTTTGCGGATTACGCGAATCATGAATTGCTGCATCCGCAGCATCGGCGAAAGAAACCTCAGCGCCCTTCACCACCTTCTCGGCGTTAATTGGCTCGAGCGTCAGTTTATCCTTGGGCGCGTCGGCAACCTCATCAGACTTAATCCGCTCAACAGCGGTCATCAAATGCAAGGTCGGAGC
This sequence comes from uncultured Pirellulaceae bacterium, assembly GCA_964408465.1. Taxonomy (GTDB): domain Bacteria; phylum Planctomycetota; class Planctomycetia; order Pirellulales; family Pirellulaceae; genus Mariniblastus. The sequence continues at coordinate 1,341 of CAYOZV010000083.1, forward strand.
AAAACCTGAAAACCTGGACGAAACTGCCGACACATCACCGCTGTCGACCCGACCGTCTTTATTAAGATCAAAATCCGAAGTGGGATCGACCGAACCGAAACCAGAAAAACGTGACATCACATGGCTAACATCGCCCGAGTTCACCGCTGTGTCGGCGGCGGAGTTACCCGTATCGCCGCGCTGGTTACCCCAGTAATGAACATCCGTTTCGCTCACAATCCCGCCCACGCCGCCGGCAAGTACGCTGACCTCGAGCCATTGGTCTACGATTGTTCCAGCGGGCCAAATCAGTGACACCCGGTCAGACCCTGACTCTCCAGCACCAAATCGTACTAAAACACTTGGGTTTAAATCCAGCAACGGCCAAGTCGATGGAGAACTTGAGTTGCCCACGCGGAACTGGAAGTCACCGACCCGCGGGGCGTTGGGCAGGTCCACGATATCGAGGAACAGCCCCGTGATTCCATTTTCAAAATTTGTATAGTTCGCAAACGTCGCGGTCCCGCTGAGCAAAGGCGATTTATTGGTAGCGATGGCGTTGTCATCATTAGCGGAGTGAACTCCCGCGTCTCCGTCAAAGATCGAACCGTCGTAGAACAAATGCCGCCCGATGATCGTGCCTGATGCTTCGGTCACCGTCCCGGCCAACTGGTAGGTTCCCGTTTGATCGGTTGAGAAACCTTGAACTGATAAGAAGTAAACGCCGCTCTCAGGTGCCTGCCAAGTAATCAGCGAAGCCAGACCGACCCCGCCGTCATCATTGAACACTAGCTCGGTCGCTCCGTCGGTGCCGTACAGAATAAGCGTGCTGTCGGAGAGCGTGTTGAGAGTAGTTTCAAATTGATATTCATTTCCGGCATCGGCGGTAAAGCTAAACCAATCCACATCGGAGGGCGCCTCAATATCGCCCGACACATTGAATGAACTCTCCACCGACGTAGCCGCTGAACTGCTGTTGCCGTGATCGTCTTCGCCAGGCGGGCCAGCCTCGACCCCGATCAACTGATAGGTTCCCGTTTGAGTCACCGAGAATGCTTGAACCGATAAGAAATAGACGCCAGTTGCGGGAGCCTGCCAATTGACCAGCGAAGCGAGACCAGCTCCTCCGTCATCATTGAAGACCAATTCGGTTGTGCCGTCGGTATCGTAAAGGCTGAGGGTAGTGTCGGTCAGCGTGTCGAGGGCGGTTTCAAATTCATACCTGACGCCAGCTTGAGCAGAAAAGCTGAACCAATCCTCATCGGCGTCCACTTCAAGTTCGCCCGATAACTCAAAGGGAACGACAACGAGTGTCGCGGTCGCGCTGTTGCTGCCATGATCGTCAATGACAATCGTCGCCGTATCCGTCGCCGTTGACGTACCGCCCAATCCATCATCGGAATCGGCGTAGGAGACCGTGATCGTCTCTCCCTGTGAGACTTGAAGCGTCCCGTCTCCAACAATCGCCAAACCGGAAACGGAGTTGATAACTGCAGTGAATTCAAGGTCACCGATTGAGGCAAGCGTTAGCGTTTCGCGGTCACCCGATGGGACTTCAATCGTCACCGTTACTGGGCCGTTGCTGTTGGGTTCAAAGACAGTGACGCCGATTTGTCCTGTGTCAGTAAATGAAGACGAGGCAAACTCAACAGCGCTCTGAGGCACAGTCTCCGTCCCGCCCAACTGGTAGATTCCCAAACCATTGCTGGAGGATTCCACGGCGATGAAGTGTTCGCCGGCGACCGTAGGCAGCCACGAAATCGTATCGGCACTTGCCTGCAACGGGGTTGTTCCGCTGCTGTCGTACAGCGTCAACGTCGCTCCACTGAGCGAACTTAGTATTACTTGAAAATCATACTGCATTCCCAAGACGGCATTGAAGCTGAACCAATCCTGATCAATCGCTTGCTCAATTTCTCCCACTAACCTCAGCGGAAAACCAACCTCAGTCGCGGCTGCTGCGTCATCACCGTAGTCATCCCTGAACACAACGGCTGTATCGGTCAGCGTCACTTGTTCCCCGTTCCCGTCATCGGCGTCCAGATAGGTAACGGTAATGATATCGTCGTCAGCGACTTGAAGCAGTCCATCTCCAAAGGTAATGGCGGAGACAACTGATTCGATCGTGCCGGAGTATGTGCCTTCCCCGTTATCGGTCAGCGTTAATACTTCGCGGTCGCCTGAGGACACTTCGATCATCACCGTCACCGGACCGGTCGCGTTATTGTCGCCGACGCGCAGATTGATTACCCCCTCCTCGGTGTAGCTCGGCGCGTCAAACCGAACGTCGCCCAGATCCGAGGAGACAAAAACACCACCAAAGCTTTCAATGTCATCGCGAAAAACGGCCGTTCCCGTCCACCAAGAAATATCGCCATAAAAACTCTCGCTATTTGTTCCACCGGACAACACTCCCGCGATCACCCATTCGGACCCCGACCGCACAAGCACCGGGCCACCGCTGTCCCCAGGGGCCGTGGTGGCCTCAAGCTCTAACGGCGTGGGATCACTTCCAGCGATGGTGTTGGCTGCGGCGGAACCATCGTCGAAATCGGTCGAGATAATGTTCGAACCGCTGCTGCTGGCTGGTGCGCCATAGGCGTCGATGATGTTTTCGCCGCCCCATCGAAAACCATCGTCTGTAAACTGATGCCCTGTGCTACCCACACCATTGAATCCGTAGCCGACCGTAGCCGCCAGTTGCCCCTCCAGCGCATCGGTCGCGTCAATCAATCGCATGGGAGTGGCAATGTTTGCTGGCACCGCCGCCGTGAGCCTGAGTATTTCCACATCCCCGCCATCGAGCAAAGTGCCATCGCCGGCGGGTGTGAAAACTGATTCGACCGTCGCCGTATAGATCGGCGCGTTGCTGTTGTCGCCAAAATTTATCGTGTCGCCGGCCACGCTACCACAGTGCCGCGCCGTTAAAACAACATCCGGGGCGATCAACGTCCCTGTGCAGCCAAGCTGAAGATGAACGACGGCATCGAATGGTTCGGCGTACTCGCGCGATCCTGCCGGTCCAATGCCATCGTTGATGACAATCCGAGCAGGTGGAATCTCCAACTTTGCTTCTATGCCGACGGAGCTGGAACGAGTCTCCAAATCGAAAAACTGAGTACCCGAATCATGGGTGCCGAAATCAGTGTCAGGCGCACTCAAGTCACCGGCCAGCATTATCCGCTGGGACAGGATCTCATAACCAAGCGCGGCTGGATTTGATAAACGTGTGTAATTCTTTTTTTGGCGGAAAGACAATTGCAGGCCTGTCGTTGACTGGGACGGTAAAAATATTCGTCCCATTTTGATTCGTCAGTAAGAAAGTGGGAAACGTTAGTTGCCCGCAAGAATTCCAATAAACTGATTGATATCGAGAAAGTTCACCACGCCGTCTTGATTGATGTCCGCTTCGGCGAGAAACCCTTGGCTTGCTAAAATCGAAATGAAAGGCGCGATGTCAAAAAAGTCTACGACGGCGTTGCGGTTGGCATCCCCCAGCAATACGGCCGGACCAATTTCAAGCGTTGTCGGAGTCGAGTTGATTGCCAGTGGAGTTCCATCATCAAAGGCCGCGGTGGCTCCTAAGATGTTCGTGTTCAACTCGAACGACCCCAACATGTTGGCCGAATTCAAACTGATCGTCGCCAAGACGCCCTCTGCCAATATGTTCTGAGAAACATCGGCCAGGTTGAAGTTGACCAATACGGCTGACTGCCCAACGCCACCGGCCGTTATGGTGGCCGAGAAATCACGGCCATCGAAAACCGAACCGAATTCCAAATTTGAAATCAGCAGATTATCGCCGTCCTGAGGGCTGCCGGTGGCCGCCCCCCCGTCACCGACCGCGAAGGCTAACGTAAAGGCATCAAACGTTTCACCCTCGGTGGGGCGGAGGACAATGTCAAAGGTGATCGCGCTGCCCAGCCCAACCGAGAGCGGGTCGGGGCTGATGCCGACGTTGATTTGGCCGATCGCCAAAACTGGGAAGCAAAGCAATGTCGCTAAAAAAAACAGGAAGGCTTGAGCGGTTTTCATTCGACGTCTTTCAAGTGGTGTCATCACTATTGATGTTAGCAAAACCATCACGAAGTGTCGAATAAAAAGCCGCTGCCGCCAGAAGAACGGCAAAGTCGATTTTCGCGCGAAGCGGAAGGTTAGCGCTCCGCCTGAAACCTTCGAAATCAAATAGGTCGCCGTCGGAGTCTGGACCTCCCATAGGTCTCGATCGGAGTCTCGACCTCCCGAAGTGCAGGTCGCACGAAATTTTTGACTTTGCAGTTCTCCTGCCGCTGCCGCCCTGTGCAATCCTGGGGGCAATTGTGCCGATTCTCAAACCGATCTACGAATCCGAACCGCGGATGGGTTGAAAGACTGTCGTTTTGGGGTCGGTGTGGGCCTGGTAGATTTGATGCGCTTGTTTGTAGAGGAACTCTTGGCTGCGAAAACGGTTCTTTTTCTTCTTCGATTCGATCAATTCATAAGTTCCATCGGACTGTAGTTCCGATGAATTTGTGTTGTCTTCAAAATAAGAATTCAACATGTTGATCAAACGTGATTTCTGTTCACCGGCCTCAATGGGCACCATCAGTTCTACTCGGCGATCCAAGTTCCGCCCCATCCAGTCCGCGCTAGAGATAAACAAACGATCGTCGCCGCCGTGGCGAAAGTAAAACACACGCGCATGTTCCAGCAGTCGGTCAACGATACTCACGACGCGGACGTTTTCACTCAGCCCCTTGCGTCCCGGCAGCAAACAACAAATGCCCCGCACGTTCAACTTTACGTCGACGCCGGCTTGGGACGCTTGATAAAGCGCGTCAATCAATTCCTTGTCGACCAGCGAATTGAGCTTCACAATGATCTCGCCGGACCCCTCTTTACGAGCGTTCTCGATCTCGATCGCGATCATCTCCAGAACCATTTCGCGCAGATTGATCGGCGCCGCGGCAAGCTTGCCCAACGACTGCGGAACAGACAGACCGGTAATGGCGTTGAAGAAATGAATCGCGTCGATTCCGAGTTGTTCATCACAGGTAAAGAAACTAACGTCGCTGTAAAGCTTGGCAGTTGATTCGTTGTAGTTACCTGTCCCAAAATGAACATATCGCCGGATGCCGCTGATTTCTTTTCGCACCACGATGCACACCTTTGCGTGCGTTTTGAGCCCTTGAATCCCATAGATCACATCGACGCCGGCGTGTTCGAGACGTTTGGCCCATTGAATATTGCGGGCCTCGTCAAACCGAGCCTTCAATTCGACGATGCACGTCACGTGCTTCCCATTTTCGGCCGCCCGTTCCAGCGCCAGTGCGATCTCACTATCTTTGCTGGTTCGATACAACGTTTGCTTGATCGCAATAACCTGCGGGTCTTCGGCGGCCTGGCGGAGAAAGTCGATCACGGGCTGGTAACTTTGATAAGGGTGAATCAAAACCCGGTCGGACAACGCGATTTTATCAAAGATCTCAGATTGCCTGGCCAGTTCTGGTACCGGCTGGGGCGGCCAAGGAGAATCTTTAAGATGGTTGAATCCCTTCATGCCGCTGATCGCGAACAGATCCGAAAGAGCCAGTGGGCCGTTGATCGGATAAACGTCCGCTTCATTGATCTCAACCGCATCTCGCAGGAATGTTTTGATTGCCTCAGATGCGGTGTCACAGATTTCCAAACGCACCGCGTGGCTGGTTTCGCGTGCCTTGAGCATCTCCTGCATGTCGATCAACAGATCCGAACGATTGTCTTCGTCAACCGAGACGTCGCCATTGCGTGTAATGCGAAACGGAACGGCTTCCAAAACTTCCTGACCACCAAAAATGTCCGACAGAAACATGGCCAGCACTTCTTCGACGTACATAAAGTTAAAAACTTTGTCGCCCGGAACGGCCCAAATGCGATTCAGCGAACGCCCCACCGGCAGCAACGCAAATCGCTCGCAAACTTCTGCCGATTCGCCTTCTGCCTTTGCCAATTCGGGGTCTTTCTGCTGTGCTGACTGTTTGGTTTTAGGACGGATCACATCCTCCGGCTTGGACCGAAGCCGAACACACAAACACAACCGCGCCCCCGAAAGTAACGGAAACCCATAACTGTTTTCAACGGCCAGCGGAGCCAAAGCGGCGGAAATTTCGTTCGTGAATTGCCGGCGCAAAAAATCAAGTTGAGTCTCCGAGAGATCCTCCTTGCGCTGGCGTCTGATTCCGTTTTCAGCCAGCATCGGCTGCAATTGTTGAAGCTGTTTCGATTGGAAGTCGTACATCTTTCGAATGCGACCTCGAATACTTGAGAGTTGCTGGGTCGCGGTCATCCCCGCGATGTCTTTCTTTGTGTCGCCGGCAGCCTCTACCAGCTGCAAACCGCCCACGCGCACCATCATGAATTCGTCAAGGTTCGCGGCGCTGATGGCCAAAAACTTCAATCGTTCCAGCAACGGCACTTGTTCGTCCGCGGATTGATCGAGCACACGTTGGTTAAACTCCAACCAGCTGAGCTCACGATTGATGTAGTTCGTTTTCGATTTCTTCATAGCTCGTCGCGGTTAGAAGTAAGAAGTAAAGGCCTGCCAAAAATATCCTCAAACAAAGCTCCGGCTTGCTTAAGCTCCAACTGCTCCAGCGAAAGATCCACCGAGTCTTCGATGTGGATCCCGATTCGATTCAACTCAATTCGACAGGCAACGCCATCAAAGTGTTGCGTGCGCGTCACGTCCAACGCCTTTGCCACTCGCAACAGCGCCGCCATCTTCGAAACGGCGACTCTTTCGCGCCTGCCAAGACTTGAGTACCCTGCGTGCGCCGGTTGGGGCGTCGCACCGCGATAGTATCTGGCCAGCAAGGCGACCAGTTGCAGATCTTTGGCTCCGATGCCAAAAAATTCACTGTTGCCGATAACGTACATTGAATGTTTGTGCCGCGATCGGCTGCCGATGAACAGACCGACCTCATGCACAATCGACGCCACCTGCAGTAGCCCTCGGTAGCGCGGTGACAATTGATGCAGCACCTGAAGCTGATCAAACAACTGGCAAGCCAACTCCGCAACATGCAACGCGTGATTTTCGGGGAAGTTATATTTACGCCCCAACAACGTTGCCGATCGAACGATTTGTTCTTGGATCGAGTTCGTCCATTGGTGCTGTTCGGTCATTTCGTTAATCAAACCATCGCGCAGATTCACGTTGGCAACAATGATGTTTTTCAGGCCCAGGCCCTTCGCGAAAATCACATGCGTCAGCAGACTGGGCCCCAAAGTTTGGGCGTCGGGCAAACTTAGATGGTATTGCGTAACCAGACTTTCGGGCGATCGCTTGAGAACTTCATCGGTGAGGTCTGACAGATCTTTGAGGTTCACCGACATCAGATCTTCGCCCAGGTTCTTTTGTTTCAGCAACTGAACCGCGAACCGAACATCGCCTCCTTTTGAGATCAAATGTTGGGGCTGCACTTTCATGCCGCAAGTGAGAAACTGTCCCAAGAATCGGTTGATTTGAGATTCCATCAGCTCCCTAGATTTAATCAGGGGCGCGTCGTAAACCTCCAATCGCTTTCTCAGCCGCAGCGCTCCCAGTCGATAGGTCTTCGCGAACGAGACATCCTTGCCGTCCAGCAACAGCACTTCTGTCGTGCCACCACCGACCTCGATAACGACGGATTGATCCTCGAATAACTTGGGTTCATTCCGCATGTAGGGCTGCAGGCCCAAATAAGTCACGCGATGCAGGATCGCTTCGTCGAAAGCTTCGATCACGAATTCGGTGGCGATAAAAATTCGATCTTTAAATGCCAGGCTGTTTCGCGCCTCGTTAACGCCGCTGGTGGCGATAACGCGAATGTTCTCAGGGTCAGTGATACCGTATTCGTCCAGTTTCGCCCGATAGACGCTCAGCACGTGCACGCAATCCTCAATGGTCGAACGTTCAATTCGACCTTTGCTGCTGAAGGAGTCTTTGCCAAGGCTGAGCGCTTGGGCGAACGATTCAATGTTTCGAATCGAGCCGTCGTGCCTGATTTCGGCGATCTGCATGCGCAACGAGGATGAACCAATATCGATCACGGCGACCAATTTCGGTTCTTCGTTGATGTTACCGCTGGGGTAATTGCTGTCTCGATTGATCACGGTTTCTGCTTCCTCATAACCATCGCCGTCGCAAATAAATTTTTGAGAAGTGGGGCTTCTTAAATGATTCTTCGGCGAATTTCCTTCGAAAGATCCTTTTTCTTAGAAATTATTACCCAAGAGAGTCCTTTTAAAAAAATCACTAACCCCAATGAAAAAATCGTTAGCCCTGCTTGGATTCTTGGACGGACTGTTTCGCGAGTGCCGCAGCGCCCATTACACCAGCATCGTCGCCCAATTTAGCTTCGACAATTTCGTAGACATCCCGCAGCGCCGGCAGGATTTTCTTTTGAGCTTGTTTTTCGATTTCCGGCAACATCACATCAGGCATTGCCTCAATCAACCCACCGCCAAATACGATGACATCGGGTGCCAGCATGTGAACGACGGCCGCCACCGAAACCGCTAGATACTCGCAGGCGTCTTCGACAATCTTTTTGACAGCCTTGTCGCCTTTTTTTACCGAATCCGAAATCGCTCCGGATCGAATGTCGGCGATGTCGGTTCCCGCTTTGGCCAGCAAATTAGGCGCCTGGCCGCGATAGGCGGCTAATGCGCTCTGTCCGGCGATCGTCAACCTCGAGGCCACCGATTCCAGCGAACCGTGATTGTTCGCACCGTCGATCGAACCGCCGGGCAGGACTGACAGGTGCCCGATCTCCATGCACGAGCAGTTAGCGCCGCGAAACAGCTTCCCCTCATAAACGCACCCGCCACCAATTCCCGTGCCGGGGAAAATCCCAACGACACACCGTTTTCCTTCGCCGGCACCGAATTGATATTCGCCAAATACGCCAGCATCAACGTCGTTGGCAACGGTCACCGGAAACCCAAATTCTTTCTCGATTGATTCACCGATGGGTACGTCATCCCAGCCAAGGTTGGGTGCCGTACGAATCATTTTTTTCTTGAGGTCCAACGGCCCGGGACAACCGATGCCCAATCCTTTGACTTGTTTCGCCTCTATCCCGGCATCTTCGAGAGCGTCCTTAATCACGGAGTTGATCCGCTTGAGCCCCGCGGCCATCCCTTCGCTGCCTTTGGTTTTTTTGCGGGCCTTGCCAAGTTGCTTGAACTGGTCGTCGAAAACCATGGCCAACATTTTTGTGCCGCCAAGGTCAAATCCGATCCAGTAGTCTTGGTTGTCGTCTGCCATCTATCGTTTCCTAATTTAAGTGTTGGGTGACTTTATATGGTTAGTGTTAAGTAGGTGCTGAACATCCGTCGCGGGCGTTTCCAGCCACCGTGAATCGCGTTATAAGAATCAGAAATAAGTCATCCTCTAAAGTTCTTCGTCGGCCACACGAATCACGTCCCAGACACCTTGCGGCGAAGTCTGGTCACGAATCTGCTCAAGCGTCTCCGGCATCTGGATCAGACGACTCAGCCGCGCCAGCAATCGCAAGTGAACGGCTTCGTCAGTTGAACCGATCAGAAAAAAAATATCCGTCAAACATCCGCGCGGTCCACCGAACGGGATGCCACTGTGGGTGACGCCAAGTGCGATGAAGGCTTCGCCCATCGCGTTGGGCATGGGCCGCCGAGGGTGCAGCAGCGCGACGCCGTTCTCTAATGCGGTTGGATGTAGTTGCTCGCGGCTGGCAATTGCGTCGGCCATCTTCTCGGGCTCCCAAAGCGTGCCCGAAGCGGCGGCCAGTTCGCAGACCTTTGAGATAACTTTCGATTTCGTCTTGGCCAGCAGCGGTACCGCGATGTTGCTGACGTTCAACAAATCAGGAATGTGAAAATCGTCGACTGCCTGTTTTTGGGATTGGATTTCAAAGACCTTTTCGACTTCGACCAATTCCTTCTCATCAGAGGCACCAATGCGATCCTCGAACCACTGGTGGATCTCGGGTTGGGAAAAACGCCACTGGCCACCGATGCGGCGGCCAGGCAGTTTGCCGCGTTCGGCCATCTTCTTGACCTGGGCGGGCGTTAGATGCAGATAAGCAGACAGCGAATTGATATCGAAATTTTCCATTGCCGCCATGTCGACCTGTTGTGCTCAAATTATCTAACCATCCAACGCAGCCTTTCGCATCCAGGCTGTGATTTATTAGCCCAAGGGCGTTCGCCCCCGGTTACAAAGCGCTTTGGTGTCTCAAAAACCGAGGCTAACGCTCATCGGCTAATGTCGTGCGGCGCATCGTTTTCATTAAATCACAGTCTCGCCCCGCAGAAAGCTTTTTCGCCACGCGAAACTCTGCTTTCAAGATTTTCGCATGACCGAAAGTCGAAAGCTAGTGGGGAGATAGGCGAGTTTCAGGGTGAACTCACGCACAAATGCTGGCATCGATTCTCGGCTTGACTCAAAATCCCAGATCATGAGAATCATTTTCGTCGACATGGAAGTCGATGTGAGCAACGCGTTCTGAGAACGTGACATTCAATTTGGCGTGCGTTAGGCAAGGAGGCCTTATGACTACCCAACTCTCTACGGAGACGGCAGGAATTCCTGTTCGACGGATACTACCGACATCCAAACTGATCGGTACGAAACAAATTTCTGTCAGCTCTTGCTGCGGACACTGGCAGGACGTGCAACCGGGCGACGTTTATGTTGCCGTGATTGGACCCGAGATAGACGGCCATGAGTTCGCTTATGAGGCCATCGAAAAGGGAGCTGTCGCGGTCGTGACCGAGCGTCTGCTGGCGATCGACAAACCTCAAATTCTGGTCCAGGACACTCGCCGCTGTTACGGCGAAATCTGCCATGCACTGGCCGGATCACCGAGCCAACGACTGAAGACGATCGGGGTCAGCGGTACCGATGGCAAAACGGTGACCGCGCATCTGATCCAAAGCATCCTCAGAGCCGACCGAGCTCAGGTGGGGATGATCTCCTCAATTGAAATCACCGCCGGCAAACAAGGCCACAGCTTACCCAACAAACGAATCAATCCGCCAGCAATCGCGGAGCAACTTTCGTCGATGGTGATCGGTGATTGCAACCACGCAGTCGTCGAAATTCCTTCGATGGCGTTAGCCGATCGCTCACTCTCGGGCGTACAGCTGGACATCGCGGTACTGACCAACATCAGGCGTGATCCCGACAACTGCCACGGCAACAGCAAAAATTACGCGCGGGCGTTTTTGCGGATGTTGGACCACTTGAGTCCAGGTGGACTGGCTGTCGTCAATGCGGATGATCCCAAGTCACATTTTCTGCTGGAAAAAATTGTTCAGCCGACGCTGACCGTGGGCGTGAAGCAACAGGCCAACGTGATGGGGAAGGTCCTTCAGCGGTCCAATTGCGATCAGGTGTTCACGATCACAGCCGGCAGTGAATCCGTTGTCATCCGGACGTCAATGATTGGCGACCAGCACGTTTACAACTGCCTGGCCGCGGCCGCGGCAGGATTGGCATTAAACATCAGCCTACAGACCATCGCCCAGGGAATCGAGTCAGCCGGCCAAATCCCTGGTCGGATGCAGCGTGTCGAATGTGGGCAATCCTTCGGCGTCTGGATCGATGCCGCGACCTCGGCCACCCAATTGGCCAACGCGTTAAGGACTCTTCGGCAAGTCGTCACGGGGAAGATTTGGTGCGTCTGTTCGGTCGAAGAAGGTCAGTCAAAACTTCAGCGGCGAATGATGGGCGAAGTTGTCCAAAGAGCAGCCGGCAAAGCCGTTATCACGCGCACCAGTGCCGATCCGATGGTCGATTATGAACCGATTCATCAAGTTTTGGACGGTTTTGAAAAACCCGAATTGGCTCAAGTCATCCCCAACCGATTCAAAGCCATCGAGTGGGTACTCTCACGGGCTCAACCCGGCGACGCCGTGCTGATTTCGGGATGCGGAGAACGACCGTTCGCGCTGGTCGGCGAAAACAAATGGACGATCGCCGATTCCGACGTCTGCGAAGCTTGGCTGTACGATCATTCGTCGATGCTGGAAGAGGAAGCGCAGCCAGAAGACAAAATGATTTACGACATCGAGGATTTTCGGTAGTTCATTCGGCAGGGTTCGGCTCTCCTCCGGTCCTCGGGCGTCCCTTGAGAGGGATTGCGTTGGGAGCGTTGCGGGCAGGTTGAAAACCGATAACCTCTCGTTGGATGTTAGGGAATGGATTATTTCAAGCGCTCTTTTTTGAACGATGCCAATCCACTGTTGCGTCTTTTCCCAAACGAAAATTCTTTCCAAAAGACGTCGTCGTTTTCAACCGGCGTCGAGACAATTTCACCAGCTGCCGGTTGAATGCGCAGCTTCGCCTGTTCGGCGTCGCGCTGAGGAAACACGATGACCTCGATCGCCCATTGGATTGCGATCAGCTTTCCCTCAAAACTGTTGGGGCGATGCGGAGCCATAAATTCAAATTCGGTTTGCCCGTTGGTGCCTGGGGCAGCAATTTCTTTGACGTCAACAAACTGGGCGTCCTGATCCCCTTTGCCAACGGTGAACCAAATCAGCCGTACCTCCAGCCGATCAGATTCCTCGGGCAGTTCGATCCACTCAACACCGCCTGTGATTTTTGAGCCGGGAAGAAACTGAGGTTCTTCGCCGCCGGTCATACTAATCGCGATCATAACAGTGGTTCCCGACTACGGTTTGACTCGAAATTTGTGTTGTTGCAATACGTCCGGCCAACGCGCGATTTCCCCGCGCACCTGTATCGCCCAAGTCACTTGGTTGTGCCGGTCGGCAAACGTGTGCATCGCATCGGTTGGAATCGTGACCGCGCTGCTGCCAAAAGAAATCTCTTCCGCGTCGTCAGTGTCGACGACCGTAATAAGCCCGAAATGAGAAGTGTCGGTAACGGTGCTTGTGCCCTGTAGATATCGAGCCGTTTCGGTTCCAACGACGGCAATTCTGAGGCGATCAATTCGTTTCGCGCTGCCTTTTATCTCCCACGCTACATCGACCGTGTTTCCACGACCAACCGCACCGGTGCTCATCGCAATCTGAAAAACCGGATTGAACAGACTGAGGAAGGATCGCACGACGTCCAAGATCAACACCAACCCGACCAGCACGAACGGAATCATAAACAACAGCAGGAAAGTGGAGGAAATCGCACCCGCTGGTTCCATGATGGCCTGCCAAAGGAAGACGCTGACGATGCCATTCCAAAACAAGGCAACACCGATCGTTATCAGGAGAAGAACGAACTTGGTGGAGGTTGGTTTGAGCCGTTGTGGAACGTCCCACTTCTGATCCTCGATATCCTCTTGGTATAAACCAGATGATTTTCCTTCGGCGGACTGTGAACCTTCAACGGACATCGCACGCGGGTTTCCTCCCAGCGACGCAAGGCGGTCGTCTGTACTAACGATCGACCCATCCACCGTCCGCTTTTGCTTATTCTGGCGACTGGCCGCCAGAGGCAAACCAATCGCAATGGCCAATCCGACAGCGGAAAAGACCAGCCCCATCGCCAGTTCCAGCCACGACAGCAGGAATTCCTTGTTCAGAACGGCGTTCTCTGGGTCATCGGGATCCACGAAGCAAACAGTCTTCGTGCCCGCGGGTATCTGCCGCACAATTTCCTTGCACTTTTTTCGCGCTCTCCTGGACGTGTTGAAATCGTATTGATCAGCAGTAAATTTTTGCTGATCGACCTCATACGTGAATCGCGCTTCGACAGAATAAGAAGTGCTGTCGTCGCCTCGATGCTCTTGGACGGTACTGGAAACAATCGTACATGGCACCCCCGGCCAATCGGCGGCTGATCGGCAGGACAGCCAATCCAGCAGTTGGAAACCGACCAGCATCGCGATGCCCGCACCGAAAAAGACCAGACCAGAAACGACGAAGCATCCGGTTTGCTTTCGGGTCGTTTTACTGTCATCGGAAATCGGTTTTGCGTTCATCAGGTTGCTCCCGCCTATACCCTGTCCAATTTCATCAGCTGTTGCCGCTTCCGGACGCCTTGTGCATTTTGCCGTCGGGATGGCAGCCTGGAAGATCTTCGGCGTAGAACTCGTTCAACGCCGCCTTCCATTGGTCCATGTTCTTCACTTTTACAAACGCCGACCGCACACCCTTAAAATCGGGATGCAGAACGGCATACTTGATACCGAATTTTCTCATTAATTGCCCCACGCGATCGGGACCGTACAGTTCTTCGGCCAAACGATAGTGTTCCAGCAGGACCTCTTTTTGCTCAAACAGCGCAGGAGGGTCCGGCAACGGCTGCCCCGCCGCCAGAGCGCGCGTTTGGTTGAAGATCCACGGATTTCCGATCGCTCCACGCGCGACGGTCACCCCATCGACGCCGGTTTGAGCGATCATGTCCAGACAATCCTGAGCCGTGAAAAGATCGCCACTGCCAAGGAGCACTCGGTCGCCAATGTGTTGTTTCACTTCTTTCAAAAATTCCCAACGCGACGGCCCGATGTAGCGTTGTTCCACCGTTCGGCCGTGAACGGTGATCGCATCTACACCTATCTCATACGCCCCGTCTAAAATTTTGAAAAAGTTATCTCGGCTTTCCTGAGAATCATCGATGCCGCGACGCATCTTCACCGAAACGGGAATCTCCGACGGCACGTTGTCGCGCGTCAGCCGAATGATCTCGAGGGCCGTTTCGGGTTGGCTGAGATGAAAACCGCCTCGGCAGCGGCCGAGCACCTTCTTCACGGGGCAACCGAAATTGATGTCGATAATGTCAAAGCCCGCTTTGACCAGCTTCATCGCCCCGGCGGCGAATTGTTCGGGTTCGGCACCCATCAACTGCCCGCCAACGGGATGTTCTTCGTCGGAAATGTGCAGGAAATGGCTGGTGCGTTTGCGTTCCTTCAAATTGACCAAAAAATGGTCCAGCATCACTTCGCAGATCGTGTAAGGGGCTCCCAAACGCCGCGCGATCACGCGCATCGGCCAATCGCTGTAACCAGACAGCGCGGCCTGTACGACAGGAAACCCAATATCGACGTTGCCGATCTTGAGTGGTTTTAGAAATGAATTTTCAGGAGAAATTGAAGCTGGTGAAGTGCTCATTACATCCGGTTTGGTTCAAAACACGGGCGACTTGGTCTTTTGGAATTGGAAAATATGCATCAAAATAACGCCCTCACGACTGACCAACATCATAAAGCCAGTCCGATACTATCGGTAGACGGCAATTGTTATCTTTGCCGATTGGATTTATTCGCCGTTTGCCAGTCGCCCTTTGACAGTCTTCCTTTGCCGGCCGCGCTTCACCGGCGGTTGGCTCAAACTCTCACTTTTTCACGCCCACCGCCCAATGCTGGATCAGATCCTCGAATTCGCTCAGCAATACTGGCCGCTGCTCACCGGCGGCGCCGTGGTTGTGGCGGTGATGATGTTGCTGCGAATGTATTCCCAGCCGACGCGACTGCCTTATGAGCCACGGAAATCCTTGGTGACGCGGTCGGAGCTGCGATTTTACAAGTCGCTGCGAAAGGCGGTGCTGGACGACTGGGAAATTTTCGCGATGGTGCGAATCGCGGACCTGTTAAAGGTTACGCCCAACACCGCCAAACGCCGAACGTGGCTGAACAAGATCCTCGCCAAGCACATTGATTTCGTGTTGTGCGATCCAAATACGCTGGAGGTGATGGTGGCAATCGAACTGGACGACGTGTCGCACGAACGTCCCGAACGAATTGAGCGCGACAAATTTGTTAACAGCGCGTTTGAATCAGCGGAAATCCCGCTGCTGCGGATTCCCGTCGAGACATCCTATAAGGCCCGTGAGATTCGCGATCTGATCGAAGACGTGTTGGCGTAATAAATCAATTGAAAATCGCGCGTTCAGGACTACTCCAATTCGTTGACTCCCACAGAAATTCGGAATTCCAAATCCGAAATCCCTGCCACCCACTGCGTCTGATGGGTCACCACCAAAACAGTAGCCGACTGCTGTTTTAACAAACGCTTTAACAGTCCTCTGATCAGCGTCCGCGAATGTTCGTCCAGCGAAACAAAGGGTTCGTCCAAACAAACGATATCGGGGCCTAAGGCGATCGCGCGAGCCATCGCGACGCGCTTTTGCTGACCGCCGGATAATTGATGTGGCTGGCGACGCAGCAAATCCTCCAGCTGCAGTTCTGACGCCAGTTCTGCGATCCGGTCACGCCGTTTTTGTTTAGACCAGCGCTGCAATTTCGGGCCGAAACCAATGTTGGCTTCCACGTTCATGTCGGGAAATAAAACAACGTCCTGTGGCAGGTACCCAATTCCTCGGTCCGCCGCGGCAACGCCGGCCACGTCACGCCCGTTCAGTTTCACGACGCCAGCATCAATTTCCTGCAGCCCACAGATTGCTTCGACCAGCGACGTCTTCCCCGCCCCGGCGGCACCGGTAACAACACCGCAGGTTGCGGCCGGGACCGACAATGAAGTTTTGGGCAAACAGAATGTGCCGCGTTTCAAGCGAACGTCAATCAGTTCGATCATCGTCCACTCCAATCTCGCGCGACCACACGCACCACCAATAATACGACCGCCGCGATCGCGATCATCAGAAGAGAGATGGCCGCAGCGCCGGCGACGTTACCCGAATTCAATTCTAGATAAATGCTGACCGGCAGGACTTCGGTGCGGCCGCGAAAACTTCCGGCAAAAACCAACACGGGACCAAATTCGCCAAACGCTCTGGCCCACGCCATCGCCGCGGAAGCCAATATACCCTGCTTCGAGGCAGGCAAGGTTACCGCCGCGAAAGCCTGCCAGCGCGACGCGCCCAACGTCGCGGCGATCTGTTCGGCGCGACCGGTCTGCCGATCAAAGGTCGCCTTCATTGTGCGGTAGACAAAGGCCGTCCCGACAACGGATTGGGCCAAAATAATCGCGGGCACTTCGAAGGCAATTTGCAGCCAATCATCCAGCGCCACCAAAGGCGTTTGGCGAAACAGAATCAGCAGGCTCATCCCGATCACCAGCGGCGGGAGAAAAACTGGCAGGTCCATCAACAAATCGACGGCGTGGCGGCCGAAGAATTTGTATTTTGAAACGAGATAGGCGATGCCTGTCCCGGCCCAAAGGCTGATCACCGTACTGAAAAGGCTGGTGCCAATCGACAACCAGATGGCTTGGCGAATTTCGATCCTTTGCAGCGTCTGCCAAACGGCAGTTTGTTCCCCAACGGCAACCCATGCGTTAGCGCAGACCATCGCAATAAGAATTGCGGAGAACCCGATCGTCAAACTGATCAAGACGATCAAGAATTTTTGGTCGAGTTTCATCATGCGCGTCTTCGGCCGGTTCATTCAGGGCTGCCTTGGTCTACTTCAGACGTTAGCTTACTCCGACCGAAGCCGTGTTGCGCGAAAACTTTCTGAGCCTCGGCGCAACGGAGGAAATCTACAAACGCTTGCGCGGCTTCGGGCCGAGGCCCGTTGATCAGAACCGACGCGCCGATTTGCGAAGGATGATCCGACCATCCTGAAGGAACGACACTCTTCAAGCCACCAAACTGTCGGGGGGATGTGCTCCATGCGATACCAACGTCAACGACTCCGCTGCTAACGTCGGCGGCAACTTGCGAGACCGTTTCGCGCGAGACCTTGGCTTGGGCGATCAGCGATTCGTATTTTTCAACGCCAATGATCGAAGCGACACGTCGTCCGATGGCAGCGTGCTGAACTTTCGCAACCGATGATGTGATGCGTGAGGCTTCGCCATCCAAAACCGAAAGCGCTTCCTCCCCAGAAACGTCGTTGAAAATCAG
Source organism: uncultured Pirellulaceae bacterium (assembly GCA_964408465.1). Taxonomy (GTDB): domain Bacteria; phylum Planctomycetota; class Planctomycetia; order Pirellulales; family Pirellulaceae; genus Mariniblastus. The sequence continues at coordinate 19,072 of CAYOZV010000083.1, forward strand.
ACAAGGAAACTGGCTGCCCAACGTCTCCGTCGCATCGCAGAAACCTGCGGCGATAAACGAGTCATGATAATCAACGTCGGCGGCAATCAACACGTCGCCGATCTGGCTGATCTGGTACATCGCCAGCAATTCCGCCGAACCCCGATAGGTGTTTTCAACACGCACATTCTCAGAATTGAATTCGGACTGATTGAATGCCCGCTTCAATTCCTCCATCGGCCCCGCAAGACTTGGCGCGCACAAGACGACGATCGTCGAATCTCTATCCGCCGAACTCTTTGAGTTGAAGATCATTACTAATGCAATAATGACTCCAACGAGAGAAAGAATTGTGTAACGAAGCATCTTGGCTGTTGCGCTGGTTTGTTGAGTCGAGCAGAAATTGAGAACTTACCATAAAACAATTTCAAAACTAATTCGGGAAGTACAATCGCAACAAAACTGCATCACCAGAAATGCTTCCGCCCCGCCACCTGAGCGGCATGGCGTTAGCCGCTGGTTTGTTGGCCTAGCCACTTCCCGCTCCCATCTCCATTCGCTCGGCACCCGCGGCTAACGTCCGTCGGCTGGTAAAACCGGAGCTTGGTAGCGAAAGTGGACAAAGGCCTACACTATTTTGTTAAGCGCCGCGACCGCTTGTTCGATCTCGTCGCCGGTTGTGCAGAGATGCGGCGCGA
>CAYOZV010000084.1:0-19533 GCA_964408465.1 uncultured Pirellulaceae bacterium
CGGCTAAGAGCCAAATCTACGGTTCGTGTTCGACGCGTCACCCATCTAAAGTGAGCGCCATTGGTCGCTGGCCCCTGCTTACTCTGCAAGCCGAACGGCGCTAGGGGTCCGGTTTCGGCAACAAGGCAACGGGGGCAAAACCGGACGCCTGGCGCCGTACCGCTAGAATTCTGCCGTCCACGGGTAACTCATTGGCTAACACCGAAGGTCACTACCTTTGACCCGCGCGGACAACAAAGTAATAATTAGGTAGAATTGGTCGTGTCGAGCTGATCCTTCGCCTAAATTTTCTTCCCAAACCAAGGCCAAAAGAATGTACGTCGTTTTAATCTTCATCGCCGTTTTGGTGGTTCTGTTTCTGCTGATCGCCGGTTGGGTGATGGCCGTTTACAATCGCTTGATCACGTATCGCAATCGCTATGAGAATGCGTTTTCGCAAATCGACGTTCAATTGACACGCCGCCATGATCTGATCCCCAATTTAGTCAACGTCGTCAAAGGATACATGGCGCACGAAAAGGACACGCTGGAGGCCGTCATCAACGCGCGTAACCAAGCGATATCCGCATCCTCGGCGGCGTCCCAAAATCCCGGTGACGCCGAAGCGATCCAAAACATGGCTGGGGCCGAATCGAACCTCAATGGGGCGCTGGGGCGATTGCTGATGATCGCCGAAGCCTACCCCGACCTCAAAGCCAACGAGAACATGTTGGCACTCCAAGAGGAACTGACGTCGACCGAAAACAAAGTTTCCTTCGCTCGCCAAGGCTACAACGATGCGGTCACGACCTACAATACCGCCCGAGAGGTCTTTCCCGCCAGCATGATCTCTAATTCTTTTGGATTTGAGGACGCTGAATTGTACGAAATAGAAAACGAAAGCACTCGCGAGGCTCCGGAAGTGAATTTTTAATTCGCATTGAAGGCAATGCGTAGCGTAGCACGGATTTTCAATCCGTTTACTGAAGCGCTTGGTAAAACGGAATAAAATCCCACGCCACGGCAACGATTTAGAGTTTGGAAATTACTTGTGGACTTCTTCGCAGCTCAAGAACTTCGGCGTCAAAAAACCAAATGGTTGATTGCGTTGTATATCCTCGCGGTTGCGTCGATCATCATTGGCCTTTACATCGCGATCGCCATCGCGTTGGGGTTTTCCCAGCAATACGTGGCCGCCGAGGCCGGTGGCGATCCAACCGGCGGGATGTCGGCCGAAGTGTTTTCGCTGTTTCATCCGAAATTATTTTTGATCGTGGCGGGCGTCAACCTGTTAGTCATCGGCGGAGCCAGCCTGTCCAAGATCGCTGAACTCCGCGGCGGCGGGGCTCACGTCGCGTCATCACTGGGCGGCGTTCGTGTTCCCGCCTCGACGACGGATCCCACAAAACGCCGTTTGTTGAACGTGGTGGAAGAGATGGCGCTGGCGGCGGGGGTCTCGGTGCCTCCGGTTTACGTTCTGCCTCACGAGCCATCGATCAACGCGTTCGCGGCCGGATTCACGCCCGCCGATGCCGTGATCGGCGTCAACCAAGGCACCCTCCAACAGCTCAACCGTGACGAACTCCAAGGAGTCATCGCTCACGAGTTCAGCCACATCCTCAACGGCGACATGCGAATCAACATTCGCTTGATCGGCGTTTTGTTTGGCATTCAAATGCTGGCGACGATTGGCTATTTCGTTCTCAGGAGCATGGGCGGGCACCGGCGGCGAAGAAGCAGCAACAATAACGAAGGCGGCGTAGGACCGATCTTGGCGATCGCAATAGCGCTGTTAATCTTCGGGTCCATCGGCCAATTCTTTGCCAAATGGATCAAGTCAATTCTGTCTCGACAACGCGAATATCTGGCGGACGCATCGGCCGTCCAATTCACGCGCTACCCCGAAGGATTAGGCGGAGCGCTGAAAGTCATCGGCGCGGCCAAGCATGGTTCGGCGATGCAGACGCCGGCGGCGGAACAGATGAGCCACATGTTTTTTGCGAATAGTTTTTCGTCGATGATGTTCAATATGTTTTCGACCCACCCTCCGCTGGTTCCACGCATCCAACAGATCGACAAAAATTTCACGGGCGATTTCAAAGGCTATTTTAAGGTCCGCAAAGCGATCGCCGACAGACGGGCGGCCGCCCGCGAACAGCGCGAACAAGAGAAAACACAAACGTCAATACTGCCGACGCCGATGGGGCAAATGTTGCCTGAGGAGATCGCCGAAAAGTTCTCGATCGACCCGCTGCTGCTGCTGGCCGCGATCGGATCGCCCAACCGCGACGATGTCAAACGTTCACAGGACTTGATTGAAAAATTACCGCCGGCGGTCGTCGATGCGGCCCATCATCCTTATTCCGCCCGTTGCGTGGCGTTCGCAATGCTGGTCGACGACGATCACGAGTATTCCAATCAGCAGTGGGAACATCTGGAAAAAATCGAAGGTGAAATGACCGTCGAAACAACTCGTAAATTGATGCCCTTCATTCACGGACTGGACCTAGTCCTGCGTTTGCCGCTGATGGAGATGATTCAAGGCTCCTTGGCCGATCTTTCGCCCCAACAATATGAAAAATTCAGAGCCACGGTTCAACAATTGGTCAAACTTGACTCCAAAACCAGCCTGTTCGAGTTCATCGTGCGACACCATCTGTTGATGCATCTTGATCGGCGATTTGAATTTAAAGAGCCGCCGCGCGTGCTGTATAAGAAAACGGCTCAGGTTTCGCGCGAGCTTCGTTTGATGCTGTCCGCGTTTGCCTCGGCCAGCAAGATCGGCAGTGTGTTGGAAACGGAAAAGGAAACGGATCCGGAAGTGACCAATCGCGCGTTTGCGTTGGCGCTGCAAGCGGTCGAAATCGGCGATGCGGATCAGGTCAGTGTGGCTCCGGATCAGTGGAACATCGAACAGTTAGAGTCATGCATGCGATCGCTGCATAAGGCCTCAATGAAGGTAAAAAAGAAACTTCTGTACGCCGCGGCGATAATGATTACCTTCGATCATGAAATCACAGTCGCCGAAGCCGAATTTTTTCGGGCCGTCGCGGAATCGCTGGACTGCCCGGTTCCCGTTTTGGCTGTCGGTCGCGCGAGTCCGATCGGTTTGCCCAGAAGTGCGAGAATCGCAAGTGAATGATTTGCAAAAATGCCAGTTATTCGACTGGTGTTTTGCCAGGACGAAAGATTAGGGTAGTGGACTTCGCCAGAAGTCCTTTCTATGAGGTACGAGGCCGGACCGGGGAATTCTGGCGAATCCCACTACAGCCGAAGCTAAAATTGAGCTTTGGCCGTCCACGAGTTTCTTTCGGTATTTCTAATTTACCACTCCTGAATTGTAAAATTATGTTCTTCTTAATGACATCATTCACCTCCTCTTAGAGAAAAATCTGTTTATGACATTTTGCGTTGGAATTCAGGTTAAAGAAGGCATTGTGGCGTTGGCCGACACGCGCATCGTGCGCGGGAGCGAGCAGCTGAATAAGAACAAGTTGGCTCCGTTGGATCATTCAGACGACGCGCTGTTCACAATGACCAGTGGCCTGCGATCGGTACGCGACAAAACGTTGACTTACCTCAGCGAGGAACTTGAAAAGAAGAACCAACCTTATGATCGCTTGTATAAATTGGTGAACGAATTTTCGACTCAGTTACGCAAGGTGAAAACTGAAGACGAACCATCGCTCACCGCCAGTAATTACAGGTTTAACATGCACGCGGTCATCTGCGGATGCATGACGGGCGATCACTACCCAAAAATGTATTACGTTTACCCCGAGGGGAACTGGATAGAATCGGCGACAGATTCGCCTTATTTTATGCTTGGCCGGACGACTTACGGTAAACCAATACTTGATCGTCTACTGAACTTCCAAACGCCGCTGCGAGTCGCCGTTGGATTAGCGTTGCTGGCGTTTGATGCCACCAGCACCAGCGTTACCGATGTGGATTGTCCGATCGACATTGCCATTATTCCATGGTCAACTCGCAAGATGTCGATCCGGCGCTACACACAACAGGATGTCACCCCCGCGACAACGTGGTGGAGCGAAACGCTGTCGTCGTCGCTCAGTTCAATGCCTCTGGATTGGAGCGATGGACTGTTCTCAGATGCTGACAACACCAACCACCAAACCCAAAAGTAAAACGGAGTTTCGATGGCCAAAATAAACGTCGGCTGTAGCCTCAGCTACGAAGTCCGCAAAGCGTCGCTGTTGCAATTGCAAATCTCGGTGGCTCAAAACAGTTTTCAGCAAATCACCAATGAATCACTGTTTATTAACGGCAATACAAATTTCACGACGGCTTTGGTTGGTCCCGAGAACGTGAAACTGAACCAAGTTTCTTTGCAACCTGGTACGTATGATATCGAATACCGAGCCTCCGTCGAACTGACACCAGACGTTGACAAACCAACGGAGTTACAGGAGGTGCCCATCGCGCAACTGCCGCCAGCAACGTTGACCTATTTAAACCCGAGCCGATATTGCGAAACAGATATGCTGTCAAGGTTCGCGTTTGAGGAGTTTGGAGAGTGGCAATCCGGGTTTGCCAAAGTCCAAGGCATCAGCGACTGGGTAAACGATCATCTGGACTACGAACCCGGCAGCACCAACGGCACAACGACTGCGACGCAAGTTCTGCTGCAGAGGAACGGAGTTTGCCGAGACTATGCCCATCTTATGATCACACTGTGTCGCTGCTCTGGGATTCCTGCTCGATACGTTTCCGGCTACGCCGTTAATTTACAACCACCAGACTTTCACGGTTTCGTCGAAGCCTACCTGGACGGTCAGTGGTATTTGTTTGATCCGACGAAACTCGCACCCGTCGACGGTCTCGTTAGAATCGGTTGCGGTCGAGACGCGGCCGACGTGGCGTTCGCCACCATTTACGGCGACATTCGCTTGGCGAGAAAAGAAGTGTGGGCCAATCCGATTGATCCGACTAACGGATTCGGAAACGATGGAACCAACGCCGTGTCGACCGCTTGAGAACTGGCCTAATGGCCAGACCCTAGAAGTGGTTTCAAATCTGATTAAGAGTGTCGGGCCGGTTCCCACCGGCCAATATTTCGCAAGTTTCGGCCGGGGGGAACCGGCCCTTCTTTCGGTTTTGAAACGGCTGCTACTCGCAGTGACGTCTATTTTTGTCATTCTGTTGCAACTAAATTTTCTGGTGGCTTGAGTCGCTGGACTTCAGTTCCAGCGCACAAACGTCTTAACGGGTTGCCAAACCGGTAAACAACGACCTGCCATTGTTGCAGTCTCGGCCATCCCCCCCTTCGGATTAGATAAAAACACGGCAAAATCCGCTTGTTCAAAACGGCACGGTGGTTGCATCTGAGGTATTTGGCCAAGTCTCTACTGGCCATTGATTGCACTGTGTTTTACAGGGAAGAAACTAAATGAATCGTTTTGAATCTTATTTTTCTCAGCAGCCAAACCTGTCCGGCACCGTGCTGGTCGCCTCGCCAAGACTCAGCAATACGCCGATGGCCGAAGCCGTTGTTCTGGTCATCCAAGACTCCCAAGAGGGCGTGTTTGGGGTGCGGCTTAACGCGAGTGCATCGTCCCAGCAAGTGTCCGACTTCGAAGCGTTCACTCAATTGCCTTCGCTGCGGGATGCGCTGATGATCGGCGGTCCGCTCAACGGTCCCGTGATAGCGCTTCATCGAAACGAAGACTTGGCAGAAGTGGAAATCCGTGATGGCATTTTCGTTTCATGTTCCAAAGATGCCTTGCAGATGCTGGTCGAAGATGAAGCAAACGTTACCGACAACGACGGCGCGATTCCGATGAAAGGTACTGCGTCAGATTACCGGATCGTGATGGGGATTGCTGGTTGGCAAACATCTCAAATCCACCGGGAAATCGACGCAGCATTGTGGTATCCTATCCAATGTGATGCCGATATCGTTTTCGCAGACTCCGAAGAGATGTGGGTCAACGCAGCGCGGCGTTACGGCAACGATGTTGCCTATGACGTTACCGGTGTAAATTCTTACGGAGTTGATTGTCAGCTTAATTAATTGGCCGGAGGGTAGTTTTTTAACTCTCGTCTGCCCTTGATCGTTGAAAATCGTTTTCGCGTCCCGACGGAGCCTTGAAAAAGCTCCACTACATGTATCGCTTGAATCCCAATGGCCTACCTCACCACCGACGATACGATCGCGGCGATTGCTTCGCCGACGGGAAATGGTGCGCGCGGTATTATTCGCGTCAGCGGGCCTGGCGCTGCGGACATCATCAACGCAACTTTTGAGTTCGATGATCCGACCAATATCGACAGTATCAACCGAGCCACTCGTTTCGCGGGCAACATCCGCCTGCGTCAAAACCTTCTCCCGGCAACGCTGCTGTTTTGGCCCGATCATCGTAGTTACACTCGCCAACCATCGGCTGAATTTCATACCTTCGGATCCACGCCGTTGTTAGAGATGGCGCTCGAGCGATTTTGCGACGCCGGTGCGCGGCTGGCCCAACCCGGCGAGTTCACATTGCGGGCCTTTCTTTCAGGCCGCATGGATTTGACCCAAGCCGAAGCGGTCTTGGCCGTGATTGACGCCGAATCGGAAAAAAAACTTTCGGTCGCCCTCGATCAACTCTCGGGCGGACTGACGGGACCGCTGGCTGAAACGAAAGAGACGCTGATGAGCGTTTTGGCTGAACTGGAGGCGGGACTGGACTTCGTCGAAGAAGACATCGAATTCATCGCATCGGAGCAAATCGTGTCCGCGCTGCGGGAGGGACTACATCAAGTCCATCTCATCGAACAACAAATCCAGCAGCGCGGTAGCGACGGGCAAGAATTCAAAGTCGCGTTCTCCGGTCTACCCAACGCCGGCAAAAGCAGCCTCTTCAACGCGCTGCTTGAAACGGATCAAGCGATTGTCACCGACGTGGCCGGAACGACGACTGATTTTGTTTGTGCCACCACAGCATTCGAAGGCATCGCCGTCCAGTTGATCGACACCGCGGGATTGGAATCGGCCAGCAGCAGCGATGAAGCGACCGCCGCGCGTATCATGCAAACCGCGCAGAAAAAGCGCGTTGCCGAAATCGACAACGCACGACTGGTTCTCTTGTGCGTCGGCCCAGACTCCAAAAGCCACCATTGGGCGGCGAAACAAATGGAGCTGCTCGGCCAAAGCGGCCAGGACTTTTTACTGGTCCTCACAAAATCTGACCTTCTGCCCGAAGGCGAATTTGGCGCCCTCATAAACTCTACCCAGCAACTGCAAAATCAAGTCACAAGCATCACCGGGGCGCGGCGGAAGATGATCCCCCTCAGCAGTCACACCGGCGACAATCTCGATCGTTTGAAATTTGAAATTTCGGCAACGGCCGTCGCGCTTTCGACCAGCGAAAATGCGGTTGTCGGTTCGACGTTATTGCGAACGCGCGCCAGTCTGCGGTTGGCAGCCGACAGTATCGCGAGCGGTTTGGAAGCCGCGTCCAGCGATTTTGGCCAAGAGATCGTCGCCGCCGAAATCCGGCAGGCGTTGGATGCATTGGGGCAGATTGTTGGCACGGTTTATAATGACGACATCTTAGACCTCGTTTTCGGCCGATTTTGCATCGGAAAATAGCCAAATAATCCGTACAGACTACTCCAATTGCCCAAGGCCCTACGACCAAAATTCAAATTGCCCCTTCGCGGGTTTGCACAAAATCAACTTTGTGAATAATCTCTCTCTCACGCGCCGGCGGTCAATTGCCGCATGCGCTCGGTACCCCATTATCTCGTTATTAGCATTAATAGTTATGCCTACTTCAGATCAAAAATTGTCAATCCGTTTTGTTTTCAGCCTGCTGATGGCGTGTGCCACGTTTTGGGCGGTCGCACCTTCCTCGGCGTCGGCTCAGGAAATCGGCGACCGCGTGTGCGTGACGGGAAACTTCAAAACGAAAATCAAAGCCAAAGAAGTCGACCGAGTCGTCGAGGGTTCGATCTATACAGTCATCGCCAAACAAGGCAAATGGTGTTCGATGGAGGGCGTCAACGGTTGGTTGCCGCTGGAATATGTCATGAACCTGGACGATGCTGAATCTCATTTCTCAAAGCGTATTGAAACCGACGAAAAAGACTTCGCAGCGTTGGCCCATCGCGGGATGATTCGCTATGAAAAAGAAGAACTGGTTCCGGCGTTCAAGGACCTTAATCAATCGCTGGCGGTCAACAAAGCTAACGCGATCACATGGAATAATCGCGGCATCGTTTACAAGGCACAGGGCAACTACGACAAAGCGTTCAAAGACATCCGCTACGCCGTGAAACTGGCCCCTAAGTTTGCCCACGCGTATTTTAATCTTGGCATCGTTCACTACGCCGTCAACAATTATGAGGCTGCCATCAACGCCTACGACAAAGCGATCGAATTAGACGATTCAGACCCTTGGTACTTCGTCAGCCGGGGCAGCGCGAGGTATGGAAACGGAGATCTCGAAGGGGCGCTGGCGGACTACAACAAATCAATCGAGATCAACAAGCGCATCTCCGATTCCTACGTCGGTCGCAGCAACATCTTTCTCAGTAAAAACGAACTCGATCAGGCCTTCGCCGAAGCCGACAAAGCCGTCGACATTCAGCCCAAGAACGCGGTTTCGTTGAATCAGCGCGGATGGGTGTTATACAAACAAGGCAAATACGCCGAAGCCATGTTCGACCTTAATCGTGCGATCACCTACGCTCCGCGTTTGCCGCTGGCCTACAATAATCGGGCCGTCTGTTTCGTGGAATTGGGGGAATACGAGAAAGCCGTGAAGGACTTTACCCAGTCGATGGAACTCTCCGGCGAAAACCCTTTGGTGTACGCCAACCGCGGCGTGGCTTACGAAGGGCTGGGAGATTTCGCGAAGGCGAAGAAAGACTATCAAAAGGCCGAAGAGATTGGCGGCACCGTTTCCGAAATCGCGAACACGGTGGCTTGGTTTTACGCCACCTGTCCCAGCGATAACTATCGCGACGGCGAAAAGGCGATCGAGATGGTGACCAAGGCGTGCGAAGCATCCGACTGGGAGGACGCCAGTTTCATCGACACGCTGGCAGCCGCTTACGCCGAACAGGGTGAATTTGAGGCGGCGGTCAAGTACGCCAACCAAGCGGTCGAACTGGCCAAGGGAGACAAGAAGGACCAATACAAACAACGGCTGGCGTTGTTCGAAGCAGGGAAACCTTATCGAAGTAAAACCGGAAAATCGGCTGAATCTCAGCGGTAGTTCCCCCCGCCTTTTCTGGGCAAAACGAATTCGAGGGCACGAAATGTCCTCCTGTTAAAAAGCCAGCTTTATTTTCGGCTGAAGGATTTTCGTAAGACAGCCTAATGCTGCGCTCAGCAGGATCTTCTGAGATCATCTACCGCTCGCCGAGACCGCAAACGCGATGAAATTAAGGTGGTTCGGCCTAGATTTCGTTGCGAACGTCCCAATTTGCCAACGCGACGGCCTTGGAGGTAGTGTCTTAGGGTGTTCGCGTCAAAATTGACTAAAGCCGAGGTGGACCAAGTGCCGTTAAGGAAAGGTGTAGTTGTTCTACCATGTTTCTCCAAATTCGCATTCAACGGTGCGAATATAACGACTCGAAGCTGATCAATGCTGACAAATCGACGAAAATACCATCGCATCCCCGTCGACGAAAAATGCAGCGTCAGCGTCGACGGCGTTAAATTGGATTGCTGCTTGGCCGACCAATCGATCAATGGTGCCAAAATTGCCGGGCTGGATTTCTTGGTGGTGCCGTTTGGAAAATCGGTAACGATCGAGTCCAACGGTGAAGAGTATGAGGCCGTTATCCGGGGAGTCACCCGCGATGAAGACGGTGCGATGGAAATTGGCATTCAGCGGTCCGAGACCGTCGATGATGCTGACGAAAGCAGCGGGGCGATGCTGCTCAACTGCTTCATCCGCCACGATGGCAACCTCATGGTTTGCATTCCCATCAGCGTCGAACCCAACGGGCACGTAAGAATACAGCTGTGGGACGGGATGCAATTTCCGATCAACTATTCAGCGCTGGAAACGATGAATCGAACCGAACGATACACGTCGTTGATGTCTGGCAGTAATCTCAAAATGATCGCCGAACTGTACGGTCTTGGATCGATTCCGATGACACAATTGGCTGATAAGATTTTCGAGTTTGAATTCGGCAATTTAGAGAGCTGCAACGCAAAGCAAGCTTACGCTCTCGGTCGTTAGTTTAGCGTTTCTCTGGGTCTGGCAACTTAAAATTCTTGCTCTGACTAAAGAACTCTCTGGGGTTATCGAAGACGACCTCTTTTATTTGAGTTTCGCGGTGACCGCGTTTGCGCATTTCAAAAATCAGATCCGGAACGGCCGTGGGTTTGGAGGGGCCCCAGTCTCCTGCCGAATTAACGCACAAACGTGTGCTCCCCACCGTTTCGATAATGTCTGCCGCGCGAGCCGGAGTGCATTTGGTTATGGGGTACAGTGTCATCCCCGCCCAGTAACCTGCGTCGATCACTTCTTTTACGGTGTGTTCTTCGACATGGTCAACCAAGACCCGCGACCGGTCCAATTCCGAATGATCGGCCAGCATATCCAAGATCATTCTCGTGCCCTGGTATTTGTCTTCCAGATGCGGCGTATGAATGAGGATCTGTTGGTCATATTTGATCGCAAGTTCCAAATGTTCTTGGAAGATGATCGATTCGTTGGGCGTATTTTTATTCAATCCGATTTCACCGATGCCCAAGACGTTGGGGCAATCAAGAAACTCGGGAATCAATTTTAAAACGTCGCGCGAGAGCTGCACGTTTTCGGCTTCCTTGGCGTTGATGCACAGCCAAGTGAAATGTTCGATGCCGTACGCCGCGGCGCGAGCCGGTTCGACTTCGGTCAACTGCACGAAGTAGTCGCGAAACCCGTCCGCGCTGCCACGATCATATCCCGCCCAAAACGCGGGTTCGCTCATCGCGACGCATCCCATCCGCGCTAACGTTTCGTAGTCGTCGGTGGTGCGAGAGACCATGTGAATGTGAGGATCGATGTAATACATGGACGACTTCTATTGCCTCGTTGGCAGGTTGAATTTCTGCTTCCACTGCGGGTCGAAGTCGCGCGAAAACAGATGCTGAATTTGGCGGGCTCGTTCACTACTGTCGGCGCTGCCGGAGGCAATTATCTCAATACCGGCGGCCAACAATTGCATCCTTTCATCGCTCTCAACGGAACCGTCGGCGCGGGCGATTCGATCCAGCGATGCACCGATGTCCAGCAGTTTCGATCTCAGTTCAAGATACTCACGATCTAATATCTGTTTTGCGCTCTTCATGCCCAATATTATAGCCTATCAACGCCTCGCCCGGCACGGCGCCGCTTTTAGATTTCACAAAAGGTGCCCTGTCGTTGGATCGTTACAACTGACTACCTCACCCTCGGACTGCAGCTTGCAGCGTTTGAGCCCTTACATTCGTGGCCAGCTGCCGCTTTATTGCGACGGCGATTTGTTGCTACAGCAAAAAACCTGTTGGATGAAATCACCCAACAGGTCTTAGAAAAGATTCAATCATCAAGATAAGAAAAATGATTGAATCTGGAATGAATCAGTTTTCCAACGGAGGAAGTCCGATCTGCTGCCGAGTCCACTACTCTTGCAACACGCTGAAGTCTGTTTCGGTTCCACCTGCATCAACGATGAAGTCTTGAAGGACCCCTCCGTTGACGCCGCGCGGAGCGTTGTGAATATGAATCGCAGAGAAAATAGCCACTGGGATCAGTTCTTCAACAGCGATTCCGTTAACAGATAGATCCGAGCTGTAAGTGGCCGAACCGTCTCTGTTGACCGTGATGGTCACGCTTGCAAGGCCAGAGGCATCTGAATCGGATGCACCATCGGGCTCTTGTTCGGCGTCCAGCACCGCACCCAAGGTAAGCGTTCGCACACCGCGGGCCGTTTTGTCAGCCAAGACGGTGTCCAGTTGACCGCGGATTTCACCACCGGGGAAACTGGCCGAGTGAATATTGAAGTACAGGTTGCCGGCGTCGGCGGCCTCGACGAAGGCCGCGTCGTCGGTGACTTCAGCATCTTCGACCATCGCTGAAAATCCTGCGTCGCGAGCAACCGCGGAGATCGTTACTCGAGCGATTCCGTCCTGGTACTGGTTAAAGTTAAGACCATCGACATCAATGGTGACACTCGCCTCAAAGGCGTCCAAAGAATCCTCAATAGATTCAATGATTGACGACACATTTGGCAGGAACTGAAATTGAGAAAGCAATCGCACAAATCTTCGTACGGAGGCCGAAGCAACAATCAGTCGAACTCTATCCTGCCTAGAGATCAATTGGAAGTTTTCAAAGGGATCGCCGACAACGTTCGCGATGTTGCGACGCGTGGTCCGACCTTGATTGGCTCGCGATTGACCTGCCGGCAGGTTGCGGCCTGGAAACAGTCCGTTACCAGCCGAAAAGTTGAAATCTTCGCGCTCGGTTCCCGCATCGTTAACACCGCTGTTGGGAGTTCCGATGAAGAAGGAAACCTCACCTCCGGTTTCCAAAAGGCTGGAGATGTTGTGTGCCAGTGGATTTCCGTTGGCAACAAAGAAGTCGTTGGTGGGAAGCACCATGGAGGCGTAGGAGAAGTAGTCATTACTGCCGTCGTTCCTCAATTCGAATCTCTGGGACACTGATTCACCAGGTTGAATGGGTGCTGGGCCCATGGTTGCGTCTTGACGAAAGATGTCGGACAGGTCACCCGTTCGAACCAGTCGACTGCGGGGGGTGCTGCGTGAATTGTCGATGAAGGTTAGTCCTCCCAGGCGGGGATTAAAATTCAAGAACTGCCTTGAAAATATGCTGTTGTTTCCGTCTTCGGCCAGTCGTTCTAAACCGATGAGTGACGTCAGACCGCCGTTGTAGCTGTCAAAACTACCACTGTGAAAGCCGACCCAAACCGGTGTCAAAGTGACACCATTGCTGGGCGCGACATTCTCGATCGTCACCTCAACGGTGGTAGAGTTTTGTGCCTGCAAACCGTTGCTGGTCAGCATGATTGCCGCCGCGTAAAGGACCGCTTTGAAAATGTACTTCATCTGAAATGCCTTTTGTCTTCTGGGGAGAAATGATTTTGTTTGAGTTAAATTTCCGTTCACAGACTTATATTGTCGTGCTCCCCCCATTCCATTTCATCAAAGCATAAAATCCCAAAAGAAATTTTTATTCATACATCCATGCAGCGTGACCCGCAGTTGCTGAATTTGCCGCGGCTTCTTCTAGACTTACGTCTGACTACTCTGTATGAAATCAGTTGCTTCCTGGTGGCAAGAAAACAAACGGCTTCGCAACTGAGGCCGATCTGTGAAGTTTCAAGGTTATCATTGCCGGTCAGTTCCAACCGATCGCAGACAAAATAGCTTCGTCCAACTTAAGTACGGTCAATCTATGCGAACAACAAAACCACTTGATACTTCCTTCCCGCCGCGTCAGAGCGTAAGCATTGGAGATGCGCTCGGGCCGATTACGCGCGGACTGTTTTTGTTTTGCGTCCTATTGTTTCCCGCCGGTGCAGCGGAGGGGCATGAATTCGAAGACGGATTTATCGAGCGTTCGGTCGCAGTCGTGGTGCGCGACAATATTGCGCGGCTGGAGTACTCGCTGGGTTTGAATCCGAACACGCGGCAGCAGTTGATTGAATTCTGGCAATCATCCGATCGCAAAGAAAGCTCAGTGAATGAACAGATTGAAACCGAAGCAGACGCGACCTCCTCGGAACAGGAGGCGGTGGATTTTTTTCAATTGGCCGCCAAACACCTCCGTCGTCGCTTGGAGATACGCGTCAACGACCATCGGGTCATCCCAAAAATCATCTCCGCCCTGGGCTCACCAAGGCATCACGTCGACGTGACGGTGACGCTTGAATTCGATTTGCCTCCGGCGGAACCGCTAGTGCCAACACCTATTGAGATCGCGGACCGGAACTTCCTCCGTGCGCCGACTAATAATGCGGTGACAGAAAAAAACGACACCGAGGTTCGATTGAAAGAAAAACCTAAGCCGGCACCGCTGAAACAGATACACCCACTACCGGCCCCTTGGGGCGGTGGTTTTCGTTATGCTTTTAAAACAGCCGGCTCCACCGTACTCAGCAGCTCCAACGTGGCGTCGATTCTGATCCGCGCCGATCGACATCTGGACGCCGATCTCACCGCCGCCCAACTTGACACGGCTTTTAAGATGAAAGCGGTCGTCGCCAATATTCAGCCAACACCTGCAAAACAGACGCGTTAGCTGGTTGCCCAATTGAGTTTGTCACGTAAAATACCGTCCGCACCTATTACGCTTGCAGCAGCCTGCCTCTTTCTGCTAACTTCCACCAGCTTAACGCTCTAATCATTTAACCTATTAAGTCCGAGAAACTGTTTCCCACGATATGAGCCGCACAATAGCCATAGGCGATATTCACGGTTGCGCGACGGCCCTGCAAACCCTGTTGACCGAAATCCAACCGACTCAACAAGACACCATTATCGGAATGGGCGACTACGTCGATCGTGGTATGGATTCCGCAGGTGTCTTAGAGATCCTCTGCGAACTGGTGTCTGAGACTCGGCTGGTTCCGCTGATTGGCAATCATGAAATCATGATGTTCAAAGCCCTGCAGAACCGGGGTTCAGATCTTGAGTTTTGGATGATGCATGGTGGCAACGCGACCGTTGCCAGTTACGGCGGCCGCACGCAAAACATCCCTCAGCATCACCTGACCTTCCTCAGCCACTGTCTTCGGTTTCATGAAACCGATACGCATTTCTTTGTCCACGCGAATTATCTGCCGGACGTGCCACTGGAAGAGCAACCGGACGAGATTATGTTTTGGGAGCATGTGAAAGAGCACGTTCCCCAGCGTCATTTCAGCGGGAAAATCGCCGTTGTGGGACACACGCCTCAGGGCGACGGTGACATTCTGTTCTTCGAACACTTGCAAGTGATTGACACTTATTGCTACGGCGATCAATGGCTGACGGCCTTGGACGTTTCCACCGGCGATTTCTGGCAGGCCGATAATAACGGGAAGCTGCGCGCCGGTAACTTGGACGACTAGATCGGCGGTTGCTGGCCATTTCGGAGCATACCGCCGGTGTTGGTATTCTGTCAGATCGTTTCCGTAGATCATGCGATTGGACCTGATTTTTGAAGTTGATTTTTGAAGTTGATTTTTGAACCTGTTTGTCCATTAACGAAATTGGGTTGCGACCGGCGCGTCGGCGGCGATTTAGCGCAGGGCTGTAAGTAGCCGAGACGGCGACTTTACTTTGGGTGGTACAGCCGCTGTCTCTTGCTGCTTGGCCGATCGCCGAGACCATCGTCTGGCAACCACATCAATCGTGCGATAGAATCTCGTTAATGGAAGAGTCTGGGATCTACAGCGCTGTCGCCGACGTGACTGAGCGTTTGCTGCAGCTTCGATTGATGCTGAATAAAGACCAAGGCTTTCAGGCGTGCGTTGACTCCCTTAAGGATGGCCAACCGGCAACGTTTGAATCGGTCTGGGGTTCTTCCTGCGCGCTGCTGTTATCGGCTCTGTCGGACAACTTCTCAAACATCTTGGTCGTTACGGCCGATGGAAAAACCCAAGATCGGTTGCTGGATGACCTGCCCACGTTCTACGAGGGCGCCTCGGACCGGCTTCCCGCATGCATCACCAACAACGAATCTAACGTCACCGTGGATTTGGAATACGGCGATCGACTGCGGCTGATTAAATCGTTAAGCAACGATGACGCTTCGCCGATCATTGTGGCTTCGGTGGCGTCGTTGCTCCAGCCGCTGCCCTCAAGGACCGAGGTCGCCAGCCAGAGCCGCAAGTTGACCGTTGGCCAGACTCTGGACGTGGATGCTTTTATTGGGTGGCTGACCGATCAGGGATTTCATCACACCAGCGCCGTTGAACTGCCGGGCGAGTTTTCCAACCGAGGCGGGATCTTGGATGTGTTTGCGCCTGATTGGGGCGGGCCAATTCGAGTCGAGCTGTTCGATGACGAAATCGAATCGCTGCGTCAGTTCGATGCGGGGACGCAGTTGAGCATCGCCGATGTGAACCAAGTGGAAGTTACGGTGCTCGATACCGCGCAAGGAAAAAACGGTTTCTTCGCGGATTACCTTCCGCCGGAGACCATCGTCGTTTTCTTGGCTCCCGACGATCTGGCGCAGCACGCCGAACGTTACCGCGAACGCAGTCCCGACAGCGAAACCATTTTCGATTGGGATCAAGTCCGCAAGTCGCTGGCCACGTTTGCTCAGGCGACCGCCGCGCCGATGTCCGCAGGTTACGCCGGCGAGCGTTTCGACCTGCCGGTCGAGTCGGTCGAAAAATTCAGCGGCGACGTTGGCGAAGTCAAAATGCAGGTCGAACGACTCGCGCGCGACGCCAGCGGCAATGAATTCGAAGTCTTCGTGTTGGCCAGCGTCCAAGGCGAGATCCCGCGTGTTACTGAGATTCTAAAACCTACCGGCGCGGCATCCGAACAGCGCTTACAGATTGGCGTTGGTTGCGTTCACGAAGGCTTCCGTTTGCGGAACTCGGCGCAGGTCGTCGTCGGCTGCGACCAAGTGTTCCGCCGGACGGATCTCCGCCGCAAGGGCCGCCGACGGTTGGGGAAGGCGATCGACAGTTTCATGGACCTGCGAGTGGGCGACCTGATCGTGCACTTGTCGCATGGAATCGGCCGTTTCCGTGGGCTGAAGATGCTCCAGCGGGAATCTCAGCTGACCGAACACTTGGAACTTGAGTTCTACGGCGGCACCAAACTCTACGTGCCGGCGTCCAAAATCGACTTGGTTCAAAAATACATCGGAGGCACCAAACGCCAGCCGGTGTTGGCCAAAATTGGTAATAAGAACTGGGCCAAACAGAAGAACGCCGTTCAAGAAGCGATCACGGACTTGGCCGCGGACATGATCGAACTCCAAGCCAAACGCGAGATGCAGCCGGGCATGGCGTGCGCGGCGGATACGCCTTGGCAACACGCGTTCGAACACTCTTTTCCGTATCACGAAACGCCAGACCAATTGACGGCCATCGAAGCGATCAAGGACGACATGGAGCGCGAGCGTCCGATGGACCGGCTGTTGTGCGGAGACGTGGGATTTGGAAAAACGGAAGTCGCGATGCGCGCGGCGTTTAAGGCCGTGGAAAATGGATTCCAGGTCGGCGTGCTGGTCCCGACGACGGTGCTGGCCGAACAGCACTTCAAAAGTTTCAAGGAACGCATGGCCGAGTACCCCGTCACCATCGGCAAGCTGTCTCGTTTTTGTTCGACGGCCGAAATGAAAGAGACGTTGGCGAAAATGAAAACGGGCGAGGTCGACATTGCGATCGGCACGCATCGAATCGTCTCCAAGGATGTCGAATTTAAGAATCTTGGCTTGGTGATCATTGACGAAGAACAGCGTTTTGGCGTCAAACATAAAGAGCGATTAAAGAACCTGCGCAGCAGCGTCGACGTGCTCACGTTATCAGCGACGCCGATCCCGCGGACGCTGCACATGTCGCTGGTGGGTGTGCGCGACATTTCGAATTTGGAAACGCCGCCCGAAGATCGCATGCCCGTTCAAACGAAGGTCTCGCGATACAACAACACGATCGTCAAAACCGCGGTGCTGCGAGAGCTCAATCGTGGCGGGCAGATTTTCTTTGTTCACAACCGCGTCAAGGACATCCACTTGGTGCAGCAACGGTTGAGCGCATTGGTCCCCGGGGCGTCTATTCGTGTCGGCCACGGACAGATGCCCATGGAGGAATTGGAAGACGTAATGGCCCAGTTCATCGCGGGCGAATTTGATATTTTGTTGGCGACAACGATCGTCGAAAGCGGTCTGGACATTCCCAACGCCAACACGATCTTCATTGACGAAGCGGAAAACTATGGGCTCTCGGATCTGCACCAGCTTCGTGGCCGCGTTGGCCGCTATAAACACAAAGCATATTGCTACCTGTTGATTGCACCCAACAAACACCTTAACCCGACCGCTGCCAAACGACTGCAAGCGATTGAGACGTTTTCGCAGATGGGTGCGGGGTTTGCGATTTCGATGCGTGATCTGGAGATTCGCGGCGCTGGCAATCTCTTGGGGACTCAGCAATCGGGGCACATCGCCACGATCGGCTACGAACTTTATTGCCAGTTGTTAGAAAAGGCGGTGCGTCAGATCAAACACATGCCCGCCAAACTTTCGATCCACGTAGAAGTCGACCTGCCCATCGCGGCCTACCTACCGGATGATTACGTCTCCGATCGCCGACAGAAAATCGACATGTACCGGCGGCTGACGCGGCTGGAAAAATTCACTCAAATCGAAGAACTTAGCAAAGAGTTGGTCGACCGGTTTGGTCCGCTGCCGGGTCCGGTAAAACGACTGCTGACGCTGTCGGAGCTGAAACTGGAGGCTGCAACTTGGCAGATATCTTCCATTTATCTTCAAAATAAGTATCTCGGTTTTCGCTTCAAGGACCGCAGCCGGATGGCTCAGCTGTCCAAGGTTCGGCCGATGATCCGCATCATTGACGACCAAACGGCGTTGGTGACGCTGAAGTCTACGAAAATCAGCCCTGAAAAGATGCTGTCATTGGTGAAATCTCTATTGCAGCCGCCGAGTTAACTGCTTTAAAGTCCGCCGCCGAAACTCACCTTAGGCGCGAAATATGTCGATAAAAACAGTATCGACATAGGTAGACGAGGTGCCGCCGCGGGACATTTGCGGAGACGCGGCAGCCAAATTCTTCGATGGGACAACCAACGGACTGGGTCAGATGGAAACGAATGTGAACCGAAAAATTTATCGCTCAATGATGGCGTCCCTGTTCAGCGTTTCTCTCGCGACCGCGGCGCTGATGGGGCTGGCCGATGACGGTCAGGCTCAGTCGGTGAAAAAGATAACGCCCGACCCATACTATTCGACCCTTCGACAATCGCCGGATTCCACAGCGATCGCTCCTGATCAGACACCATCTGCCGAAGCGGGGTCATTTTATCAATCGACTTGGAATCCGCCCAACACCGCGCTATCGTCTACACCGGCGCGTCAGTCAAAAATTAAAAAAGCCAAAGAAGCGGCAGAGGTTTGGTCATCGGTCGCGCGAAAGACAACGAAACCTGTAACGCGTATCGATTTCAGTCGGTTGAACATCAATCCGCCCAAAAAAGCCGAGGTTGCCCTGCCGGCGATGAAGCTGCAGCCCCTGAAACCCGTCGTTGGCGCTGCCGCCTCAAACGCGGTGGCCAAAACAGCGACGGCGCTGAAGTCTCAGGCGCTGACGCCCATCAAAGCGGTCAACGACACGGTCGGCGAGATTGCGGCATCGACCACGCAGCCGCTCAAAGATGCCAGAGAAGCAATCCGATCAGCGCTGGCGAAATCGCGCTCGATCATCCGTCAAAAGGATGCGGATGCCAATTCATCGCCGGCGTTGCCTCCGGTCACAACACCTGTCGCGAATTCATCGCCACCGGAAAAAGCCAGAGCGCTAAAGCCTTGGAAGGATCCGGCAGAATTTAACCTCCCCAAAATAGGCTCCAAGCTACCTGCCGCTCTA
>CAYOZV010000085.1:0-3959 GCA_964408465.1 uncultured Pirellulaceae bacterium
GCCATACATATCGTCTGAGAACAGCGCCGAACCGGTCGCACCATCAATGGCCGGACTTCCGCTGGTCGGGCTCAACACACCAGCCACCGGCGTCGGCCTCAACAACGGGTCGACTTCCAAGATCCCCGCTCGCGCCGGAATTCCCAACGTCGCACCAAACGCGATATTGCTCGCAAAAGCGTGCCCGGTGCCTTCTGCGCCTTCAAATGATGAGTCGCCAGAATTTAAAATCAGATTGCCCTCAATCGTTAGGTCCGCCGGCAGCAGTGACCGGTTGCTCGACCCGATGCCCCAATCAAACGTGATCCCAGCCCCAGCGACATTGACGATCGTGTTATGAGCGATCACGCAATCTGTGACCTGCAGGTATCCGTTTAATGGTGTGTTGGCAACTCCCGCCGCAATCGAAATCGCTCCGTCGGCTTCATCATCAACGTCAGCAATGTAGTTGTTGAAGATTTTGTGGTTCTGACCGACAACGCGAATGCCACCAGAATCCACGGCGTTTTCACCCAAGAAGAAATTACCCTCGACCGTATTGTTGTTGCCATGGCGAAGGGTCAACGTCCCCATCGACTGTCGGAACGTGTTGTAACGGAAGATGTTGAAGTTCGATTTACTGGAGATGATTTCAATTTCGCCGTCGACCCGTTCGAACAGGTTGTTCTCGACCACGATATGAGCATCGACGCCACTGGTGTCACTGTCGCCCAACCGGATGGTCTCGAATCCATTGGCCCATCCCCTGGGCCGGTCGCCGAAGTGATTGGAATCAATTCGGTGAAATGCGGAAATCGGATCGGCCGATTCATCCAGCCACGCCACAATCTGCGGTCCAATGTTCTGCTGGTCCAAAAATCGGTTGTGATCGATTCGATTATTCTGACCGTACAATGACACGTAGTGGTATTTGTCGTTGAGGTCTGGACCGCTGTAGGATTCGATCACCGAATTGGTGAAACGGCAATGGGTTGCCTCGCCTAGAGGCCCGCGGAACTGAACCACATGGTCAGAATTTTCGATGGTGCCATCTTTAAAGTGCAGACCGCTGACGACTAAATAGCTACCGGAAATGCGCATCTGCGAAACCCCAGTCAACAGCACGCCACCGGGAGTCTGCGGCCGAAGAGTGATCGGACCATCCGCGGTGCCGACGCCCACGAAGTCGATTTCAGCGTCGGTCCAAGTGCCGTCGTTCATGACCAGCGTGTCACCGGGCTGAGCCGTTTCCATCGCCGTTTCGATGTCATCGGCGTTGGCAACGATGAAGTCAGCTCCGAGGCACGGGCATGCCATTGCAACCACGATCGTCAGGGCGCAAAGGGTTGAGACAACAGAAACTGTTTTTGATTTCATAATTCTTTGTTTCCATGGCGAAACGGGTGGGAGACTCGTAGGCAGCACAGATGTCGCGCAGGTTTCTAAGCAACGGTGATCAAAAAAGACGGGAGCTCCGACTAATGATTATGAACTAATCAATTTAAAGATTCAACGATTCTCTTGGCAGTGCCCAGCAAAACTGACAACACAAACACCCAAGCAGCTGAGGACAGCGGCTTTACAATCAGCAGCTGAGGACAGCAGCTTTACGATCAGCAGCTGAGGACAGCAGCTTTACGATCAGCAGCTGAGGACAGCGGCTTTACAATCAGCAGCTGAGGACAGCAGCTTTACGATCGATAGTACAGTCGCCGTCCCGGCTACTTCATGCACTGCGATTAAACATCGCCGACACTCCGGTTCCAACTCAATCTCGTTAATGATGCATCAATAAAGATGCAACAATATGAGACCTTACCCGTGAGAACATTCAGATTGATTATCTCACCACATGTTCGAATTCGTAACGCTGGCAAGGTCCGCGCAGAAGCTCATGAGAGAAAGTTGGAAATTCCCAGCCGCGCTGATAGAATGAGGCGGTCCTTATTAACCCCATCGCCGAGAGATTGATTGTGCCTCAAACCGCGTTGCTTAAAATAAAGTCACTGAGGCTGTTGGCGATCGTAGCATCGGTGGCTGCAATGCTATTGGGCGATTTCGCTCCGGCCCAGACGTTTGTTGATCGCCAATCAGCCGATTCGTTTCGTCTGGCAAGCTACAACGTTTTCTTTGACCAACTTTTTCGTTTGTCCAATCGAGATGAGCTCATTCGATTGGTCAATGCGGTGGACGCAGATGTTTACGCCTTTCAAGAAGCGTTTGAAACTTCGGCAACCGCGGCCAAGAATTTGTTCGACCAGATCGCTCCGCTGCCGACGGGGTCTTGGCAGGTGCATCGCGGACGCAATCAATTGATCATCAGTCGCTACCCATTGTCCCTTCGATTTACAAACGTTCCAGGCGGGACGCGCGGGATTGCGATGGCGCAGGTCGACCTTCCCGACGCGCACTTTTCCAACGACATGTACATTCTCAACAACCACTTCCCCTGCTGTGATTCTGGCGAAAGCCAACGTATTGAAGAATCCGTCGCGGTTGTGGAGTGGATCGCTGATGCGATTACCGTGGGCGGCAATATCGACTTGGCCCCAGATACGGCGGTCGCGATCGTGGGTGACTTAAATACCGTGGGCGGCCCGTTGCCGCTCAGTAACCTACTCAACGGAATCAGCAGTCTCAGAACCGATTGGGACGGCAGCAGCATGACCGACGCCCGCCCCACCCACAACAACGCCGGTGTGGATGATTACACGTGGCGAGACGACACCAGCCCATTCCTGCCTGGAATTCTTGACTACATCATTTACACCGATAGCGTGATTTCCGCCGAACACAGTTTCATCCTTAACCCGTCAGCAATGTCCGGGGCTGACCTAGCAACGACGGGTCTATTTGCGACCGACATCATGCGCACCAAAAACATCAACGTCGGCGACTTCGACCATTTGCCATTGATTGTGGACTTCGCAGCCAACGCCGGTCCGGTCTTTATCTTGGGCGACGTCAATCAGGACGGTGTCGTGGATTTTTCGGACATCGCCCCATTCATCGCGCTGCTATCCGGCGGTACGTATCTTGAACAAGCCGACAGTAACCTAGACGGTGAAGTCAACTTTTCAGACATCGCTTCGTTCATTGCAATTCTGGCCGCAACCTAAGGCATTCTCAGTCACGTCCGGCTCGTTGATTTCTCCGAGCCGACCGGTTACCGTGGATTTTCTGAATTGAGCACACGTTACGTGGTCTCATGTATTCATCCAAACTTTCGGAACTTCAACCATGAGAATACTGAAGCAGTTGACGTGGATCGCCATCTTGGTGGCCTGTGCGTCTCCACTATGTGTTGCCCAGACAATCGTGCCCGACCTGTACCGGTTCAGCTACGATTTCGACTCCGGGGCGCAGTTGAGCGGATCATTTCTGGGATTCCCAACCGATTCCAACAACGGAGTCTTTGCCGGTACGATCACCGTGCTTCCGGATGATGTTTCGGCGACATTCAATGATTTTTCGGGAACCGTTTTTTCTTGGGATACCGCGCTGCCAGAAGTTTCAAGCTCACAGGCGAGCCTGATTGGTGGCGGTGAGCTTGCTTTTGTCTCAGCCGATGGCAGCAAAATGGACTTTGTCCTTTCGGCCGGTTTTTCCGCCCCGGTTCAAATCTTTCTGGAGAATGGGATTCAATCCGATGCAGGAGTTCCTCAATCGCTGAATAATGCATCCACCAACAATTTGCTGTCCGAAGATTTGGCTCAACCGTTTCGGCCAAGTTCCTGGTCGGTGTCGGCCGTTCCAGAGCCGTCTAGTGCGGTGCTGCTGAGTGCCGTTGGAATCGGGTGGGCGGCACGTCGTCGCCGCAACTGAGACAGAGAGGGGGACGGCAACCCGATTTTCGTCGCAGGTTGCGTGAGTTGCGCGATAGATACGCAAAAAGAAGTGCGGCTGAGAGGATTCGACTCGGTAAATGAAAATTCGATCGATGCTGTAAAATCCGTAGTTTGCGAATTTCAGCAATGTTT
>CAYOZV010000085.1:3969-19301 GCA_964408465.1 uncultured Pirellulaceae bacterium
TTCAGGGGCGCCATGTCTCGCAAATAACGAAACGAGTCCCATTGCGGCGGCCTTTGCCCAAAAGCACAACAGGCGGAAAAAGAACGGCTTCGGGAAAGAACCCGTTTTGTGGAAGAAAGCCCACAAACGCCGGCAACCGGCGGCACATCGCTGATTAAAGCGGTAACTCACGTTGCCTCGAAAAAAAGAAATGCGGCTGAGAGGATTCGAACCTCCACGGGATTGCTCCCACTAGCCCCTCAAGCTAGCGCGTCTGCCAGTTCCGCCACAGCCGCCTGTGTTGGCGGACGCAATCATACGAACCTGCCGCCGTTGGTGTCAACATAGTAAAATGCACTAAAACGACCTAAATCATTCAAAGCTGGTTCCCCCGCTGGTCGATGAAGTCGCTTGGGACCACCTCTGACACCTGTCATCGACCGCACCGCGCCAAAACATGCCCGAAAACATGAAACTTGGCCCTTGTAGGTTTTTCGGCAGGTCACTACATTATTGGATTCTTAAATAAGCCTGAAATTGGCCGACGGAATGATTTTAGCCTTCCGTTATTGATTAACACAAACGTGGAGAAGTATTGTGCCCGGCACAAAATCCTACAACGCTCAAAATGACGATCTGACTAAGTCTTGGTATATCGTAGATGCCGAAGACCAAATCGTCGGACGAATCGCTGCCGACATCGCTATGGTGCTCATGGGCAAGCACAAACCGGAGTACACACCCAACGTGGACACCGGTGATTTCGTCGTCTTGACAAACTGCACCAAGGTCAAGTTCACCGGTAACAAACTGGATCAGAAGACTTACACTTGGTACACCGGCTACACAGGTCTCCGCAGTGAATCTGCTGGTAACCGTTTGCAGCGTAAACCTGAAAAGGTCATGCGTGACGCTGTTCGCCGAATGTTGCCTAAGAACAAGATCGGTCGCCAGATGCTTTCGAAGTTGAAGATCTACGAAGGTGCCGAACACCCACATCAGGCTCAGAATCCGCAGCCCTTCACGTTTCACCGCTCCAACACGGCGGCCTTGAAGGCGTCAAAGTAATTTCATCCAGCAAACGGCGCCCCGCGGCGCTCAACCCTAATAACGTTTATCAGCGTTTAAGAAACGACCATGGCAAAGACAGACAAAAAAACTGGCGAAGCACTCGGCACAGGCCGTCGTAAATCATCCGTCGCGCGTGTACGACTCAAGGCAGGTTCGGGAACGATCACGATCAACGGACGCCCTCCTGAAAAGTATTTTGCGACCGACCAAGATCGCCGCGCCATCACCGATACGCTCAACGCGACAGGGACGATTGATTCAGTCGACGTGAGAATCACCGTTTCCGGTGGCGGCACAACCGGCCAAGCCGGTGCCTGCAAGATGGGCGTCGCTCGGGCCTTGGTCAGCTACGACACCGAACACTTCGCTGCGTTGCGAACTGGTGGATTCCTAACGCGTGACTCGCGTATGAAAGAACGTAAGAAACCAGGTCTTCACGGTGCCCGTCGCGGTACTCAGTTCTCTAAGCGTTAATCGCCCAAGAACATCGGCCAAGAGCAAACAGCTCAACCAATCAAAACGCCCATCGCAGTTACTGCGATGGGTGTTTTTTTTATAGTCGCCTTTCACTCCGCGAAAGTGCGCTCGCGCGGCACGTCCTTTGGCAGTGCGAAAGGCGACTGTAAAATTCACTGCGACAAAACAAACCGGAGACAACACTACCGATAACACCCGATCTGGTTTATCCTTTTGCGAAGGACCGGTTCCTACCGGCCGTTGTCACCCTTTACGTAGTGGAGTGTTGTTAAACCTCCTCGTTGTAGCTCCATTCCCCGTTTTTGCATCGTTTAATGGCAGCGCTGAATCTTTAACAAGATCCAACGCTAATAGAATTCAGCCAACATGTTTACGCGTTCGGACAATCCTAATTCCAAACTCAACTGGATGCGTGTTGCGCTGGTGCTGAGCGTTGGCGTTGCATGGCTGGCACAGAACTCTTATCTCGACATGCCGATCGGCATCGTTAAGGACATCAGCATTGCATTCCCTTGCCAGTTCAACGGCTGCGGATGCAAAGACGCTGTGCAGTGTTGGTCCTCTTGCGGCTGTCACACCGACGCTGAAAAAATTGTCTGGGCCAAAGCGCATTCGGTTCAGCCTCCCCAGTGGTTTCTTGAAGACTTAAAAACAAAACCGACCGCTGTGGCCAACGTAGAAACAACCTCTTCCTGCGGAAGTTCTTGCTGTTGCGGCGAGAAGGCAAAACAGCCCCCCGCCAAAGTTTCAGCAGACCAAAGCGATTCAACCGTCGTCGTTTATCTGAACTTGAAGCAACGTCGAAACTGCAACGGCCAATACGATAACGACATGGTGACATGGTATTTCGTTTCGCCCGCCGATCGACCATTGCCTCCAATCTCTATTTCGCCGTTGTGCCCGGTAGATGAGCAATCGCCTCTGGCGGTCTTCCACCTTCCGGCGACGCCGCCTCCCAAAAACGTCTGATCTAACGTCGTTTACGAACGTTTTTAGCACTGCTACCGCCGCTAATGAAGCGTTAAATCCTTGCGAACCCGCAAATGAGATCGGGCTCTCATGTTTAACCGTCAGCCGCAGGCGTACGCGTGCTAGCCGCTCCAAGCATCCGTACGCCTTCGGCTAACGGTTAAACGGATTTAGCACTCCGGTACCTTTGCTTGGAGTGGGAAGAACGTTCTCTCAAAATAGACCAAACACAGGCGCGGATCCTCCGCGCCGGGAGATTTAACGATGCCGCGCAAAGGTGGCTTCACGTTAGTCGAACTTTTGGTGGTAATTGCGATCATTGGCATTCTTATCGGGATGTTGCTACCGGCCGTGCAATCGGTCAGGTCAGCGGCCCGCAATGTCTATTGCAAGAACAACATGAGGCAGTTGGGACTGGGCGTACTGATGTACGCTGATTCGCGCCGAGGTGCGTTTCCCTTTACCAACCACCAAAGCACCGACCAATCGTGGATTCAAACATTAAAACCGTTCACCGAAGGGGTGAACGCACTACGCATCTGTCCTGACGATGAAGCGGCCGATCTATGGTCCGCCCAACCCGAGCAAGGGACCAGTTACGTCATCAACGAATTCATTGCCAATGGTTCGCTCGATGGCAGCGTGGTCAATATTAACCAACTGCGAAGCACTCACGACTTGGCGATCTTGTTCGAAGGTTCAACCCGTCGCGCGATCACCGATGAACACGTGCACTGTTCGCTGTTTTACGATCCTTTTCGCGTCGACAACGAATTGGTCGTCAACTTCATGCAACTGGAAATCGAGCTCTCACGTCACAGCGCGGCATCAAATTACCTGTTCGCCGACGGTCATGTGAGTTCTGTCAGCCAGTCCTTTTTCGAAAGTGTTGTTGATCGCGACATCGCCAACGGCACTAATTTTTCAAAACCAAATTCGACCAGTAATCTGATCGAGTTATAAATCCATATGAGAGTAACACTTCAAATGAAAAACTATTTTTTTAACAAGGCTCTTTGCCTTGCAGTATTTATCCTGACCACATCCGCGACACCCAACGCTTTTGCCCACGACGGTCGCAGATTGGATATCCAAGTCATCAACGACCAATTGTTCGCTCAAGGGTTCTTAAGCAATCCTCAACCCGACAGTAATGACGGCGCGGGTTTGGTACGACCGTACTTCAATTCGATCCACGATCACTTTACTAATGTTGGTGGCGCGGGCATCGCCTCGTTGCCTGGTTTCGACATTACTAACACGGTGCCGCTAACAGGCAGCGACGTGACGTTGACGCTGTTGGGCGTTTCGAAATGGACGCCACCGCCGCTTATCGGCAACGGATCAGGTCAAGATTTCGGCACACCCGTGCTGGAACCACTCTCCAGCAGCGAGACGATCAGCATCGCCTTCCCCGGCACCACGCAGCCGTCCATTGACAGCAACACGCTGGGCGCGTTCACACTGGCTTCTAACATTGACGCGTCAACCGCTTCTGCCGACATTGACCTGAACTACCTGATCAATCTTGAGCCCACCAGTTCGATCTACGCGCTGAGGTGGCAGCTTTCAACGACGCAACCGGGGATCGCGGACAGCGGCGACGTGTTCACGGTACTCGCCCCCGACGGCGTGGGATTCGCAGAACGTCTACACTTTCCGACCCTTGCGTTAGAAGCGTCTCTTGGCACCACGGTCACCGCCGTTCCCGAACCAGGATCGTTGGCGTTATTGAGCATGCTGTTGCTGCCAGTGGCTCTGCGTAGGAAACGCTAATCGCCGGCAATCGCGGCCCCAAAACCAAAGGATGAAAGAAAGTTTAACGATTAGCCGGCAGGCGTCAGCGTTTGGACGCGCGACTGCCCACCGGCAGATCGTTGAGGGATACATCAAATAAGTTTCAACGTTTTTTCATTCTCTTGGGTGGGCTGAGAGCCTACCCTAGGGACGTTTGATCAAAATTTGAGATGCGGCGTTCTCACGCGGCACAACGGTCCCAATAACGGCGGCCCTTGCAAAACCATTTTCGCTGAGAAATTGAAGCAAGCCCGTCGTTTTTTGCTGCGCGATGCCCAGCAAAATTCCGCCACCGGTCTGCGGATCGAAAAGCTTCGCAAGGTCCGCCGCGTTTATATTTTCGGCGGGCAAGAAATATTCGGCGGCATTGACGCGATTATCTGGGGCCAGCGTGCTCTCGATCCCAAGTTCGACCATTTCGCCGAAACCGCTCAGCGTTGCGATCTGATTCAGCCGCAGCTCCGCCGACACGCCGCTGGCAACCAACATCTCCTTGAGATGGCCCGCCAATCCGAAACCGGTGACGTCGGTAAGCGCCGAAACATCGTGACCGCGCACAAGATCCAACGCGATCGAGTTGCTCAGCACCATCGAATCCACCAGTTCCTGATAATGGTGCCCCGAAAGCTGGGCTTGCATCAGCGCCGCCAACAGCACGCCCGAACCAAGCGGCTTGGTCAACACCAGCGCGTCACCTTGGACCAGCATCCCCTTGGTCTTGGCCGCGCTGACTTGGTCACCCAAGACAGTAAACCCCGCCGTCAGCCGCGGGCCTTCAATAGAATGGCCGCCGACAATTGCGCAGTTCATGCGATTGAGTTCTTCGACACTGCCGGCCATCAGCTCTCGCATTGTTTGCAGTTGGGTTCGTGCATGTTGCAGCGGCAGTTGAATCAACGCCAGCGCGGCCGAAGGTTGAGCCCCCATCACGAAACAGTCGCTGGCCGAATTGAGCGTCGCGATCCGCCCGACCAAATAGGGATCGTTGAGCGGACTGGCGAAAAAATCCGTCGTCACGGTGACCTGATTGTTTTGCGTTTTCACGACGGCCGCGTCATCGGGATTCTTCAAACCAATGATCACAGAAGGGTTTTCGACGATCTCCAGTTCGTCCAAGACGCCAGAGAGAATCTGGCTGCCGATCTTGCCCCCGCAACCAAGACACCGCATCGCTTCGGTGGATTTTGGGTCGACCGCTGTTGCCTTCATCGGCATCAGTTCATAATTCTGATACATCGCCATAAATTTTCGGTCGATGCGATCCTTCAGCCACCAGCACCACGTTCCATAAAACGACCGACCTTTGAACTGAGCAATCGACCGACCGTCGGCCGTGTTGATCAACTTCAAGTAGTCCGTTTGAGGTCGGTAAGCTTTCAACGGACGATTTTGCAAGGAGCGCTTCAAATTCTCCCACAAAATCGGGCCTTGCCGGACGGCATAAACGCCCGCCTTGTCCAAATCCGTTCCTTCGATCGTTCCCGAATCGCCAACCGCGAATACATTTTCGTCGGTTTTGGTTTGCAATGTCTGTTTGGTTGCTAAGAATCCGCGACTATCCTTTTCGAAATCAAACCGATCTAACAGCTCGGGCGCGACAGCATTGGTGGCCCACAAAACGATATCCGCATCAACAGTCTCACCGTCGGTCAGCGTCAACTGACCGGCGTCGATCGTCTTTACGCGCTGTCCTTGGACGACCTCAATCGCACGATCCTTCAAACGGTCAAGAATTAGTTGGCGCGTCGAAGGTAACAACCCCGCACCGACACCAGAATTGCCGGCCACCAATTTGAGATTAATTTTAGGGTTGGTGACCGATTTTTCTGACTTCCAGCGGCGGTCCAAACAAAACGCGACTTCGATACTGCCAATCCCTCCGCCGACGATGGCGATGGAGGCCGACTTCTCTGGGTCCAACTGGTTAAGTCGTTCGTCCAGGCGTTCATTGAACGTTTGCATCGGTTTGATGCTGACCACCGGTTGCGAATCTTTGACTTCGATGCCGCGAAAAGATGGCCGCGACCCCACGCCGATCGACAGCAGATCGAACGACAGATCAGGACGATCGGCGAACTGGATTCGATTGCGTTCCCGATCGATGCCGGTTACATCGCCGATGATCAGGCGAACGTTCGCCGAAGCACACAACCTGACCAAGTCGATCTCCATTGACTCCATCGGGTACTGGCCGGCCAAAACACCGGGCAGCATTCCCGAGTAGGTCGAAATTGGAAAATTAGAAACGCAGATCAGCTGACAGTCGTCGATCGGCTTCATCTTCCAAGATTTTAAGATGTGAGCATTGGTATGGCCGATACCCAATAGAACGATTGTGTTTTTCGCGGAGTTTGTCTGCATGGATCGTAGATTAGATTTTCGATAACAATTAGAATCATGTGGTCTCTCGATCCGCGAAAGAAAGCGTACTTTCGCGGATCGAAAGTCGACTATGGGTGACTTCGGACGACCAAAGCCGCCTCTATTTTACACCACTTATCATCTGCCTTATGCCGTTTCTTAAAGTTAACGATGGCACCGCCGATCGCACACCGCAAAACAACCGCGCGGGGCAGATTGTTGCAATCGCGCTGCTTGAAGTGGCGTTGATTGTGATTTGTTTCGCTGCCATCACCGGACAAGCGGCTCCCAACGTCAACGAATCGCATTATCTGACTAAGGCGAAGCATTTCTGGAACCCCAGCTACTGCCCGGGCGACATTTTTCTCTCATCTTCGTTTTCCCATCTGGCCTTTTACGTGACCACAGGTTGGCTGACATTGCTGGTCTCCCTCTCCACCTATGCTTGGATCGGCCGAATTCTTTCGTGGACGCTGATTGCAGTGGGTTGGCGCAGGGTTTGTCGGCAGCTGTTTCACGTTCCAATGATGTCGGTGTTGGCCGCGGTGTTCTTCCTGATTTTAAACCAACGTTTTCACTTGGCCGGCGAATGGGTAATCGGCGGTTTCGAAGCTAAGGGCATCGCCTACGGTTTTGTGCTGTTGGCAATCAGCTTTTTACTACAACAACGTTGGCACTGGGTCTGGCCGCTATTGGGCGCCGCGTCGATGTATCACGTGCTGGTAGGAGGCTGGTCGACCATTGCCGCGGGCGTTTGTTTCCTCTGCACTCTAGCCCCACGGCCACAGCGCGATCTCGGTAGCAAAAACCAAGTTCTTGAAAATCTTCGCCAACAAGTTGTTCCTTTATTGATCGGGTTTGCCATCGCGCTAATTGGAATTCTGCCGCCGCTGCTGACCGACGCCAGCCCCGAACTACAACGACGGGCGAACGCAATCTACGTTTCACAACGCATTTCTCATCACCTGAATTTCGCCTCATTTCCAGTCGCTCATATCAGCAGGTTCACGATCCTTGTTTTCGTCTGGTGGTATTTTTCTGATTGGATAATCAAAGCAACCCGTGACACGGTGACCTGTGCGCGGTTAAAGGCGCTTGGAATATTCACAGTCACTGCACTTGGGATATCATTGGCAGGACTTGTGCTCAGCGGCATCGAAGAGCAGGGCGGTGAAGCCGCAACATTTGCCAACCAATTTCTCAGATTCTACCTTTTTCGACTGTCTGATTTTGCGGTGCCGGCCGCGTTGGCGTTATCAAGCGGTGTTATTATTGCGCGATGGGTTAAGGACCGTTCCGATTTCCCCCATCAGGTTTGCGCGGCGATTTTTATTGGCTGCATCGCGGTGGCCGGTATCGCGTTGGCTCAGGAGAATCATGCCGATGGAAGGCCCACCGCGGACGCTCGTTCGTTACCACACTTCCCCGAGGACAAACAGCGCACCGACGATGTTTTCAAGAACTGGAAACGCGTCTGCGATTGGGTGGCTGAGCACACGGCAGAAGACGCCGTTTTTATCACGCCTGCTCAACAACAGACGTTCAAATGGTACGCCGGTCGGACGGAGGTTTGCTGCTGGAAAGACGTTCCGCAGAATCCAAAGGCGATGGTGCAGTGGAAAAATCGTATTAACGATCTTGTGGAGCCCCAGCGAACAAGCGATCTTGGGATCTTCACCTACTCCGACCAACAATTGCGATTTTTTGCTGAGAAATACGGAGCGACCCATCTGATCGCCATGCAATCGGAATCCGACGCGCTGGCAAACGTTGACCAACGGACTCAGTTAAATCAAATCTACCCGCAAGACCCAAAGCAAAAAACGACCTGGGTTGTCTACGAGTTTTAACACTCCCGCGTTACTGGCCTACCTGCCTACCGAGCCGATGCCGTTACCAGTTTCGTGGCCAGCTGCCAATCTACGTCGACCATCGAATCAACGGAGTCCGTCAAACGGTCCAAAATCTCTTGCTGCCGCTGGCCAGCAGCCAATGCTTCGGCGTAAGGCATCGTGTGAAACATCACCATCGAATAGCGCGGAATGTACTGGTCCGGAAATCGTCGCTCGAGTTCGAACCCGATTTCCTTTTTTAACGCGTACTTTGGATCGGTGACCGTCGCCCGCATCGTTGTGTAATTTTCCAATGCCATTTCGGCAATCGCGTCCGCATTGGGTTTGCGCGAATCGCTGAAGATGGCTGCGACCTGCCGCCAATCATCATCAAACTGATCCAACAGTCGCAGCAACTCTGAACAATCCTCGAAGGCACAGTTCATGCCCTGTCCGTGGAATGGCACGATCGCATGCGCCGCATCGCCGATGACCAAACCGTCGTCCTCGGCGTGCCAAGGATGGCACCGAACTGTCCCCAACCGTCCGGCGGGATGATCAAAGAAATCCTCCACCAAATCTGGCATCTCTTCTTGAGCTGTCGGGAAAACATCCTCGAAAAACTTCTGCACCGCCGCTTCACCGCTCAAACTTTCGAAGCTGGGGTCACCTTGCTTGGGCAAGAACAGCGTCACGGTGAAGCTTCCATCCAAATTCGGCAATGCGATCAACATGTACTGGCCCCGCGGCCAAATGTGCAAGGCATTTTTCTCAAAACGAAATCCCTTGGCATCGCCGGCGGGAATCTCTAGCTCTTTATAGTCGTGATCCAGAAAAACACTTTCACTGTCCCCACCCACGTGATCAACAAGGCAACGCCGAACCTGCGATCCCGCTCCGTCGGCGCCAATCAACATCTCAAATTCGATCGTTTCGTCCGAACCATCACCTTCATGAGTCAACGTGAGTTTTTTGCGAGTGAAGTCAATCGTTTTGCATTTGCGTTGAAAATGTACATCGACGCCTTGGGCCTTGACGGCTTCTTGCACCAACAGGGAATTGAGATCGCGCCTAGAAATCGAATAGATCACTTCGTTAGCGCGCTGACCGTACGCCGAAAACTGGCGGCGACCATCTTCCAGATGCAGCATCCGTCCCTTCATCGGAATCAGCAGAGGATGCACGTCGTCCATCAACCCCGCCATTTCCAGCGCGACGATTCCGCGCTGCGACAACGCCAGATTGATCGAACGTCCCGAATCACCGTCGCCGCCGGTGGCCGGTGGGCGACGTTCGTACAGATCGACCTCATAGCCACGTCGTCCAAGCAGTAAACCCAACAGCGATCCGGTCAGCCCGGCGCCCACGATGGTGATTCGTTTCTTTTGATTCGCCATTATTGGTCACCCAAAATTTTGCTCAGCCGATCGACAAATTTGTCGACATCTTCAAACGAGTTGTACAGCGGCACCGGAGCAGCGCGGATGACGTTCGGTTCCCGCCAATCGGTTCTTACGCCCGCAAGTTCAAGCTGTTCATAGACCGCTTTGCCGTCAAACGCCGAAGCGACTTCCAGAGAAAGTTGGCAACCACGCTGCTTGGGATCCGCCGGTGTGATGATTTTGACTTTGTTCTCTAAACGCTCCAGCAGTTGCTGCTCAAGATGCTTCGTCAGTCGTTGTGACTTCGCCACCAAAGGTTCCATCCCGCCGGCTTCTTCGAACAACGCCAAGGCAGCCCGGACCGGTGCCATCGCAAGGATCGGGGGATTGCTCAGTTGCCACCCTTCGGCGGTAGCAATCGGTTGAAAGTCGGCCCCCATTTCAAAACGATTGGATTTGTCTTGCCCCCACCATCCGGCCATGCGTGGCAGTTCGACGTTTTCGGCGTGTCGCTGATGCACAAAACACCCCGCCACCGCGCCAGGACCAGAATTGAGATACTTATAAGTGCACCAGAGGGCGCAATCGACGTTGCTCTCATGCAGATTCATTTGGACATTGCCAACCGCGTGGGCCAAATCAAATACGACCATCACATCGTGTTCATGGGCGGCGGCGGTAATCTGCGC
The DNA here is from genome assembly GCA_964408465.1 of uncultured Pirellulaceae bacterium. Taxonomy (GTDB): domain Bacteria; phylum Planctomycetota; class Planctomycetia; order Pirellulales; family Pirellulaceae; genus Mariniblastus. The sequence continues at coordinate 14,527 of CAYOZV010000085.1, forward strand.
GATGTCAAACAGCTGCCCCGTGTAGTATTGCACGCCCGGCAGCAGCACCATCGCCAGACTTTCGGCATTGGATTTAATCGTCTCGCAAATATAGTCCGTCGAAAATAGTGCGCCTTGATCCGGTGGCATCACGATCAAATCACCGACCGAATCGCAACCCGACAACTGCAAACGGGACTTGGCGGCGTAAATGTCTGAGGGAAACGCGTGTTGTTCGATCAGGATTTTTTTCTTCCGCTTCTTTGGCCGAAAGAAAGTCGCCATCATTAAATGCAGGTTCACCGTCAGACCGTTCATCATGACGACTTCGGACGGTTTTGCTCCGACTAAGTCTGCCATAGTGGGAGCCAGCGACTCGTGATAGGGCATCCAAGGATTGTCGCCTTCGAAGTGTCCTCGCACGCCAAGCGTTTTCCAATTCTCAATTTCTGCTTGGATGAAATCGGCGGCACGTTTGGGCATCAGCCCCAATGAATTACCGACGAAGTAAATTTCGTCTTCCCCCGCGTGCTGGGGAATGTGGAATGCGTTTCGAAATGTTGCCAAGGGATCATCGTTTTCGCGCGAGTGACTCATTTCTTCGAAATCTCCTCGACCCGCGACGTGATGCTCCCCTGAGCAAGACGCGTTTTTATCAGGCTGCCGACGGCCAGTTCGTCGGATGATTTAATGACGCGCCCTTTTTCGTTGGTCGTCAGACTGTAGCCACGTTTGAGCACTCCCAGCGGACTGACTAAGTCCAACTTCTCTGCCATGGAGACCAAGTTAGTTTCCTTGAGTCGCATCATCAATTGGACCTGTTGATGCATGGCGGCCGCCAATTCCTCCACCTCTTCACCACGTCGCTCAATCGCATCCAGGGGCTTTCGAAGGGCACCATGGTTTGCAAATCGAGCCAATCGCAGTTCGGCGTTGTCAATTTTCGAGGTCAATGCTTGTTGCATACGTTGAGAAACGTTTCCCAGCTGCCTTTTAAAATCAGCCCGATCGGGCACCAAGCGCTCGGCGGCTTCACTGGGCGTAAGCGCTCTCACGTCGGCGACAAGATCGCAAAGTGTAATGTCAATCTCGTGCCCGACACCACTTACGACCGGAATCTTGCTATTGAAAACGGCGCGGCAAACCTTCTCCTCGTTGAAGCTCCATAGATCCTCGATGCTGCCACCGCCCCGCGTAACGACGATGACATCTACCGGATCTTTCATCGTCTGCAATCGCTGGATCGCCGCCGCGATTTCATCGGCCGCCCCATCGCCTTGGACACGCACCGGCACCACCAACACGTCAGTCGTCGACCAGCGGCGCGTCAACACTTGCAGGAAGTCTCGAACCGCGGCGCTGGTCGGACTGGTGACCACCGCCACTCGTTTAGGATAGCGCGGAATGGTTTTCTTAACCGACGGGTCAAAAAGGCCTTCGGTTTGGAGTTTTTCCTTCAGCTGCCGAAACGCCAGCTCCAACGCGCCGATGCCGACCGGCTGCACCTGTTGAATGATCAACTGGTAGCTACCGCGCTGCGGATAAACGTCGATGCTGCCACCGCAGATTAACTTCTGCCCATTTTGAATCTTGAACGGCAGTCGTCCCGCGGCCGTTCTCCAGACGATGCAGTTCAGCTGAGCCGATTCGTCTTTGAGGTTGAAGTAGAGGTGTCCCGATTGCGGCGTTGTGAGTCCGGATACCTCGCCTTCGACCCAAACGGTTTTGAAGACTTCGTTCAGTGAGTAACGAATCGCGTCGGTCAAAACCGAAACGGTGACGGGACTAATTTTTTGCTCGGGCATCCCCCTAATGTATCCTTACCGAGGTAATGGGAAAAGATGTTCCGCCGTTGGTGCCCCCAATCTACCGGCAAACAAATATCCGGCTCTAATCTGCAAACGGACGCCATCATCGTGCCCTTGAACCGATGATTCAGCTGGGCTGCCCAGTGAGCTGTCATGTTGGGGTGTCATGAACCGCATCCCGAATTTTCCCACCGACAGATTTCTGTTGATTGTTATGGGTTCATTTGTTTTTTTAAAATATTTGAGTTTATTCCGTGATGTTGGGGGCGTAACTCACACATACTTAACATCACTATGAATGTGGCATCAAAAAACACACGAAATCACTTGGAAGACGGGGATCCCGCGCGTCAATTGGTGGAAAAAGCCAGTGCTGGATGTGCGGATTCGTTTCGCCAACTGGTCGAGCAAAACCATCGGCGGATTCGTCTGTACCTAGGGCGGTACGTTCAATGCACCGCGGAGGTGGACGATATCGCTCAGGAAGTTTTCTTGGTGGCTTTTTCTAGGCTGAGTAATTTCCGGCAAGAATCGAAATTTTCGACCTGGCTGATTGGAATTGCCCGCATCAAGGCTTTGGAATTCCTCAAATCTGAAACAAAAATCCGCACAAGCAAACGTCAATTTTTCGAAGCTGAGATCGCTGCTGAGCAGATTGCAAGGTTAGAAAAAAAACATGACCAAGCCGAACGCGCTGAGAGACGAATTGAGGCGATGCAATTGTGCCTGGAACAGCTTCCCCATCAATCCCGCGCACTGATCAACCGTTACTACTTTGATCAGCAAACGGCGATCGACATTGCTGCCAAATCAGACATCTCAGCCGGCTCCGTTCGGATGAAGCTACTCCGCATTCGTCAGATCCTGCACAAGTGCATCGTGGCCCGTTCCGAAGATTCTTACAGCGCTCAAACGATGCCGAGGCTCAAAAATGAATAACAACAACACAGACTACCTTAAAAACGACTCCGGCGAAGATCACTCCCGCTCGGCCTGGGCGCAGTTCTTGGATCAGTGGCATCATCTCAAACCCAGAACTCCCGCGGGCGAGGAACACCCCAGCAAATCCGCCAATGCCCCAATCCAGTTGGACGCGGAACTGTTGGACGATTTAGAACTGGACGGGGAGTTGAGAACATTGGCAAAGATGTCGACCGGCCAGGACTTGTTCGTCGATACGGTCATCGCCCAAACCAATCCAAAATCCAAACCGAGTCAAGATAGCCGACCACGTTTGCCCGTCATCAAACCGGCAGCCGTCTGGCAAACGCTAGAACAAGATACGGCGAAAACAGATTCAACCTCGGATTCAACCTCGGAAATGCACCTCGGCGATTCACCGCCGGCCACACTGCCCAACGACACTCGCCAACGCCCGTCGGTCGCGCTGTTTGCAGCGCTGGCTGCGGTATTTCTGGTGGGTTGTTTCTTAGGAAGCGTATGGTGGTTTGGTGCCGATTCGAGAATCGCTGAGACGACAGCCGCCAATACCGTTGCCGGCGTCGTCACAAACAAGGATCACCAATCGGACACGACGCCGTTGCCAACAGCGGGCGGATTAGAATTGCCCGAACTTGATACCGCACCAGACGCTCTGACAGCAAACGGAGCTTTGGTTGAAAAATCGGTGGCCAAAAGACCAACTGGTAGTTCTATGGCGGTTATGGCCGAGGAGAATGATGGGGATGCTTGGGACAGCATCCCGACGTTAACCGACGACACCGATGCCAGTCCGACCTTGGTAGATGTAAACAAGGAGTTTGACAACGCAGTCAAATCTACGCTGCCGGGATCACCGCCGTTTATCGATGCAAAGAACTTGGAAGATCAAAAGGTAGAAATTGCCGGCGCCAACGGTCCCATTTGGGATTCCCAATTGGAGTGGAATTTGCACCTTCAATTTCACAGAAACGGCATTGGCTCCGCGACACTCAACCGCAAGCCGATTCATGCTATCTTCCTCCAAGACAACGCCGTATTTCTGCTGCGTCAGATTGCCAGCGAACTTCAGCGGCGCGTTGAGTTTATGGAGAACCGCCTAGGTTCGAAAGTCAACGGTAGTATTTCCGTTGAGGAAACAGAGTTCCGTTTCGACGACATCGCGCAGCTGGAAGGCGTGGTTAAAAAAGTCGACCGGCACATGGCCAATCTTAACATTCGCGCCCTGTCTCTGGACGAATTAATGTTGGTGCGTGCCGAATACCGTGCAGGGATCATCACCCATCGCAATAAATTTGATGCGGTCGACTTAGCCGATAAGAACATGAGGTTGTTCACCGAAGATGAAGCCTTCACCATCTGTTCAGTTTTGTCGACCTCTGAAGCGCTGTTACGTGCACTGACGCAAAAACGATTGGCCTGGGAGGAGGACAAAGAAATTCACTCAACCGAATCACAACGCGCCATCACGATCACGCCACGGGAATTCGAGCAGTTTGCAAAATCGGGCCTCTTGCACTTACCTGACCCCAGATTTTCAGATCAATCAATCGCCAGCGTCCAACACCTAGGTCCGTTGCAACTGATGCAAATGCTTCATGCCGCCCCATCTGTTGAACTGTTTCGAAACGACGATGAATTTCAAAAGGCAAAGGATTACGTGTACTCAAACGGTCCTCCCGAAATGCAGATTCGGCATTCCATCGACAAGCTTGACCGAAAATTAGAAGACAAAAACTGGCGGGAAACGATGGGAGATCTCGCCAACCAACAAAAATCAAAACTACTGCGCGATTTGCGTGCGGTGCTAAGGCAAGGAGGAAATTTTGGAGATGGGGTTGCTATGCAACCGCTAAAAAATGTCTTAGCCGAACGCACTGACCTTCACGGTTTACCGTTGACGATGGGAACTGAGTGCCAAAGCGATGCGGATGAAACACGCGATTTACAACAGGTATCTTCTTCGGTCGGACGAACCATCGGTGCCTTCAACGGCAGCCTCGGCAGTCGGGATGCGGCTCAGAACGATGCCCTACGAAACCTGTCGAT
>CAYOZV010000086.1:0-8503 GCA_964408465.1 uncultured Pirellulaceae bacterium
CTTAAGTCAATGGGGGCCGAATGAAAAATGCGGCCTCCTCACGTGTCCACTTTTGTAAACATGCTCTGGTCTAAATGGGCACTTTAGGTTGTTAGGCCTGCTGTTTTGCTTTGGTTTTGCTTGGGTTTTGCCGATAAACAACCCAATATACCTTTTTCTTTTGGGCGCGAAGCCTGTCACTTACTTTTCACTTTCGTATAATTCGGGCCGCACCGCACCCCTTTGCCGGTGTTGGATTCTATTTCCGTCATCCGGTCAATTTTAAGTTTTGGAGTAAATAAGATGTCAGTCGATTTAATGGGAATGCTTAAGGACGCCGTCAGTAAGCAAGTAATGAGTAAGATTGGTAGCATGGTCGGCCTTGATGGACCTTCCACGAACAAAGCTTTTGAGGGCGCTGCCGGTTCGATCCTTGGCGGCATGATGAAGAAGTCGACAACACAGCAAGGCATCGATCAGATCTTCGGCGTCGCCAAAGATCACGATGGCGGACTGTTTGATAACATCGGTGATCTGCTTGGTAATCAAGACGCTGCAGAAAAGCTGCAGACCCAAGGTGGTGGCATCATGGATATGGTCTTCGGTGGCGATCGCGCTCAGGCCGAAGCAAGTGTCGGGCAATCATTGGGCCTTTCCAGCGGCATCGTTGGGAAGCTAATGTCGTTGGCCGGACCCATGCTGATGGGCGTCATCGGACGTTACGTCAAAAACAAAGCCCTCAACGCCGTGGGACTCGGCAGCCTGATAAGCAACCAAGGGTCTTACTTAGGTAACTACGTACCGGCAGGACTTAGCAACAGTCTTGGCTTCAACAAGTTCCTTGGCGACGCGGGCAATGCCGCAACGGGCGCCGTGAACAGCGTCGGTAATGCTGCCAGCAACGCCGGTCGCGCGGCTTCGAACACCGCCGGACAGGCCGCCGAAACCGGCGGAGGACTGGTCAAGATGCTGCTCCCGCTTCTTTTACTGGGAGCGATTGGCTGGGGAGTTTGGAATTTTGTGCTGGCGCCAATGATCAACGGAGACAACCCCGTAGCCACAGTCGGCGATGGACTTGCCGGCGCTGCAGGTGCGGTTGGGGACGGCGTCTCTGGCGCTGCCGGTGCCGTTGCCGACGGAGTCACCGATGCTGCTGGAGCTGTAAGTGATGGAGTTTCTGGCGCCGTTGGCGGTCTTGAGATGCCTAAGCTCGAACTGCCTGGCATGGATCTCAGCGGTTTTGACATGGGCGTTCTTGGCGACAATGGCCCAAAGTTGACACAAGGCATGACCGACATCAGCACTGGTTTCCAAGGCCTGGCGACCGGCGGTGAAGAAGCCGCCAACGGGTTGGTTGGCAAACTTAGTGGCTTCGGCGATACGATTGGCAACATGAACATTGGAGACATGGATGGCCCTGCTAAATCAGCAGCAACCGGCATCCTTGGACAGTTCAGCGGTGTGTTGGAAGGACTCTTGAGCAAGGTTCCAGAGAGCCTCCAAGGCATCGTCCGTCCAGCGGTCGAAGGTTTGATCGAAAAGATCAGCGGATTGGCTGGTTAAGACCACCGGCGGAGCTTTCCGCACAACGTTGAAAAAACTTACCCGTTGGGCCGCTTGGCCGAGCGGGTTTTTTCATGGTGTAGTGGATCTTGTGAAAGATCCTGCGCTGCCATTAAAGGAAGCGTCAACGAAAAAAAGATACCACCAGGAGGTTTAACAAAACTCCACTACGCTCATGTTTCAATCTGCCTAAATTCGAGAGATTATTCAACGACTTCGGGGTCGTAGGTGACTTCATTGGCCATCCAAAATTTAATCAGAAAAACCAGCGTCGCGATAATACCCCAGCTCAATCCAACCACGACGCCAAGATCGAGCACGCCGCGCCACGGCTGTGGGATGTACTTGAACAGAATGACGATCAACGTGATCACGGTTAAAAGTGCGAACACTACGATTCGTCGTTTCTTGGTCGAATTGATGAACCCTAAACAAAACAAAGGTGCCAACAGCAAACGAACCCAAGTGCATTTGTCTCTGAGGTAAAGTGCGCGAGCAGCAACGCGCGGTGAGTAGCCTTTTTGAAAACCCTTGTAGCCCTCGCTGTAGCCCATAAAGACCACCCACAAACCGCCAACGATGTAGTGCGCGATGCCCAGTTCGTAAGCTCCCGAAAATGCTTCGAGCATCGGCTTGGTCATCCGAGTCAACGCGAAAGAAAGCAGTGTGATCGCTCCGCCCACACCCCAAAGCGTGCCAACGGTTCCGAGCGTTCGATTTAGGTAAGGATTCGAAGCGTTGTTCATAAGTAAACAGAAAAAGGTTGAAACTGGGCCATGGGCAGGGACAGCCCGTCGAACAGTTTTGATAAATGAGTTAGATTTTTAGTGAGGTACGTGATGCAGTAGCGTCACGATACCCTGATCGCTACGTTTTGCGAAACGCCAAATGAGGTAACTGGCAACTTTGCAAACGATAATTCCTAACTCCCCCGTGACATTTTTGCTGTTCGTCATTGAAGCCGCCGAGGTAACCACCTGAGCCGCAAGGCGCCGGCCGCGGGTAGTGAACGAGCGAAATTAGCCTTGGGATACGGTAAAGCAAAATAAACCGGCGGCCAGCGCCCTGCCGCTTACAATTCGAAGAGAACCCAGCGTTGTCCAACCAACCGATACAAAATAAAGCCCAGGTTAATCCGGCGCCCGATACGGTTTCCAATTCCAATTCCAATCGGAATCGGAATCGCAACCACGCGTGGGAGCTGCTGGCGGCGGCGACGTTTGTTGTGGTTCACTTGACATCGCCGCTGTGGATTGGCGAACTGTACCCGTTCACGATTTCGCCCATGTTCTGTGACAGTCCCCGCGAATGTTGCCGGTACGAAGTGTTCGCCGCCGACGGGACGCCGTTGGACGCACGGCGGTTTAATTTGCATACGGTCTATGATGGTAACCCGCCGGGGCTTGGGATGGGGATCGTTGCGGCGCCGACGTTGCATGGGTTTGGAGAGGTCGCGTCGCAGCAGCAAGTCGTAGATCATGTGCGATCAGTACTCAAAGGTGCCGCGGCGGACCAACCTAACCAAGTCGTCGTTCATCAGCATCATTTTTTCTCTGCTGACAATCAGATCAAGCACCAGAAGAAAGTTTGGACGATCAATGCACTGGAGACTGGTGAATGAGCGTTGCTAACGATGGCGTTGTAGGGCGGTTTACAAATGGGGCGACAAACTGGTTGACGGCGCTTGCCCGGCCAGGTTTTGGGCAGTGCGTGACGTGGTTGCTGCTGGCGTTCGCGGTGATCCTTGCGATCTCTCCGATCGAATTTTCATTGGGCGTACGCAGCGCAGAGGCGGCGACGATTTTTGCGTGGTTGCCCGAATCTCTGTTGCGCAATCCATTCTTTTTTACCGCGGTGCGCGGGTTGTTGATCGTGTCGGCCGCGTTATGGGCGTTGCGGATCGCGGTCCCGGTCAGCTGTTGGACGACGACGGTGCTGTTCGCGCTGATGTGGTCGCTGAGGATGGAGAACTTGACCAATGGAGCTCATATTTTCAACGTCACCAACATGTTGCTGTTGATTCATGCAATGTGGTTTCAGTTTTATGGGGCAGGCATGAAGGCCGCCGTTGCCGACGGTAAATTTTGGCAAACGGCGCTGTATCCGCGTTGGGTGTTTATGCTGTCGGTGTTTTATTTGGGGTGGTTTCACTCCCTGGCTGGTTTTACCAAAATTCTCAAGACGGGTTTGGGTTGGGGCAACGGCGTTTCCTTGCAACTGTGGACCGAAGTGTTCGGCGAAACGTCATCTCCCTTCGCCCAGGTGATCCTTTACGACGATCGCCTGACGGCGTGGCTGCAAACGGGGGCGTTAGCGATCGAGTGCCTGAGTATTTTGTGCATCTTCCATTGGATGATCCGATATGCCGTTGGCTTGGGGTTGATCGGATTCTACATTGGCGTGCTAACGACGTTTGTGACCTTTGGATTTCATTTCAACGCGATTCTGGTGGCTCTGTTTTTGTTGCCGGTCGATTATTTTATCGGACTTAGGTTTCAACCCAAACACTGAACAATTCAATTCACGTAGTGGATCTTGTTAAAGATCCTGCCGCGCATTGCAACAGGTTTCCTCGATTACCACAGCAAACAGAAACCCAACTCCGGCAACTCCGGCAACTCCGGCGAGCCCGGTGATTCGGGTGGATTTGGCGGGTCGGAATTATCCGTCGGGAGGTTTAACAGCCTCCACTACCGCGTTGATCAACGAACTTTTTTGAGACGACGTTCATGGCAGCAAAACCTAATCCCAGCAAACGAAAAAAACGCGGCGGCTTCCCACCTGCGGCAGAAGCGCCGGCCACCCAACAAACAGGCACCGCACCTTCCTCGCCAAGGCGTTGGGGATTGATCGCGCTGTTTTTGTTGGTGTCAATCGGCGGGACGTATTTGGCCGTCTGGATAAAACAAGGCCCGGGCTCGTTGAAGATCGGCTACGAAGTGGTCAATGTTTACCCCCACGATCCCACCGCATTTACCCAAGGCCTGTTGTGGGATGACGGCGTGCTGTACGAAAGCACGGGGCAAAAAGGCAGATCCTCCATCCGTAAAGTCGATCTCAAAACTGGCGAGGTCATGGACCAACGCGATTTGAGCGACGATATTTTTGCCGAAGGGCTCGCCCTGGCCGGTGACAAGTTCTATCAGCTGACGTGGAAGAACAATTTGATTTTCGTGTACGACCGCGCGTTTGAACTTTTGAAGAAAGTGACCTACGACCACGACGGCTGGGGGCTGACGTTTGATGGTACTCATCTCATCGCCAGCGACGGCACGGCCTACTTGCGAATGCTCGACCCCCAGACGCTGGAGGAGGTTCGTTCGGTGCGGGTGCGGATCGGCAACCGTCCTGTCGGTCAATTGAATGAACTTGAAATGCACGGGCCCGACTTGTACGCCAACGTTTACCAAACCGACTACATCCACTGGATCAATAAAACGACCGGCGATGTTAGAGCGACGATCGACCTAGCCGGTTTGTGGCCTCTGAAGGAGCGCCCCGATCGCAACGCGGTGCTCAACGGGATCGCGATCGACCCCAAGACGGAACGGATGTTTGTCACCGGAAAGAACTGCCCGCACCTGTGGGAGATCAAACTGGTTGAGAAAAAAGAGTAGACACGGCAACGCCGCAGGGCGGCGTTGGGGCGTTGGCAATGGCACTCACTTTCGATGGGTGACGCGTCGAACACGAACCGTAGATTTGGCGCTTAGCCGAATCGCCCTTCCGTTTGGGGCGGGCTAAGAGCTCACCCTACCCGCAGCAAGCCGCTTCGAAGTTTGGTTGAGGTGCAAAAGTCGTTTAAGTGAGTGCGAGTGGGGCTTGGCGGTGGTGGTCGACTGCGGGTTGTTGTCGATTGGATTTTTCTACTGGGCGATGTCGATGACGTCGCTGCCGAGGGCGCCGCCTTCTAATCCTGCTGCGTTGGCACCGACTTCGATCAACGCGCGGCCGGGCCTTTCGCCTTCGACGAAAATCGAGAACGTCATCGTGTCGCCCGGTCGCATGCTCTGACGCGCCGAGAGATCAAAGATCGTTTGGTTGTCGTTTCGTTCGATAATTTGGCTGTTGTCGATCGAACGGTAGTCCCGCAGGACTGCTCCCGGTGGCACCAGAAACGAAACGAACACGTCGTTGAGCACTTCTCTGCCGCGGTTGGTAACCGAAAATTGAATCTCGCCGACGTCAGGAAGGTTCTCGTTTGAGTTTGGTAGTTTGATGGTCGGTGTTTTGGTTTCTACGACAATATCCAACACCTCGCTGGCCAAAAACGAGCGATCCTCAGGGATGCCGACGGCGCCGCTGGCGTCAGGCTGGACGAAAGGATCGGCCGGTGGATTGGGGTTGGGGGCTGCGGGATCGACCGAGCGATCGCCGAAGTTCGGGCTGCCATCGGGATTGACGTCGCCACGGTCGCGCGGGTCAACAAAGGGGCTGCCGGCAGCGCCGTCGGGATTATTGGGATCCGGTTCGATGCGGATGTCAAAACGCTTCGTTTGATTCACGTTGGACGTTGAGGTCAACGCGAATTCGGACGTGGCATTGCCGTCGGGGCGGACGCCGATGTACTGGACCTCCAACAAACGCTCTTCCCCCGGTTCGATGCGACCGATGGCAAAAGTGTATTCGGTGTCTGAAATGCGAGTGTAAGGAAAATCCTCGGTCGCGCGGGCGGCTTCTAAGCTTTCGGAAAACTTGTTCGTCAACATGACCGAGTTTACCGCCGTGTTGCCGGAGTTGATGACGTAGGCATTGACCTGAGCGGTCTGGCCAACTTCGATCGGCGTTTGACCTTCTAATCGTAGTTGCAGTTCGGGCGTGCGGCTGGTGCTTGCTTCCAGGCACTCACGGCGCGTGACGTTATAACCGCTGGCCGAGGTGACCGATAATTCGAAACAGCGCGTGCCGGGCTGCTGCACGTTGAACGCGACGCTGACGTTTCGTTCTTCGCCAAAGCTCAATTTCTCAAACTTTGTCCGGATCGGATTCGAGCGACCGTCGGCGTACAGACCTGCGTCGTAACGCAACACCATGTCGATGTCTTCGAGTTCTTCGTCGCATTGGTTGGAGACTTTAAAATTAAAGATCACATCGTTGCCGACGATTGCCGTTTCGGGGCCGTCGACTTTGACGACCAAGCATGGAACCGCGATTTCGACTTGAGCACATGCTTCGGTGCGGAGTCGGTCGGAATCCGAGGCGACTTCGAAACACAGTCCGTTGTTGCCGCGTTTGTTGGATTTAAATTGGATGTCGATGATCTGCGGTTGGCTACCGGGCGCGATGTCGCCAAGCTTCCATTCCAGTTGCCGTCCGTATTCGACCGGTTTGGGGGTGCTGGAGATGTATTGGATGCTGTCGTCGATGTCCTTGGTGCGCACCACGACGCCGCGCGCCATTTGATCGCCGGGGTTGGTGACTTCGATGCGGTAGTTGAACGGTTTGTCAATTTCGGCTGCTTTTTCGCCGATCGCGCGGATCGTCAGCGCCGGCGCGCTCCACGTGACGGTCGTCAATCCGCTTTCGACAACCAGTTCTGGTTCACCAAAGAGCGCTGGACGGACGATGTCGACGCGGACTTGGGTGGTGCCGGGTTCAAATCGACCGGCGGGTTGGCGGATCTGTGCGGTGGCTTCCCCGTTATCGTTTGTGGTAGCGGTGGCGGTGGATGAACCGGCCGGCGCGAATTCAGCGGCGGCGCCTCCGACGATTGTGTATTTTACTTTCCAGTCTTTCACGCCGCCGCCATCAGAGGAGCGATTGACGACGGTGGTCAAAGGGAAAACGGTGCCGGCGGTTGCCTTGGACGGCACGGGGGTGGACCACAGCGCGTCGACCCATTGGATCATCGTCGTCGCGCGGCGGCGATCCCAACCTTCGGCTTTGGGGGCGACGCCGGTGACGTAAGTCCGACCGGGAGAAGCCGATGATACGCTGATGAAAGTTTGACCTTTTGCCAATTCGATATCATCGCACGGCGTCGGTGTGCCGCGTGTTAGTACGGTCCGTTTGAGACCTGTTCGGCCCCACGCGTATTGTCCGTCGAACTTTTTGGCTTGTGGTGGAACCGTTTTGTTGAATGTTCCGTGGTGCATGCCGCCGACTTCGATGATTTGCCCGACGCTGTCATTGGACAGCATCCATTCCAGCGGCTGGTTCATCGATAAGAATCCGTCGCCACCGCAAATGCCGGCGATCACGACGACTTCACTGCCGACGGGCGCGATGATTCGGGATGGGGTCATCAGAATCTGTCCCTTTTGCCCGTTGGTTTTTCTTGCCCGCGGGTCGGGGATGTAATGCTTTTTGCTTTGGCGACGCCCGTCTGCAAAACCGGTCCCGCAGGGCGGTGGTGTTTGGGGATGGGTAAACGCGGGGCCTTGGTTTGGCCGAACGTAGTTGTTCGCACGGGGCCGGGCCGGTGCCAAGAAGGTGGGTTGGGGCGTCGGCGTTTGAACGGGCGGTTGGGTGGTTAACTGATTGCCTCGAAAAGGCGCTCCCTGCCCAAGTATTCCCGATCTGAGCGGGTTACCAAGCGGGTTGTTACGGTTGTTTCGAGCCGCTGAATTGGGCGTGAGGAGCGTCGTGTTGTTGGGCGCCGGCAGAAAGATACGATTGCCAGAAGGATCGATTGCGGGCAATCTGATTTGAGCGTGCGCAACGACAGCCTGAAACGATATGGCAAAGCATATCATGACAAGGTTAGCCCAATTGCGAAGCTGCAAGCTCATTGCATTTCGATCCATCGATGGTGTACGTACAAATTTCCGGCGAAAAAACGTAGCACATCGATAGGATCAATTTTAGCCTTTGGCGCTCCAAAGAAGAGGGTTCTGAAAGATCCCTGATCGCGCCCCACCGGTCATACGGGTTAGGTAAAGATAAACGCTGAAGCAAAGTTTCCGCGTAGTGGATCTTGTTAAAGATCCTGCCGATGCAACCAGCGTTTTTTGCGGTTCGA
>CAYOZV010000086.1:8603-19201 GCA_964408465.1 uncultured Pirellulaceae bacterium
ATTCCTTTGGCAATGTTTGTTCGTTGGGCAGGGATCTTTAACAAGATCCACTACGGGGAATAGTTCGGTAGTGGATCTTGTTAAAGATCCTGCCGATGCAACCAGCGTTTTTTGCGGTTCGACGGCGACGGGGATGGGGGCTGGCAGTTGGAGAAAGGCAGAAGTCCCAAAGGAATCCGAATTCCTTTGGCAATGTTTGTTCGTTGGGCAGGGATCTTTAACAAGATCCACTACGTGTCTGGCTGATTACCGATCGTCTTTTTTATCCGCCGCCGGCGTTGGTTTGTCTTTGCCGGTGATGCGATCTTCGATGACTTCTGTCAACGAGTCTTTGACTTTCGTCAGATTGTAAAACTCGTACTGCGACATCGCGATCTTGCGATCGGGAGCGATCAGAAAACCGGTCGGCGTGGACCGCACTCCATAAGTATCAACCGTTTCGTGATCGGGACCGTTGGTGAATCCATGCAGGCCAAGCTTATACTGATTCTTCATGATGTGCTTCACCGCGGCCTGACGGTTGGCGTCCATGCAGATATTCAGCAGTGCCACATTTCTTTTATCTTTTAGCGCTTCAACCATCTTCTGAACGTTCTGTTGGTGATCGACTCCTTTGCTGCTGTCTTTGACGGACCAGAAGTTGAGGAACACGTATTTGCCTTTTAGCTTTGGCGCGTCCAGGGTCAATTTTGCCTTGCCATCATACGTGACGACGCTGACCTTGGGCGCTGGTTCGCCTGAGTTCAGCAGTGGCGTCACCAAAACCGGCAACGGATCCAATTTAACTTCGTCGACGTCAGCGGCGATTGTTATTTCGGCAAAGACTTCAAACGCGTGAAGTGTTCCGTCGATCTCTTTGTCGACGCGTCCCTGCAGGCCATAGACGCCCGGCGGCACGTCATAGATCACAAATTCGCCATCGGGGCTGTATCGCAAATTAAAGGCGGGCGCATCTTCGAGGATCTGTTTGTTTCGCGCGACGAACCGCTTACCGGTGGTGGAGGCTTCGAACTGCTTCATCCACTTCACTTTGGCTGCCGCGGATGCTCGATCCCATCCCTTGGGAAACGGAGCCCGCTTTAGTTCTACTTGTTGATTCAGCGTGGTGTCGATTTCCTTGATGTTGATCTTGAATTTTCCGGCGTTCTTGGATTGATCCACTTGGCCTCGAACGGTGACCAGTTTTTGCCGTCGTGAGGGCTTTTTGCCTCGGATCTGCTTACTGCCAGCGATCTTATCCCTTTTGGCTTGGCCGTTGGCAGGATTGGCCGTCAGCAGCGACGTCCCGCAAAGGGTCGCGCAGATCAGCAAAGACAATAAGGCCACTTTGGGGCAGCCACGGAAGATTGGGGCAAGGGATGGAGCTATCATTTTATCGCGTTATTGGTTGATTGAAATTTTGCTGGGCCTTCACCAAAGGCCCAGTAAAATCTTAATCTTCAGAGCTCATTTACGCAGCGTTGGAAGCGTTGCTGGCGCCCCGTTTGGGCGAAATCTTGCTGCGATCTGCGTCGGCTGGAACAGAAATGCGGGTCAGGCGAGCTGCGGATTTTGGCCTAAGGGCGTTTTCGGTTGCCCGAGGCTAACTTTAAACCTCGATTTGGCCGTTGAGGGTCGGTTGCTGGTTGACCATTTTGGGCTTCGAAACTTAAACTTTCAAGCTTGCGAGCCCCTCCAATTCCAAGCGCGGAGTCGTGCTGTCGTTTGGGGCTGCCGCTGAACGAATAACATTTTTCCAGAATAGAGGTTTTCTGTGCCAGGACAGTGCGTAATTGGTTTGCAGTGGGGTGACGAAGCAAAAGGTAAACTCGTCGACATCCTCACCGAAGGCAAGGATCTGGTCGTTCGCTATCAGGGGGGGGCCAATGCGGGCCACACCGTCGTGATTGGTGACGAAGTCTATAAGCTTCATCACATCCCCAGCGGAATTATCAACGAAGGTGTTTTGAATTTGATCACGCCCGGGGTGGTGATTAATCCTCCGACGATTTTGGAGGAGATCGAATCGCTGTTGCCGCGCGGCATCGACGTGTTCAAACGTATGAAGCTGTCCCAACGTGCTCACGTTGTGATGCCATGGCATACGCTGGAAGATCGAATGTGGAACCAGTTGGTCTCCGGCGAAGACAACATCGGTACGACCTTGCGTGGGATCGGCCCCTGTTACGCGGACAAAGTCGGACGTAGTTTTGCGATCCGATTAGGCGACCTGATCCAGCCCACTTTCCCAGATCGTGTTCGGAAGATCGTCGAAGTCAAAACGAAAATTCTTTCTGCCGCTTCTGGCGGAAACGCCGAATCGCTGGACGCCGAAAAGATCATCAAAGAGTACACCGATTATGGTGAACGATTGCGTCCGATGATCGACGACACGACCCGCATTCTTTTGGACGCGGTGGACGCTGATAAAAATATCTTGTTCGAAGGCGCTCAAGGTTCTCTGTTGGACATTGATCACGGCACGTTTCCGTTTGTGACCTCCAGCAATGCATCGGGGACGGGAATTTCAACGGGTTCGGGCGTGCCAGGAAACTGGATTAAGAACATCATCGGCGTCTGTAAAACCTACGCGACACGTGTGGGCGGTGGCCCGTTCCCAACCGAATTAGACAACGAAACGGGACAGCATATTCGTGATCTGGGCAACGAGTACGGCACCACGACCGGTCGGCCTCGTCGCTGCGGTTGGTTTGACGCCGTCGCGGTGCGCTACACGGCGCGTTTGAGCGGGATTACTTCGTTTACGCTGACGATGTTGGACGTTTTGTGCGAACTTGATGAGATCGAAGTCTGCGTGGCGTACGATCTGGATGGGAAAAAGATTGATTACTTCCCCGGTAACATCGACGAACTTAAACGAGTAAAACCGATTTACAAAAAGTTCCCTGGCTGGAAACAAGACGTCAGCGGAGCGCGGAGTTTGGACGATTTGCCAACGGCGGCGATTGCGTACGCTCATGAGTTGGAGAAATTGATTGGTCGACCGATCGAGTTCATCTCCGTTGGCCCCGATCGTGCTCAAACGATTCACGTGCCCCAGGGGACGACGCTGAAGGAATATTTAAGCGGACGTTAGTCGAGCCGACGTTAGTTGAGCTGACGTTAAGGAAGTGTGACGTCGATTTAAAGTACAAATTTGTATTAACCCCCTAAGCCTGAAAACAAGTCAGAACATTTCATGTCGTCGGTAGAAACAAATTCTGAATTTGAGTTCCATGTGCCCGCGGAGAAACGGCCTCGGCATATCGCGATCATCATGGACGGCAACGGTCGGTGGGCTCAGCAACAATCCTTGCCGCGCGTGAGTGGGCATCAGCAGGGCGCCCATCAAGTGCGGATTGCGACCGAAACATGTTCGAAAATCGGCGTTGAACAGCTGACGTTGTATTGTCTGTCCAGTGAAAACTGGAAGCGGCCTCAGGAGGAGCTGGAGTTTTTGATGCTGCTGCTGACGCAGTTCATGATCGAAGAACGGCAGACGATGATCGACAACAACATCCGTCTAAAAATCATCGGCAGCCGCGATCGGATTCCGGCCGATGTGCAGAAGGAAATGGACAAAAGTCTCCAACTGACGGCCGATAACACGGGTTGCTGTTTGTGTCTGGCGATCAATTATGGTGGCCGCGCTGAGATCGTCGATGCGGTGAAGCAGATCAGCGATAAGGTGAAAGCCAACGAAATTGATTCCGGCGCGATCGATGAACAAATGGTCTCGGATCACCTTTATACCGCCGGCATGTCTGACCCAGACCTATTGATTCGCACCGCGGGGGAAATGCGAATCAGTAATTATTTGCTGTGGCAGATCAGTTATTCTGAAATGTGGATCACGCAGAAGTGCTGGCCCGAGTTCGGCGAAGGGGATCTGCTTCAGGCGGTCGAAGATTTTTCGAAACGCAAACGCAGGTTCGGTGGTTTGGATAAGGCGTAACTGGGATAAGGCGTAACTGCGGGCTGGCAGTCGGCGCCCGAACGAATCTGCGCTCAAACGCTGGAGGCAAAATGGTTTGGTGCGTCAGAAGCCGGAGCTAATGCCCTTGGGCTGTATTGGCGGGCTGGGTGGTTGATGCAATCACAGCTTGGCTGCGAAAGAGGGCTTTGTGCCGACGCCGTTAATGGACCTCTGGGGACCGGTCCCGCTTTTTATTTCCATTTCTGAACTAGGATCGAAGCGAATGTTTTATGACGCCTTTAGAATTCGGGTGCTGTTTGTTGTGTTCGCAGCCACCTGGGGATCATCGGGGCTGACATCGGCCGCTCCGCAGTGGCCGCAGGCCGCAGGACCCAACCACGATTTTACGGTGAAGACTGACGATGATGTTCCTACGACTTGGAGTGTGCAACGTGAGGAGAACATCCTCTGGCGGACCCCATTGCCGGAGACGGGGCAGAGCGGGATCGCAATCTGGGAGGACATGATCTTCCTCACGACGATGAAGCCGCTGCCGGAGGGGGAGGTGTCGGACAAACAGAAACGTGATGGCACCGACATTGTCATGTTCTGTTTTGACGCCAACACTGGGAAGCAGCGATGGAGCAAGGAGCTTCTTGGGGATCCCACGGCGCCGAGTATCTACGGATATGGATTCAGCAGTAGCAGCAGTCCGACGCCGATCACCGACGGCAAACACGTTTGGTTTTACAACGCCAGCGGCCGGATGGGTTGCTGGACCGTGGACGGGGAGGAGGTCTGGACGCGCCGGTGGACGCCGACGTTGGGACGGCCTTTTAACAAACAGTTTGAACCGATCAAGGTCGGCGATACGGTCTTGAATGTGGAACCGCTTGAACCCGACAATCCCAGTCGGAAAAAGGACCCTTGGAATTACGTGCGCGGCTTCGACGCTAAAACGGGAACGCTAAAATGGACGGCGTCTGAAGGGGTGACGCATTATAACACCCCGGTGCTGGGGCGATTACCCAATGGAGGCCATGCCGTTTTGAGCGGACGCGGGGCTCATCACAAACCGCCCGAAGCACCCGCCGGTCTGACGTTGACCTATGCCGATGGGGACAAGGCAGGCGAAACGGTTTGGAATTGGAAGACGCTGCCCGACGGGAAAACGATGGCGACGCAGTGCTGGAATGAGACGTATTCGTATTGGCTGGATGAGACGTTGACCGATTTTATTGTGCTGCACACGACCGACGGAACCGAAGCCAAACGCATCTCATTGGTTCGAGACGTGACCGTGACTTCCTACGATGAGCAAACCCGAGCGTTCACCAGCAAAACGGGCGTGAACTTAGATGAGATCCAACCGAAGATGACTGTGTTTCCGGCTTGGTATGCCAACATCGACGTTTATCCCTACGTCTATTTTCAGTGCTTTTACTATCAGGGCAAACGCGGCAAGCGCACCGTGAACCTTGGACCCAAGCACAGCATCGCTCGAATCAATGTTGAAACGGCCACGGTCGAGTATTTGCAGATTCCTTTTCCGACGCCCAAGATCCGAGGGGAAAAGTCGATGGCTTGGGGACTGCATTATCCGGAGATGACCAACAATAGTCGCGGCATTGATGTTGCCGGCGACAAACGATCCAAACGGGCCGGTTGGTATTGGTGCTTCAATGGGAATACGATCGCCGTGAACCAGTATTTGTATTTCACGTTTATGTGCGGCAGGGTGCAGGTAATTGATGGCTCCGCCCCAACGTTTGATCAATCGGCGTTGGTGGCGTTGAATGATTTGGGGAAATTTGGTGAAACGTGGTCGGCGAACACGCCCAGTTACAGCAATGGGAAACTATATCACCGGACGATGAAGGAGCTGATTTGCATTGGTGGGAAAGAATAAGGTAGTGGAGTGTTGTTAAACCTCCTTGTGGCATCTCCTTTTCCCTTGATACATCTCCTTTTCTCTTGATGCTTCGGTTAATGGTTGCGCGGGATCTTTAACAAGATCCACTACGAAGAGTTTTTGACGCGCGGCTGGTCGTGACCGGGCTTATGGGGTCTCGTGTGGGACTTTTTCGTAGTGTTGTTTTAGCAGGTTGACGCCGAAATCGTTTTCGGTGTCTCGCCACATGGTGTGAACATGGTTGGCGTCGTTTTGCGTGTTGTCGTACTCGAAAATGAATGTCGGACCTTGCACGCGGTAGTAATGAGGCTTCTTGGGCTGAATGAAACCGGCCCACGCGAAGTGTATTTTCTCAAAACCTCCCTCTTCGATTTTCTTGCGATCGGATTCGCAAAGTTCGGTGCGAAAGTTGTCCAAGTAACAATCAATCAGCTCTGTTAGCATCGTTTGTTGTGCTGCGGTCATGTCGCTGGCCGCGATTCCCAGCGGCTCCAGCGTTTTGGCCTCTTTCCCGGGGCCGTTGATCACATCGCGCGGCGCGGTTTTGCTGACGATGGCGACTTCCTTTTGTTCGGCGCTCAATTTTTTAATCAATTGGCGTCCCAGATCCTCTTGCAGTGCTAACGCTCGGAAACCGGTGCGATCTCCGATTCGCACTTCGGCGGGGCTGGCGCCCATGAACGCCGGGGTGGTCGATAGGACTTCACCGTCGGCGATGGTGATGTTGATCGAAAGGTGGTGGCCCTCGATTCGCCAGCCCCAAGGTTGCTCGTTAGAGGGAGTCCCGAAAAAATAGAAGTTGTATTTCTGCGGGTCGCGTTTGGGATTGCCGTTCTCCATTTCGCGCAACACGCCCTCAAGGGCCATGATCTCTTTGCTGGTTTCCAACCCGCGATGACTGAGCGCGGTCCTTAGAAGCGCGATTCCCAACTCATGCTGATCCGGCGATAGTTCACCGATGGGTAATCCGGGACGGTCCTTGGGGATAAAGTGCCAACCTTTGCGGTTTTCGTCATCGAATGCGAAAGTGAGCTTCGCTTGAGCCGGTTCGTCCAAGGCTTCAAAGAACGCGGTTGCCGCCGTCGTCATTTGGGCCGCGATGTCATGTGCTGCCGCGTCCGAGCCAAGCAAAGAGGATGAAAGCACACCGGCGACATACATCAATCGTAAAAGAGTTTTTGAAAACACGCGTCGTTCCTTGTCAATGGAGATTGGTTTTGCGAAACTTGATCGCACAAAGCATCATAACAAGAAAGGATCCTTCATGGCTGAATCGGATTCGAGAAACAATTCGGATTCCGCCGGTGGCTGGCGACCGTTGGGCAAAACGGAGATACGAATCGCTCCGGTGGGATTGGGTTGCTGGCCGATCGCGGGCATGACCAGTTTAGACGTCAATGATGAAGACTCCGTGCGCACGGTGCGGGCGGCGGTGGACATGGGGATCAATATGTTGGATACGGCGTACGGTTACGGGGCCGACGGCCAAAGCGATGCGCTGATCCGCAAATCTATCGCGGGGCAGCGCGATAAAGTCGTCATCGCATCCAAGGCGGGCATGCATTGGCAGCCCGATGGCAATCGCAAATTCGACGCAAGTCCAGCGCGCGTGATCAAAGAGTGTGAGGAGAGCCTGCAACGATTGGGAGTCAGTGAGATTGATTTGTTTTACTTGCACGCGGTCGATCCCGACGTGCCGATTCAAGATTCCGCCACTGCGTTCGCTCAATTACTGCAGCAAGGAAAGATTCGCAGCGTCGGCGTGAGCAACGTGACGGTGGAACAACTGAGTTCCTTCTCCGACGTCTGTGAGGTTACCGCCGTGCAGCCGCCTTACAATATGCTGCAGCGGGAGATTGAAAAGGATCTGATTCCTTGGTGCACGCAGCGACAGATCTCCGTGATCAACTATTGGCCGCTGATGAAGGGATTGTTGGCCGGTAAGATTCGGCGAGGGCACGCGTTCGCGCCGCAAGACAAACGGTTGGGCTACGGTGTTTTTCAGGGCACGCAATTTGAGCGTGCCCAGCAATTGTTGGATTGCCTGGACGAAGTTGCTGGAGAAGTGGAAAAGACGGTGGCTCAAGTGGTCGTGAATTGGACGATTCACCAACCCGGAATTACGGGGACGCTGTGTGGTGCCAAACGAGACTGGCAGATCAGAGAAACCGCCGGCGCGATGGGCTGGCGTTTGGAGAAGGAGCAAATGAAAAAGATCGAAAGGGTGCTGCAGCGGCTGTAGTGGATGGGGCAGCGCATCCCGAGCGGGGGGGAGCTCTGTTTTGAGGCGGACGTTTCGGGGAAGTCGCGGGGAAGTCGCGGGGAAGCCACGCCGAGAGTGGAGAGACTCTCTTTGGGATAGAGGAGATGCTGGGCTTAGGATTGTGGTCTGGTTAACGACGCCAAACGGGTGGCTGCTGTCTCCGTTGGTGACTTTGGGATTGGAAGGTAAAAGAACATCCTATGGCAGAATTTCGCCCCTCCGTTGGCCATGAAATCCGTTTGCTGTCGCCAATCAGCGATCAACTTCCTTGGAAAATATGCCGATAACAACCCTAAATAAGGGGGAGTTGTTATGGCACAAAAAGATATCGCGGACCTCGTTGATCGAGTCCGGAGCATTGCGAAACCAAGCTTGGCTCGATTTGCAAAGTGTGACGAAGCGGATTGCACCGAGTCGTATCTTTTCTCATCCGACCGATTTTGCGGTCTTAGAATTCGCTTGAATGCGTTCGAAGCGATCTGGCGATTAGAATCGACCGAAATTGAGATCAGTCGAGACGGGCATCTATTGCAGACGCTGCCGATGGACGACTCGGGTTATCAGAGGGCTGCTGCGTGAATTAAGCGGCAGCGGCGAACGACTACTTGTCGTCGTCGCCAGCGTCGTCGCTATCTTCTACCTTAGCCTTCTTCTTTTTCTTCAGCGAGATTTTAACGACGCGGACTTTTGGCAGACCGTAGATCTTGCCGTCTTCGTCGAACTTCTCCATCTCCTTGAGCTTTTCGATGCGTTCGGCGCGAGTGTAAACGTTTCGCGCTGCGCCTGAACCGGCTTTAATTTTTAGGCTTTTATCAATAGTCATCGGGGCACCGAAAGAAGTCTGCTTTTTTGCTGTTTGGGAAAGCGGAGAGTGTAAAAGAAGGGCCAAGGTGGAACAAGGGCTAATTTGCTACATTTCCACCGACAATCGGAGTCTCATCTACTGATTACTCCGCCATTGGGCCTGATAATTGAGACCCAATGAGATGATTTTGGTCAGCACTTTCTCATAGGAAAGCCCGCTTTTATCGGCTGATTCTGCAAAATCTTCGCCGAAGGAGAGGTTTGGGTTGGGATTGGCTTCGATCACATAGACCGTTCCATCGGGTTGCAAACGCAGGTCAATTCGAGCGTACCCCGAGAGGCTGAGGGCTTTATAGGTTCGTTTGCAGACGGAGATGATCTTGCGTTGCACGGCCGGATCGAGCCCTTTGGCTTGTTCGGTTTCGATCCCCAATTTCCGCTGGTGGTCGGGGTCCCACTTCACCCGCGCCGTGGCGATTAGGTGCGACCCGGGTTCAGCGTTGTTGAACACCATCTCCCAAATCGGTAACACTTGGACTCGACGATTACCGATCAAACCGACGTATAGTTCTCGGCCCTGGATGAAGGTTTCGACCAAGGCATCGGTGTCGGTCTGTTCATGGATTCCCAGCACTCGGTCTTTCAGTTGGCGGTCATCGTAGACGACGGAGGCTTCGGTGATGCCCAGCGACGCGTCTTCGGATACCGATTTGACCAACAGCGGATAATTAAAGGCGGCAGGTTTGCGGACTTTTTTTCCCCGGGCAACCACGAAAAAACCGGGCGTGCGGATACGGTGAAAGCTGAGCACTTTTTTGGCCAGAGATTTGTCGTGGGACAACAGCAAACCGCGCGGGTTGCAGCCGGTGTAGTGCTGCTTCATGAGTTCTAAATAACTAACGACGTGATGGTCGTAGACGCCGACCCCATGAAACTCCTCTAACAGATTGAAATGGATGTGCGGTTTGAATTCTTCGGCGGCGCGGCGGAGAACGCCCAGATCATCACAAAGCCCCAGCGGCAGTACCGTGTGCCCCATTTCTCTGAGGGTGCTGACGACATCAAACTCCGTTTTCCAGTCAAGAATTTCGCTTTCGGTGTACCCCTCCAAAGACGCCGGTGGGACCAAAGATTCGTGCATCAGAACTAGTGCACGAAGTTTTTTCATTCCGGTTCAACCGTTGAGTGGGGACTAATGAAGCTGAAACTGCCGAAGTTTCGCAGGCTGTCAATTTATCCGATCGTTTGCTAGCGGGCAATGAATTGAAAAGAATGGGGATAGAAATTGCTTAAGTCAGCCGCCGACAGGGCAGCCCGTTCTGCCCAAGCGTTAAAGTCGACGTTGGTATGTTGAGCCGTCTGCCCTCGTTCCTGGGCTCTGCCTAGGAACGCACTACTGAGATGGCTCCCGCCATCGGTCCTTCCAACCGCAATACCGTTAGATGAACTGTTATGTTTGGCCGAAAGCTGAGAAATCAGTTTCACGATAAGCCCTCAGGCGTCGGTGTTTAGGCGGTGCCAAACGCGGTCGCCTGCCGGCTTTTCGTTAAACGAAACTGGCCTTCATTGTGTTAGAGCGGCAGGCGGGAGCCTGCCGTGTAGTGCGTTACGAGGCGGAGCCTCGTAACGAGCGTCGAGCGTGGGAGGGACTGGCGTGCCCTCGTTCCTAGGCTCTGCCTAGGAACGCACTACTGAGATGGCTCCCGCCATCGGTCCTTCCAACC
>CAYOZV010000087.1:0-4770 GCA_964408465.1 uncultured Pirellulaceae bacterium
GTCGCATTACCTTTTATATGACCTCTTTGGACCTTTCGATGCTTGACCCGCTTTGGCATCAGCGCCATTGTCTTCGTCTCCGTAATTACCTTGGTTAATCCAGACTTGAACCCCGATATGACCTTGAGGAGTCAAAGCTTCGGTTTTCCCGTAGCTAATCTTCGCTCGCAGCGTACTCAAAGGAATCGAGCCACTAATCTGTTTCTCACGGCGAGCCATCTCAGCACCGCCGAGTCGACCAGCCAGTTGAATCTTAATACCCTTTGCACCAGCATCCATTGTTTCCTCAGATGCACGTTTCATCGTGCGGCGGAAACTGGAGCGACGCATCAGTTGCTCGGCCACCTTCTCGGCAACCAACTGAGCCTGCATGTCCGGTCGAGAGATCTCTTCAATCTTAAGATTGATCTTACGCTTGACCAGATTTTGAATTTCGTTTTGAAGCCGTTCGACTTCTTGTCCCTTTTTACCGATGATGATGCCAGGACGAGCCACAAACAGGGTGACCTTGACCTCTTCACGGGTGCGTTCGATTTCGATCTTGTCGATGCCGGCCGCTTTGTAATTTTGTGTGGGGTGCTTCTTGACGAATTTGCGAATCTGGAAATCTTCTACCAAGAAGTTTGCGAATTCGTTCTTCGGTGCGTACCAACGGCTTCGCCATGTCTCCATGACTCCGGTGCGAAATGCGATTGGATTTACTTTTTGACCCATAACTTTTCCTGAGTGTTGTTAAGGCAGTTGAAACCCCTGCCCCACTAATGATTCTTAAACTTCTTCCAATGTGACACGGATGTGTGACATCCGCTTCAGCAGGATCGCCGACATGCCGCGGCCCTTTGGCTGCATCCGCTTGAACATTGGTCCGCCGTCGATACACGCTTCGGAAACAAACAGGCGATGCTCTTGAACGATCTGACCCGGATTCTGATCTGGGTCCTGAGCGTTTGCCAAAGCCGTCTTGATGACCTTTTCCAACATACGAGCACCACGTTGCGGCTGGTACTTCAAAATGTCCAACGCTTCATCGACGAACTTGCCGCGAACCATATTGGCCAGCGGACGCACTTTGCGTGGGCTGATTCGTGCGAAACGATGTTTTGATTGAAATGACATAATATCTCTGAGCGGGTTGATTTGTGCTGGTAGCTAAAACGCTGAAGTCATCAACTTCATGTGAAGCATCTACTTCAAGTGAAACTATCTCTTCTTGCCGATGTGACCGCGGAAGGTTCGTGTCGGAGCGAATTCGCCCAACTTGTGGCCGACCATGTCTTCGGTGATCGCGACTTTGACGTGCTGGCGACCGTTGTGAACCATGAATGTGTATCCGATGAATTCGGGGACAACAGTACAGGATCGCGCCCAAGTCTTAATGGGCTCACGATTTCCGGCGGCAATCGCCTTTTCAACCTTCGCAAACAATTTCTCGTCGACGAACGGTCCTTTTTTTTGTGATCTACTCATAGTGATTCAATTCTTAGCCGCGACAGCAGCCCAATGTTATTTCGAAACTTTCAATTGACCATAACGCTTCGACTTGCGGCGACGAACGATCGCTGCGTTGGAAGCCTTCGCCTTCTGACGCGTCCGGCCACCTTTGGCTGGAACACCCGAAGGACTCACTGGGTGACGTCCACCCTTGGTACGACCTTCACCACCACCGTGCGGGTGATCGACAGGGTTCATCGCAGAACCGCGAACGGTCGGGCGACGGCCAAGCCAACGACTGCGGCCGGCTTTACCCAAAACAACTGAACTGTGTTCGCTGTTGCTGACTTTGCCGATGACGGCGCGACAAGTTGAAGGCACACGACGAATCTCGCCACTAGGCAAAGAGATCTGAGCCCACTTGGCCTCACGAGCCATCAGCACCGCGTTGGTTCCTGCACTTCGGCAAAGAATCGCACCTTGGCCAGGTCGCATTTCCACGTTGTGGATGACGGTCGCCAATGGAATGTTTTTCAGTGGCAGACAGTTGCCGGCGGTCGGTGGAGCATCGGCACCGCTTTGAACGGTCATGCCAGCTTCCAAACCCTCAGGAGCGATGATGTAACGCTTCTCGCCGTCTTTGTACTTTAACAACGCAATCCGAGCACTGCGATTGGGATCGTATTGGATCGAATCCACCAACGCCGTAACCCCGTCCTTGTTCCGCTTGAAGTCAATGATGCGGTACTTACGCTTGTGACCACCGCCACGGTGACGACAAGTGATAATGCCTTGGTTGTTACGACCCGCGTTCTTCTTGATCGGACGAAGGAGCGACTTCTCAGGCTTTGCACCTTTGGTCAGTTCCTTGAAGTCGCAAACGCTGGCGTCGCGACGACCCGGTGAAGTTGGTTTGTATTTTCTAATACCCATGTGATTTTCCGTTTAAGTTGTGTTCGGAGGATCCTTTGCCGGAGCAAAAGACGACTTTAGAACAACTCGATCCGATCCTCTGCACCCAGTCGTGCAATTGCGATTTTTGTATCCTTCGTACGCCCCATTTTAAAACGAGAGCGACGTGATTTACCCTTACGAGTCATCGTCGAAAGACCGACAACCTTGACCTCGAACAATTTTTCGATGGCGGCTTTAATCTCAGTTTTCGTTGCAACAGGATTCACCTTGAAAGTGTACTGATTCAATTCAGTGAACTGGTACATGCCCTTTTCGGTGACGATTGGCTTGAGAACCACTTGGTGCGGTTCCAACTTCAACGTCCGCTCTGGAGCAGGCTTTCTGTTTCGCTTGGTTATTATCTTGCCCATTTCAATTCCAACTTGTTTTCTAAGCAGCACGGAGTTTCAATCCGTTTTCAATATGCGTTAACGGATTGAAAATCCGTGCTACGGTGTGCGACTTACGACGCTTGTTCTTTCAGCTTGTCCATTGCACCCTTGTCGACGATCAAACGATGCGGAGTCAAAACCGCCAACGCGTTCAGGTCAGACGCAGGCATTACCGAAACACCGGCGACGTTGCGAGCGCTCTTGTAAACGACAGGCTTGAGACCGTCGGTAGCAATCAAAGTCGTCTTGCCGGTCAACCCCATACCCTTAAGCATGGTTGCCATCACAGACGTCTTCGGCTCTTCCATTTTCAACCCGTCAACAACGACGACCTGATCATCTTGAATCTTTCCCGCCAGCGCCATCTTGGTCGCGGCACGAACTGCCTTGCGAGGCAATCGGTACGAGTAATCGCGATTGTCGCGAGCAAACGCATGGCCACCACCGCGGCGAATGTTCGAGCGGCGAGAACCGGCACGGGCATTACCCGTACCTTTTTGGCGATACATTTTCTTCTTATTACCGGCAACCATCGCACGGCTTTTTGTCTTGTGAGAACCCTGCCGCTTGCTGGCTTGGTACATCACGACAACATCGTGCAACAACTGCTTGTTGATAGTCGCGGCAATTGCCGTCGGGTCGATCTCGTACTTCCCGACTTCTTTTCCGCTGATGTCAAAAACTGGCAAACTCGCCATGTCTGTTACCTAATAAACGTTTTGTGTTTTGTTGGCTGGAAACCAGCCGCCTGTGTAGTGGAGCTCGTTAAAGCTCCCTGCCGATAACTTGAACGTGGTGGAGGCTTTTAATGACCCGCCGCCAGGGATCTTTAACAAGATCCATTACGTTCGACCTACCGATTACTTTTTCATGTTTGTTTCGCGGATGACCAACATGCCGCCGTTGGGCCCAGGGACAGCGCCCTCCACCAACAGCAAGTTGTTCTCCTCGTCAATGCGGTAAAGATTCAAGTTCCGCGTTGTGACTTTTGCGTTGCCGTACTGACCAGCCATCCGCTTGCCTTTAAACGTACGACTTGGCCACGCACTCATGCCAGTACCACCAGCATGGCGGTGACACTTCTTAACGCCGTGACTCGCACGCTGCCCGGAGAAGTTGTGCCGCTTCATAACACCAGCGAAGCCACGCCCCTTGCTGATTCCACTGACGTCAACTCGCTTGACTTCCGCCATAACATCAACAGCAACGTCTTGGCCAACTTCATAGCCTTCAGTTTCACCACGCAGTTCACGGATGAACTTCTTAGGATCGCAGCCAGCTTTGACAGTTGCCTCAACGCCAGCGGCCGCAAGTGACTTGCTGCGTTTACTTTTAATATCCGCCACGTGACCACGCTCAGAACGAGCGGCCTGTGATTGGCGAGAGCGGTTGTCTTTCTGTGGACGTTTTTTGTCCAAGAAACCCAATTGGATCGCTGAATAGCCGTCTTTTTCCTGCGTACGAAGCTGGAGCACCTTGCACGGGCCCGCTTCAATCACCGTTACCGGCGTCGCAATTCCAGTCTCAGGATCGAAAACCTGAGTCATCCCGACCTTCCGGCCGAGTATGCCCTTCGTCATGACTATTCGCCTTATTTATTTCCAATTGGTATTGCCCTGAAGAAGCCAGCCCTGCCAAAGAGGCGGACCGCTTATCCCCAAAGCTTCCAAACCATATTCTTTAATTCGCTAATTTGTTTTAGTCAGGTCTCTCGCCTCCGTGGCGATCAACCATTCGCTCAGCACCCTAGCCTTTAGCCAAGGCCTTAATCTTAATCTCAACACCACCGGGAAGGCTCAACTTGTTGAGCGCTTCAATTGTTTTAGCAGTCGCTTCGACAATGTCGATCAGACGCTTGTGCGTCCGGATCTCAAATTGCTGGCGAGCCTTTTTGTTGACGAACGGTCCTGAAAGAACCGTGTACCGCTCGATGCGAGTTGGCAGTGGAATCGGCCCGTGGACTTCAGAATGAGTCCGCTTGGCAGTTTCCACG
>CAYOZV010000087.1:4780-10940 GCA_964408465.1 uncultured Pirellulaceae bacterium
CCTGAGCACTTTGATCCAATGCAGAATGGTCGTAAGCTTCCATTCGGATACGGATTACTTCTTTTGCACCAGCCACTCGGAATCCTTCAACAAAAAATAATATGCAACCTCTTCATAGACACCGACACAGTTGTCCGCGTTTGAATCCAATGCACCTTCGTGAGAACCACGAAAAAAACTGTAACGCACTGGCTAAGAGGCCGAATCCCCAATGAATTGGGAACCGCAAAATTTATTGGCGATGTGTCTAATCGTCAACAGCAAAAACCTAAAATCTCTTCTCTTTTCGAAATAGGTTTGAGCGTTGTTGTGATCAAGCCCCATCGAGTAGTTTCCGTCGGCATTTTTCGGCCAGCAATTCGGCTGAAGTGAGCGAATTCTAAGGTTTTGGCAGCAATTGTCCAACCGGCGTTCATTCGGTAGCCAATCGAGCACCTGTAATGATACTTCGTGTTAGATAACGCCACGAAGCGGCAGGCTTGATGAAAAGTTGGGATTCCTAAGGTCTTTTCTCATAATCTTTTTCAACCTCTGCCTCATGTGGCTCAGATTCCTCTGTCAGCAACGGGCATCGCCGTTGATTGCTGCCGTCGTCCCACGCGTGGCCGCGCCGTCTGCACTTCCTCAAAAGTTTTCCAGCGCATTCTGGACGTGGTTCCTGCGGTGGAATCCGGCGACCCACCTTTTCCACATGATTATGGTCTCAGTTGGTGTCCTGAAGCGGTTTTACTGCATTATCGCAGGTCAAAAACGGCTCGATTTTCGCCATCGTTTTTACCCCAATTCCCTTGACTTCCAACAGCTGGCTTACCGAACCAAACCCGCCAATTTCTTGGCCGTGTTTGACGATCGACTGAGCCGTTTTTTCTCCGATCGTGGGGAGATTGGCGAACTCGGTCCACCGCAAGCAATTAACGTCGACACGATAGTTGGCCTGCTGCCGCGACTGAGTATCAATATCCGTGTTGCCCTGAAAATAGATTGGCAGACACATGCCCATTAACAGAGCGGCGGCAATGGCGAGCCCAAGCATCGCGTTCAGGTGCCTGTGCGGGTTGGGGATTTTCTGAAGGAACGCCGACCATCGGGAGCGATCAGAGGTTGCGTCGATTGATTCAGTGGGCTTTGGTTGCATCGGTTTGCCACGCCGCATTACTTAGAACGTGATGACCACTCGTCGGCTGAAAGGATGCCGTCCTGATCGGCATCGGTTTTTCTAAACTTCTGAAGCGTCGCTTCGTCCCATGTCTTTGAGAATTCAGACATTTGTATTTGCCCATCTGAGTTCTTGTCCATGTCTCCAAGGGCACCGCCGTTTTTTGCTCCACCGCTGGACCTGCTTTTGGAGGGCGTGTATTTCCTACCGCCTGCACTGGTGGGCTTGCGGCGCCTCCCGTCGGTTGAGCCAGGGCCAGTGCTGCTGGCCGTTGCTTTGGGGGCAGTTTTTGACTTGGATTTGTCTTTTTTGATGTAGTTGGTCGCTTCTTCTTTGGACAAAAAACCATCGCTGTTGGCGTCGCCTTTTAGCGGCCTTCTCATCTTCTTCAACTCGGCCTGAGATAGCCGTTTGTCGCCGTCGGTGTCGTACTTTTTATACACGCCGTCGATGTAGTTGGCGAAAGCACTGTCGCCTTTTGCCGAGTAACCGGCGGACTTAGAGCCATCGCTGTTCGAACGATTACCCGACGAGGAATTGCTGGATGATCTGCCTGATTCATAAGAAGAGGATCGTCCGTTACCGCCCTTTTCAGAACGGCGACCACGATCATAGCCACGATCACGATCGTCGTCTCGGTCCCTGCGATCATCGCCGCGGTCTGATCTCTCAGCGCGGGCGGTGCTCTTGTTTTTTAGGCGTTGAGCCATCTCCAACAGCGAGATGCGGCCGTCGCCGTTAAGATCACTTTCGGAGGGTTTGGGATCCTTCCACCGAACGCGGCCGATCTCATCGCCCTCTAAAAACCCGCTCTTATCGCGATCGTACCCGCCAAGTATCTTGCGAGCATCCTTGAGCGTTTTTTCCTCGAAGTCGGTCATCTTCAACCCAGTCAAACTTTCGTCGAAAGTCGCGACGACGGGTTCCTTCGATTCTGTGACGCCGAATCCCTGGACGCCGATGGTCTCAGTTTCGATTTCAAACGTGTTGAGTTTGGGGCCGACCTGGCTCTCAAACTTTTTTCGCTCAGCGTCACGTTTATCGGCGTACCTGGCTTTCGCCTTTTTTACGGCCGTATCAATCTTGACCGGGTTCCCCGAATCGATCCCCATCTTCGAGAGAAATTGCCGAGTGCGTTCGCTGCCTAGTTCCTTGCTGTCGAGCACGCCGCTTTTGTCGCTGTCAAGTTTGTTGAGGTAGTCCTGCAAATCAAATTTTTGTTTCCACTTCTCACGTTCGAGATCACGATCGCGATCGCGCCGGTCGTTTCGATCGCGGCGATCTCGATCTCTATAATCTTGCCCCATCGCCGGTAGCGAAAACATCAACATCGTTATCACGGCCCAAAGCGGAACAGCCCAGGTTCGGTCAATTTTGATTTTGGAGATTTTCATGGCACTTAATTATAGCATTTTAAAAGGCCGGAGGCGGTTGCGATGACCGTTGGGGCGCCAGTGCGACCTGGGTTACCTAAATACACGTAAATTGCCACTGATCGGGACAAATTTCCATATTTGCTTCGGAGCCTTGTTCGTTGGGGCCTTAATGCCCCATTAAATGTTTGACCTTCTTTTGCATGGCGCTGATAATGAACCGGTTCCAACGTCATGGATTTTTTGGCGTTCTATCACAAACATTCTTCCGAGCGTTAAGTCGATGAACCAGTGTCCTAAGTGCCAGACGAACCTCGAAATGTTTGCTCTCAAATGCGAACATTGCGGTTGGAGCATTATCGCGTCAGAGAATTCAGACGCCGCCCAAGTTCGGAGTGACCGGCCGGTCTCACGTCCTGCAAGCAATCATGCCGTGAGGCAATCGGACCAATCGCTCAGCCCCACGACGCAGCAATCAACCAAGCGCCATTCAAGCAATTCCTCGAAGGCTCAGCGGCTTGTATCCGAACCGGACTCCTCGGCCCCGCGTTCGCAGCGGTTGGCTCAATCCACCGAGGCGGCCAATCGCGAGTTCCAGCGTGGGATGGAGTTTGTCGAAGCCGAAGACTTCACCAGTGCGTTGGCTCATTTCAATCGCGCGATCGTGATCGCGCCGGTCGAGCGTTTGGGCGAGTTCTATTCCTTGCGAGGATACTGCCACCTCAAGCAATCCGACTTTCGCCGCGCGGCCAAAGATTGCACCGCAGCCATCGCGCTCAACTGCTGCGACCCTCAAACGTATGCTTGGCGCGCCGCCGCCCACGGGGAGCAGCTTAACTGGCCAGCCGCTTTCGATGATTTGGATCTGGCCTGCCTTGCCGCTGGTGCTGGCCGCGATGCTTATCTGGAACTGATGGAGTCCTACGCCGTTACCGCCAGTACGCACTATCGAAACGAGATCGCCGCCGGCAATGATTCGTCAGATCTGTTTTTCTCACGAGGCTGGGTTTATCTGCGCTGTGGCAAGTACGACAAGTCGTTTCGTGATTTCCAATTGGCGATCAAGCTGCAGCCTGATCATCCGTGGGCGTGGACCGGATTGGCGAAGCTGTGGACGCAGCAGCACATCGACGCATCGACTTTCGATAAAATGGACCAAGACATCGAAGTCGCCGTCGCGCCGCCCAACGACGATGCGGACATTATCCGCTGGTGCTCTCGCGGCGCCCAAGGCGGTGTGGACTGCCTGCGCGAAGCATTGCAAATGCGTGCGCGTCTGTACCGTACTAATGGGAAGTTGGACGCCGCCCAAAAAGACTTGCAAACGTTGGTAGACATCGCCGGTGATGATCCCGATGCGCTGGTTGGGTGTTGCGAGCTGCGTTTTGAGTTGGGCCAGACGATGCCGGCGGTCACGCAACTGAACCAGGTGCTCAAGTCGCACCCCGAATTTCAAAAAGCGTTGCTACTGCGCGGCCGCTGTTTTGCTCGTGTGAAAAATTACGCTTTGGCGGTCAGTGATCTCACCCGCTATTGCCAACTCAACCCAGAGGATTATGCCGCCGCTATCGAATTGGCGGAGGTCCACTTGGCGACCCACAAAAACGAAGACGCTGAGTTACTATT
The DNA here is from genome assembly GCA_964408465.1 of uncultured Pirellulaceae bacterium. Classification (GTDB taxonomy): domain Bacteria; phylum Planctomycetota; class Planctomycetia; order Pirellulales; family Pirellulaceae; genus Mariniblastus. Next base: position 8,936 of record CAYOZV010000087.1, read on the forward strand.
TGAAAAAGCGATCAATGCCAATCATTGCACCTTCGAGGCCTATCACGGATTAAGCCGCATCTTTTTCAAAAAAGAGCGATTGGATGTGGCCCTGACTCAGTGCCATAAAGCGATCGCCATTGATAGTCGCCGGGCCGAAGCCTTCGCCACCGAGGCAGAGATTTACTTGCGGTTGGGGGATGACACGCGCGGCATCAACAGCTATTGCCGCGCGATCCAAATCGAGCCCCACGAAGAGACCTTGGCTCATTATTTATACATGCGGGGCGTCGCCTATTATTCGCTGAATCGGTTCGAGGAGGCGTTAGCCGATTTTCAAAAATCGTGCCAACTGCGGCCCAATCACGCCGGCGGATTGGTTTGGAAAGCGGCCGCGTGTGCGCGACTGGAACATTGGACCCAAGCGATCCTTTGCCTCAACCGCGCCATGGAACTCCGCCCCAACTCGGCTGAGCAATACCAGCAACTGGGCCGGCCGGTGGCCAAAAAAGCGATCAAGCATTTTAATCGCAGGCTGCTGGAGGATGAAGACGATGTCGATACGTATCTTGAAAGAGCGCTGGCCAATCAATTCCTCAGCATGTTTGCATCCTCCATCGACGACCTAACGACGGCGTTGGATCTGGCCCCTCATCGCGCCGACCTGTTGATTCGACGTGGCCAAGTTTACGCGATCACTGACGATCAGAAATCAGCGATAGAGGACTTCTCGCGGGCCATCAAAACCGACCGCCGTAATCATTTGGCCAGATACTATCGGGCTCAAGCGCGTGTCAAATGCGGCCACTACGATCGGGCCCAGCGTGACCTTCAAAAAGCCATTCGCATCGATTCGCTGCAACCGGCCTACCACCATTTGTTGGCAAAGATCTATTTGCAAAACGATCGTCCCGAGCAAGTCGTGTTGTCTTTGGATCGGTCAATTTTGTTGGATTCTACCGATGTGTCCGCGTTTCAGTTACGTGGCGACGTGCAGGTCAAACGCAAGAACTATTTCTCGGCGGTCAGCGACTACACTCGGGCGTTGGAGTTGGACCCTGCGATGACGGAGCTGTTGGTGCTGCGGGCTCAGACGCTTGTGAAAGCCGATCGGCCGCGGGAGGCGATCGAGGATTTCGAGATGGCTTTGACTCGCGACCCGCAGCTGCCCAAGGCCTATTCGGGACGCGCTTTAGCGCTGGCGTCGGTGGGCGCACACGAATACGCCACGATCTGGTTGACCAAAGCGTTCCACCGCTTTAACAAGCCGCGCGACCTCGCCGAACTGTTGTTCGCCCGTGGGAAGATCTTCTATCAAATGGTGCTATTCGCGTCGGCCACGATCGACTTTACGGCCGTTTCACGCATCATGCCCAAAGATCTCAAAGTTGTCGCCGCGGCAAAATACGCTCGCGCGATCGCACGAGTGCAGATGGGGCAACGCGATTTGGCCGAAAAGGATTTTCGTGAAGTATTGCAATTGGATCCGGCTCATGATCCTTCGAGATTGGCGCTTCACTGGATGTTTAATCGGGATTCTGCTGAACTCCCACCGTTCTTGGTCAAACCGGTCTGCAGCAAACGTCCGATGCGTCCTCCAGTGGTACGGTCGGAAGTGACGATGAAAACGCGTCCCCGCGACTGGCGCGCTCAGCGGCAGTATGATACGTGGATTCTGCGTACACTGGAGAAAAAGGAATACGGTCCGATTCAGCGCGAGGTGCTCAATCGCTGGATCGAAGACGGTCGAATCGATTTCGGGATGAAGTTGTTGCGGGCGGACTGGTCGAAATGGAAACGCGTTGAACACGTCTTCAAAGAGCTTCAACCGGTGGCTGCGGATGTGGCCCCCGATAATTCGGCGATATTTCCAGAGATCATCACAAAGAAACCTGGCTCAGCGGCGACAAAGCCGTAAGCGTCACGTTAAAGTAATGTGTAGTGGATCTTGTTAAAGATCCCTTGCCCCTGATTAGATCGCCCCAGTGGCAAACAAGGATTTTTAACAAAATCCACTACCTGGCTC
>CAYOZV010000087.1:11040-19067 GCA_964408465.1 uncultured Pirellulaceae bacterium
GTAGTGGATCTTGTTAAAGATCCCTTGCCCCTGATTAGATCGCCCCAGTGGCAAATAAAGGTTTTTAACAAAATCCACTACGCGTTTTGGACCCGCTAAACCGAGGTGGCGTGCTTTACCAATAACAATTCTTTGAGGGGGAGTCGACCTTTGACACAAGACAAACTTTCGATGGTTTACGTGGCCAATGTAGAATCGCCTCCTCCCGAAGCGATTTCCAACGACTTCGCGAAATACACACGATTCAAGGAACTCAATTCCGGCGGCAAAGCGGTGCTCTATAGTTGCTTTGATACCAACCTTGGTCGCGAAGTCGTGCTGAAGAAGTTACGGCCCAAGTTCAAACACGACAAAGTCGAACTCCGCCGACTGTTACGAGAAGCAAAAATTACAGCCCAGCTACAGCACCCAGCAACGCCACCCTTGTATGAACTGGGCATCGACGACCAAGGCGATTGGTATTTCGCGATGAAGAAAATCGCAGGATTTACTTTGTTTGAGATCATCGTTTCACTAGCACAACGAAAGCCCGAAGCCGAATCCCATTTCACATTGCCGCGCTTGCTGAAGATCTTCACGCAAATCGGTGACGCCGTTCAATTCGCTCACCTGCGCGGCATCATCCATCGAGACATTAAGCCCGAAAACGTGATCATCGGCATGTTTGGCGAAGTCAATCTGATCGATTGGGGCTCGGCCAAGGTGTGGGGGATGCCCTACGAAGATGCAGACGCAGAGATTGCTCAGACACGCGCCGGCACTCCGCTGTACATGTCGCCTGAACAAGTACTTGGGAATCCTCCTGTCGACGAACGATCGGACATTTTCAGCATGGGGATCGTTCTTTACGAGATGCTGGCTCAACGTGAGCCGTTTGCCGGACGTGAAAAAAGCGTGACCTTCGATAACATCGTCAACAAAGAACCCACGCCGCCCAGCCAAGCGGCTCCCCACCGATTGATCCCAGAGGCCTTAGATCAAATTTGCGCAAAAGCGCTAATGAAAGCCCCCGCCGACCGCTATCAGTCCATGCGCGTCATGGTCGATGATGTGGAAGCGTTCCTGGACAAAGCGATTGAGCGTGGCATGAAATAAATGAAATCGCGCGAATTTTTTCAAGGAATCGTTTGCCCAAACGAACTTACTTCAGCGGTACGAAATATGGTAAGATTCCAACGAAATGATTGCCGATGTCTTTTTTCAAAAAGAATCCAGTGAGCGACAAAGAAATAGCATTCCAGCGTTTAGAGATGAAGGTCAACGCCCTGATGGCGATCTGTGTCGTGCAGATGTTGATGCTGGCAGCGCTGCTGTTCGCCAAAATGTTTGTCCCATCAACGTTCACGGTGTTGCTGGTCCTAGTGATTCTAGGTGTGGTCGGCTATCTGTTTCGACAACAGTTGCCCAGTATCTTGGGCACCGTTTTCCGTTTGGTGACCCGATCTAAAAATTCCGCCTCTTCGGGATTCACCGCAACCAACGAATTCAAAGACGTGGAAAAAGAGAAATTTAAGTAGACCTGCCTCGTCGATGTTTCATTCAGCGGCCGAGGTCTCAATGGGCAGTGCACGGAGCCACGTGTGCCGAACCTCCCGTGCTCGACCGGACGACTTGCCTCGTCCACGACGCTCGCGTTGCCTCGCTTCGACGCACCTGAACGAATTTAGTTCCCTTCTTTTTCCACCAATCTATTTTTTCTCTTGGGCGGAACTTCACGACGTGTCTCGGCGTCGGTACGTTTATTACTAAATTCCGCAATTGCGGTGCAACGGTTTGCCTAAGTAAAACGTTAAAATTGCAACCAACAAACACTCTATCGAAAAGGGACATCATGCGATACTTACAGGATTCAATTGGCGGCAATTCCAAAGCTGTTTTGATTCTGATGGTGTTTCTCTCTGGCTGCATCATCTCTTTTGCCTACGGACACCCGATGGACGAAAACAAATCGCGCGAACAACTTTGGGAAGAAGTCGAACAAGCCCAAAGTCAGCAGTTGCCCAAAACCGAAATGCAGCTGCTGCAGCGTATTTACGATTCCGCCGTCGCTCAAGAGGCGATGCCCGATGCGGCGCGAGCACTGTTTCAAAAGATTGCCGTCGAAGCGCGAATAAAACAACCGGCTGCTCCGTTTGCGATCGAAAAACTTCAATCGGAAATCGAAAACGTCCCACCGGCCCTTAAACCAATCGCCGATGCCGTACTGGCGGACTGGATGTATTCCTACTTTCAATCCAATCGTTGGCGGTTCCAACAGCGCTCGCAAACCTCGACCACCGTCAGCGACGACATCCAAACGTGGGACCTCCGGCGCATCTTGCAGGCCATTGACCAGTCGTTGTCCGACGCGCTGGAGGCGGGCGATCAGCTGAAAAAAATCCCGATAACGGAGTATCAGCGGCTGACCGAGGGCGGCAACGATCAGGGCGACCTGCGGCGACCCACAGCGTTTGATTTCATCGCTCACCAAGCCCTCGCGTTTTACGCCCTTGATGAACAGATCACGCGCGGCATCGACAGCTTTCAAATCACCGCCGACAGCCCGATTTTCAGCGCCGACACTGAATTTCTGCAGTGGCTGCCGGTCACCGACGACACCGACTCCTTCGCTCTGAAAACGATCAAGCTGTACCAACAGTTGCTGGCCTTCCACCAAAACGACGAAGATCAAACGGCCTATTTAGCCGCCGATCTCCAGCGGCTGGCGTACGCCAATACTGTCGCAAAAGGCCAGGAAAAAACGGCCCGCTACCAAAGTGCACTCCGGCGGTTGGCGGACAAACATAAGCAACATCCGATCTCCAGCGAAGCCTTGTCCGCGCTCGCTCAAACGTTCTACGGTCAACAGGATCTTCGCCAAGCCCATCGCATCGCCACAACAGGTTTCAACCGTTTCAAAGACTCGCTCGGGGGCGTCGCCTGTCGGAATTTGATCGCGCAACTCGAACAACCCGATGCCAACCTCACGACCGAACTAACGTGGAACGCCGCAAAACCAGAATTCGAGATCAGCTACAAGAACATTGATAAAATTTCGTTTCGGATTGTCCAATTCAAACGCGTCCTCTGGGGCAAAGGGTTCATGCCCAATCGAAACGGCGACGACAAACAGGCACGCCAAGACCTGCTGAATCTGCCGGTCGTCAAACAGTGGGATGTCGAATTGACGGCGACCGATGACTACAAATTCGCCTCGCAAACGATACCGGTGCCGGATGATTTAACAAAAGGCGCTTACCTTATTCTTGGGATGATTGATGCCCGCAACCATGATGAAAACGATGTCCTCTTCGTTCAACAAGTATGGCGAACGGATCTGGTTCACGTCGCTCATGTTCAACACAACCGTCTGGATTTAGCCGGTCAAGTCTTCGACGGTGTCAGCGGCCAGCCGATCTCAGGAGCAAATGTCCAAGTAGAGGGTTACCTCGGCGGTGACCGCACGCGTCAACTGATCAATCTTGGTAACGTCGTCACCGATGCCAATGGTGTTTACTCATTCGATGCCAAAGACAAAAGCCGCAACCATCACCTTACCATCACCAAGGGCGACGACACGATTCACATCGTTGACAACCACTACCGACGGTCGCGACGCAGCGATAATCGACTCTATCGTCAATCGTCGTTCTTCACCGATCGCTCAATCTATCGCCCCGGACAAACGATCCACTTCAAAGTTGTTTGCACTTCCAGCAACAGGGGAACGAACGACTATCGCGTGGCGGCCAATGAGAAACTGACGGTGGAACTGGTCGATGTGAATAACCAAGTGGTCCACGCAACCGCCTTGCTAACCAACGACTTGGGTTCCGCCGCGGGAACCTTCACCGCGCCCAACGATCGAGCGACGGGGCGGATGCGTTTGCGAGTCGCCGAATCTCGATTCTCGGGGCAGACGTTTGTGCGTGTCGAAGAATACAAACGCCCCAAGTTCAAAGTCGACATCGACAAACCTGAAAAATCATTCGCGCTCAACGATTCGGTGACGGTCACCGGCCACGCGATGGCCTACAACGGTGCCCCCGTGGATGGGGCAAAGGTTACCTACCGCGTCGTGCGGAGTGTGCGATACGCGGGGTGGTGGTACTGGCGTTGCTGGTGGGCGCCGGTCAGTCTTGCTCAACAGGAAATCGCGCAAGGCACTTCCGAAACCAAAACCGATGGCACGTTCGATATCGTTTTTGACGCGGTTCCTGATCCCGCGGCCGATCGCGCGGGGCAGCCGGTGTTCACGTTCACGGTGTACGCGGACGTCACCGATTCCTCGGGAGAGACGCGTTCATCCCAAACGCGCGTCAATGTTGGATTCGTTTCTTTGGCCGCCGATGTAACGCACGAGGATTGGTTGACGACCGAGTCCCCAACCACGTTCAAGATTGCCACAAAAACGCTCGATGGCGTCGGCCAAGCGGCGACGGGGACGCTGATCGTTCGGAAGCTAACTCAGCCAGAGAAAGTGCAACGTCAGCCGTTATTGGGTAACCGTTATGGCTACGGCGGCCGGTCAAAATCTGAGGCGCCCGACCAATCCGATTTCCGAAGGTGGAAGGCCGGCGAAGTTGTACATCGGCAGGAGGTCACGACCGACGATGAAGGAATCGCTGAACAGGATTTTGAGATGGCCGCTGGTGCCTTTAAGGTCACCTTCGAAACGACCGACCCTGGCGGCGAAAAGGTCACCGCCGAATCTGCGTTTGCGGTGATTGATCCATCTGCGGAAACCTTTCCCATCAAAATTCCGGACTACTTCGCGGCCAAGCAATCCAGTGTCCAGCCGGGAGAAACTTGGACCGCGGTCTGGGGCACCGGATACGAAACTGGCGCGGCGTACGTGGAAGTGTTTCATCGTCAGCAACCGGTGTCAGCGTTTTGGACCGACGCCGACGCCGGTGCCGATGGCGGTAGAACGCAGAAGAAAATCGAAGTTCCCATCGAAGAAAAACATCGCGGCGGTCTGAATGTGGTGGTGACCTATGTGCGCGAGAACCGTTTGTACTCGCGGAAGGTCCGAATCAATGTGCCGTGGCGGAATAAGAATTTGACGGTGAAGTGGGAGCATTTTGTGTCCAAGCTTCAACCCGGCGGCAAAGAGACTTGGACGGCCGTGGTCACGGGATCTGGTGGCGAGAATTCGGAGATCGAAAATTCGGTGATTGAAATGGTGGCGGCGATGTACGACAGTGCACTCGATCAGTTCGCGCCCCATCAATGGGCCGCGCAGCTGGGAGCCCTTTATCAGGACCAGTTCAATCGTAGGAATCAGTTCAACAACCAGCCGTTGCAACTGGCTTCGATTGGTCGTTTTAAGAACCCGAGATGGGGCGTCCAATCTGTTTTACACAGGCGCTTTTCCAGCGACATCGCAATGGCCTTCTATCGGGTGGCTCCCGGTGGGCGCGCTAGACGCCGTTCGGGGATGGCCATGGATTTTGCGATGCCAGCGACCGAGGGTTATGCGGTCAAAAGTAGGGCTCTGAGCGCACCGGCGCCGTCATCAATGAGTGGCGAAGTCAGTGCAGGTTACGCTTTGGCCAAACGCGAATCCGATGAATTCGGGCTGCAAAGCGATAAAAATCAATCCGGTGGCGACGCCGTGCAAAGCGGCGGACCGGACCTCACTCAGGTTTCCATTCGCAAGAACCTTCAAGAGACCGCGTTCTTTTATCCCAACCTGATCGCCGATAGTGAAGGGCGTATCAAGATCGAGTTCGAAGTTCCCGAAGCGCTTACGACGTGGAAGTTTATGGGGCTGACCCATGACGCGGATCTCCGTACCGGCATGCTGTCCGACGAAATGACGACCAGCAAGGACCTGATGGTTCAGCCCAACCCGCCGCGGTTTCTGCGCGAAGGCGATCAGTTGTATTTCTCAGTCAAAGTCACCAATCAATCCGATAAACTTCAGACGGGTGTCGTTCAATTGCAATTGAATAACGCGTTTGACCAAAGCGCTGTCGATGACGCCTTTGGGAACGTGGACAACAAGAAGACGTTCGAAGTTCCCGCCAAAGAATCGCGTTCCTACCACTGGAAATTGGACGTGCCAGACTACGTCGGCGCGATCACTTACAAAGCCGTCGGTGCCAGCGAAACGGTGTCCGACGGTGAAGAAGGATTGCTTCCGGTGTTGTCTAAACGGATCTTGGTCACCGAGTCGTTGCCGCTGCCGATTCGAGGCAACCAAACACGCACGTTCACGTTTGAGGAACTGGAAAAGATGGATCGCAGCGATTCGCTCAAGAGTCAAACGTTGACCGTACAGATGACTTCCAACCCTTCGTGGTACGCGGTGATGGCGCTGCCGTATCTCATGGAATACCCGCACCAATGCAGCGAACAAACTTTCAACCGGTTGTACGCCAACGCGTTGGGGCAAAAGATCGTCAACAGTAATCCGCGTATCAAAACGATCTTCGATCAATGGAAGGGCACCGACGCGCTTAAGAGTCCGCTGGAGAAAAATGACGAACTCCGCAACGTCACGATCGCCGAATCACCGTGGCTGATTGACGGTAAAGACGAATCGCAAGCGCGGCGAAACGTGGGGCTGTTGTTTGACACCAATCGACTCAATCGCGCTATCAAAAAATCCGTCGATCGGTTGGCTCAGATGCAACTGAGCAACGGTTCATGGCCTTGGTTCTCTGGTGGCCGCCCCAATGAGTATTTGACGCTGTACATCACGACCGGATTTGGGCGGTTGAGGAAACTGGGCGTGGAGGTCGATGTGCAGTCGGCGATTAGGGCGCTGAACTATCTGGACAGCGATATGAGACGGCGCTACGAATTTTTGGTGAACAAGGATCGCCTGGATGGTAACAATCTTGATTCCACGATCGCCATGTACCTGTACGGCCGTTCGTTCTTTTTGCAGGATCAAGCGATCGCCGACCAGAATCGGGCGGCCTATGACTATTACGTCAATCAAGCCAAAACGTATTGGCCCAAGCTGTCTTCGCGCCAATCGCAGGCTCATGTTGCGATCGCGCTCAAGCGGACCAACGATAACGCCACCGCCGGCGCGGTGATGAAATCGCTGACCGAGCGGTCTCAGCGCGATGACGAACTTGGTCAGTTTTGGGATCAGGCTCAAAACTTTTGGTTCTGGTATCAAGCGCCCATCGAAACACAAGCCTTGCTGATCGAAGCGTACGACGAAGTGTTGAACGATGCCGATTCAGTGCAGGAGTGCAAGATTTGGCTTTTAAAACAAAAGCAAACTCAGGCTTGGAAAACAACGAAGTCGACCGCCGATGCCGTTTACGCGTTGTTGCTGCGCGGCACCGATGATTTAGCGTCAACGAAATTGGTTTCGGTGAAAATCGGTGGCGAAAAGATTCAACCGGAAAAGGTCGAAGCAGGGACGGGCTTCTTTGAGCAGCGTTTCACCGGCGGCGAAATTAACTCGAATCAGAAAACGATCGAGGTTGCTAAATCGGATGACGGGATCGCTTGGGGCAGTGTTCACTGGAGATATTTGGAGGATGTTTCCAAAATTGAGCCCTACGAAGGAACGCCGTTGAGGTTGAAGAAAGCGTTATTCATTAAAAAGAACACCGACGATGGGCCGGAAATCTCACCCGTGACCGGACCGGTCGAAATTGGGGACGAATTAGTGACCCGTGTCGAGATCCGAGTCGATCGAGACATGGAGTTTGTGCACCTGAAGGATTACCGGGGCAGCGGCACCGAGCCGATTAACGTGCTTTCTACCTACCGCAGCCAAGACGGGCTGTGGTACTACGAATCGACCAAGGATACCGCGACGCACTTTTTCATAGATTACCTTCGCAAGGGCACCTACGTCTTTGAATCGTCGGTCCGAGTGCAACATGCCGGTAAATACGAAACGGGCATCGCGGAATTGCAGTGCATGTATGCCCCCGAGTTCAACAGTCATTCGGGAAGTGTTGAGATCGAAGTGAAACCGGCGGAGTAAGCCGTCCAAATCCGTAGGTTGGACTTTCAGGTAATCCGGTGGTGTTCGCTGCGCTCAAACCACCGGCTACAGGCTTTCACCCCTA
>CAYOZV010000088.1:0-18951 GCA_964408465.1 uncultured Pirellulaceae bacterium
GGAAGGGATCCGCCGAAGCAGCTGGGGACAGCGGCTTTACTGACTTCAATCGCCCTCTGGACGAATTGAAAACCGTTGTAAAGATCGGCGAAAGATACGAGGAACGATTTCCTTACCGACCTCGACACGATCGTTAACGGAAAAGCGAGATCGCACTATCGCTGTCGGCGTGGGTACAGGGCCAATCCACTTTTGTTTATTCGTGAGTCGTGAAGTCACCGACGGGCAAATCGTCCGCCAGTAACGTTATCCCTGGCACGATGGCCGTTTCAAATTCTTCCGACTTGCAATCGCCTCTTTCTGGATAGCGGCTGATCCGATTCCGTCCACCATTTTTCGACTTATACAATGCCGCATCGGCCTCGCTGAATGTCGATTCGAATTTTTTACCAATCTCAGATTTGCAAATCCCGAAACTACAACTGTAAGCCAAGCCTGACGCCAAAACCGCTTGGCGAACCTCCTCCGCGAACTCGCTCGCCTGGGCGACGTCGCGTTTGTGAAGAATGATCAAAAATTCATCTCCGCCCCATCGAGCAGCAATATCTTTGCTGCCGATCATTGATCTCACGATCGTCGCCACATCGAACAGCACTCGGTCACCGTAACTGTGACCGAAGTTGTCGTTGATCTCTTTGAATTTGTCTAAGTCAAGCAGCAACATCGAATAATCGAAGTAGTGTTTTGCCGCCTGTTCCTCAAGCTCCGACTCCAGTCCGTAACGATTGTACAGGCCCGTCAACGGGTCTCTGCAGGCGAGTTCGTGATAGGTGGCCGATTCGGAGATCAACAATTTATTGTGTGCCTTCAACTGAGAACCTTTGGCGGATTCCTCGCTGAGCCTTTTCTTGAGGGTCAGCATGCGATAGATCACGCCAATCATCATTCCACCCAGCCAAACCCACAGCAAGCATTGGTTAAGAGCCGCACTGTTGATCCAATTTCCGGTTCCGCGAATCGAAGCAATTTGGATCTCGCCTTCACCGGTAGAATTTACATTAAACTCAAATGACTGGACATCATTGAAGGATGGGTTTGCCGCTTTACCACTGACGGAGTATTGCTGTTGCCACCAATTGGGGACACGAAATTCATCACGATCGACGGTGATGGTTTGCATTTCATCAGAAAGACTTAACAGCCTCTCGCTACACTTCGTGCTGGTCTCATCCCCTACAACGGTCACGCCTGGTTCGGAGTTTCGAACATAAAAAATGACATGATCGCGTTCGGATTTATCCGATCTGATTTTAATCTCAAACTGCTCCACCCAAGAAAGATCCGTTTTGAATTCTTCATCTGGGAAGATCGACATTATCGAGTAGTTTATTCCAAAAGAATCCGCATTGACCTTGTACCCAAATTTAAACAAACCATCAGAGATTTCCCCCGTAGCGATAGAACTCCCGCCGTTCTGGCGATCATCAACCCAACCAATCCTGCTGGCGTTTTCCGGAGTTATTTCGTAAGAGCGCACAAGGAATTGGTTCGCTAAAATTAGCGCGAGCGTCGCCAGCAACAGGCTCCCGACGAGGATTTCGGTTTTGAACTTTGACATTATGAAACAAACAAAAGGATAGGAGGGATTGCGTCTGGACAGACTTTCCTTTTCGAAGCGAATACAATAAGCCTAGGTCATCTTTACGTTAGGACCTGCGGAAGCTTTGGGTCCCCGCCAAAATCCTATCCTAATACTTTGATGTTCCTTCAGAATCCCTACAACCGTTAATAGATACATTGCAATTGCTATCGTGAACAAGAATGGCTGGTTGAAAGTGGAAGTATCTAACGATTATTCCATCGAGTTTTTCTACGTCGAATAGCCGTCAGCACCAGTGCGGCTTGGTAGCGCTTCTTAAATGATTCTGGCATCTTTCTAAGTGAGCCGTTTTGGGCGGTAGCACCAGTCCCTGCATTACTGAAACGATTAAGCCAGGTTATATCCCAATGGCAGTCACGTTAGATGGGTGACGCGTCGAACACCAACCGTAGATTTGGCTCTTAGCCGAATCGCCCTTCCGTTTCGGTCGGGCTAAGAGCCCCAACCTACCCGAAGCAAGCCGCTTCGAAGTCAGGTTGAGGTGCAAAAGTCGTTAAAGTGAGTACCATTGGTGTATCGCCCAAACGACTGGAGCTTCAGAAACGCTGCTTCGACACCTACAGCTTGACTGCTTCGGATGGCTCGACCGGCGTTTCTAATGCGTGTTGGGCCCTGCGAACCTTCACTGCACAAACCTTGTACTCGCCGGTTCCCGTCACCGCGTCCCCCGCATCATTGGTCAATAGATTGGCTCGGCTTTCGGCAAAGTGCATCGGCATCCAGATACAACCCAAACGCACGCGTGGCGAAATCCAAGCCTCCGCAAAAATCGTACCCCGTCGCGAGCTTACTTCTACTTGGTCACCATGCGCGATGCCTAAAATCTTGGCGTCCCGTCGATGTATTTCGATGAAGTTTCCCCTTTGTTTGGCCACCGGTCCAGGGTCACGGCGGGTCTGCGTACCGCTGTTGTAGTGATAAAGCGTACGCCCCGTGGACAGAACCAACGGGTAATCATTGTCGGGAAGTTCAGCGCTTGGCCGATAGTCTACCGCCTGAAACGGCGCGATGCCAATCACGGGCCCCTCAAGATGCAGCGTCGGCGTACCGGGGTGATTTTGATCGGGACAGGGCCACTGCAGCCCTTTCACGGTGGCCTCCAATCGCTGATAAGACATGCCGCGCAGTTGCGGCGTCAACGAAGCGAACTCCGAAAAAATCTCTTTGCTGCTGGGATAGTCCGGCATGTCGTAGCCCGCCGCCCGCGCGACATCGCACAGGATCTGCCAATCGGGCCGCGCCTTTCCCGGCGGATCAATTGCCTGACGAACGCGTTGCACACGGCGATCACTGTTGGTGAAAACGCCATCCTTTTCGGCAAAGCACGCGCCGGGCAAAACGACATCTGCAAATCGAGTTGTTTCGTTGTGGAAAATTTCCTGACAGACGACAAATTCGCACGCGTTGAGCCCCTGCTCCACTTTAGTCACATTCGGTTCGGAAACGACGATATCCTCTCCCATCACGTAAACCGCTTTTACTTTGCCCCGCGCCATCTCCTTCATCATTTCGTTAAGGTTGATGCCATCATCGGGCGAAAGAGGAACTCCCCACGCTGATTGGAACACCTCACGCACTTTATCGTCGGTGACCTTTTGGTACCCCGGGTAATAGACGGGCGTCGCTCCCGCATCGTTGGCGCCCTGAACATTGTTTTGCCCCCTCAGCGGGTTCATGCCCGCTGACCGGACACCTAAATGCCCCGTCATCAACACGAGGTTCGCCAAACAATACACGTTGTCGGTGCCGTGCGTGTGTTCGGTGATGCCGAGCGTATAGTAAATTCCAGCGGCTTTGGTCGTGGCATACCAACGCGCGGCGGTGCGGATGTCATCGGCGGGCACGCCCGTGATTTTTTCCGCAGCTTCGGGCGTGTAAGATTTGACCTTGGCAGCAACAGAATCAAAATCGGTCGTGTGTTTGGCGATGAAGGACTTGTCGTGAAGATCCTCCGCGATGATCACATGGGCCATCGCCGACAACAACCACACGTCGGTGCCGGGCCGCAGCTGCAGATGGAGGTCGGCCATCTCTGCCAGCCAAATTTTCCGCGGGTCGGCCACGACCAGTTTCGCTCCCCGCTGCCGCGCCCTTTTCATCTCCATCGCGATGATCGGATGAGCCTCGGTTGTGTTGGAACCGATGACGAACATCATCTCCGAATCGCGAATTTCGTCGATCGAATTGGTCATCGCGCCCGCACCAAACATTGTCACCAGACCGGCGACGGTGGGAGCATGTCAGGTAGCGGCACATTGGTGCACATTGTTGGTGCCAAACGCAGCCCGAGCCACTTTTTGCATCAAATAGTTTTCTTCACCGGTACAACGCGACGACGAAATAAACCCGAGTGCATCCGAACCATATTTTTGCCGAACTCGGTTTAGCCCGTCAGCGGTTGCGGCGATCGCTTCTTCCCAAGTTGCCGGTTGCAGGTCTCCGTTGGCGTCTCTGATCAACGGTTCGGTGATCCGATCCTCGTGATGAATAAAGTCATACGCGAATCGTCCTTTGACGCAGAGGTTCCCATCATTGACCGTTTCTCCCGGCGGTGGGCTGGAGATTTTCACGACGCGGTCATCGTGAACATGCAGATCCAACTGGCAGCCAACACCGCAAAAGTTGCAGGTGGATCTCACGGATCGGGTCCCGCCCAATTGAACGAGGTTCTTGGGGACTTTCTTTTCGATTAAGGCACCGGTGGGACAAGTATCAATACAGCCACCGCACAGCTCGCATGTGGTGTCGATCAAACTGCGTTGGCCTGCCGTCGCGATCGTCGTCGCGCTGCCGCGACTGGAAAGCGTGATCGCGTTAACGGCCTCGACCTCATCACAATAGCGCGTGCATCGCGCACAAAGGATACAGAGGTCGGGTTCGAATTGAATGTAGGGATTGTCATCCAACGGACGATCGCTGCGCGGCGCTTCGACCGGAGCCAGCTTCATATCGGGCACACTCTGGCAGAGCTCACGCAATTGGTTTCCGTTACCCGTCTCCAAAGGCAGCCCCGCGGCGTCTAATTCGTGATCGGACTTGTACAGGTTATACAGCACTTTCCGGTGACGCTCGATTCGATCGGACTGCGTATTGATCTCCATGTCCGGCGCAACGACCCAAGCACATCCCGGCTGTAACCGCCTCTGCCCCGCGACCTCGACCAGACAGACGCGGCAGGCGCCGACAGGTTCCAAGCGGGAATCGTGACAAAGCGTTGGAATCTCCACGCCCGCGCGTTTGGCAACTTCGAAAACGGTCTCACCTGTGCAGGCAGCCACCGATTCCCCATCAAGTTTGATCTGGAATGATTCGCTCATGGTTTCTCTTTCGAATTTATCACCATCGTCCGGTAAACTCAAAGCCACCCGAACTCTCACGCGGTATGGGGCGACTGAGCGCCGCCCCGAAACGTTTGTTATTTCGTTTTAAAATGATCCGGAAAATGTTTCCGGGCCGACTCCAACGGTTTCGCGGCAACCATTCCCAACCCGCAGATGGATCCCTCTTCCATCTCCCACGCCACATCGTCGGCATGTTCGAACGCGACAGGATCGCCAAGTTTCAAATAGGCATCGTTTTGCCGTCGCAAGTAGCGAGAACCGATTCGGCACGGCGCGCACTGCCCACAACTTTCGCGCTCGAAAAATTCCAATTGCCAACCGGCCGCCTGAGCCATGTCGACGGTATCATTGAGCACGACGACGCCTGAGCTTCCCATCATCGAACCGGCCGCCGACAAATTTTTATAGTCAAGTGGCAGAGCGTTCATCGAGATCGGCAGGAACCCCGAAGAAGCACCGCCCGGCGAAAAGGCCAACGGTGTTCCGACGTACCCCCCAGCAGCGCTAACTAATTCGTCCAACGTCACCCCCAACGGCAGTTCGTAAACACCAGGCAATTCCACGTGCCCCGAAATACAATACAGTTTCGAACCGGGCTCGGTCCGGCCTAGGTCCTTAAAATGCTGTCCGCCGCGATGAACAATCGAGGGCACGCAGGCGATTGTTTCAACGTTGTGAATCAGCGAGGGCTTGCCACGGAAACCGGCCTCCGTTGGAAATGGCGGTTTCAACCGCGGCATCCCGCGTTTGCCTTCCAGCGATTCCAGCAGCGCCGTCTCTTCGCCGCAGATGTAGGCACCATGGCCGCGCACAACCGTGAAATTGAAATCGGCCAACTGCACCTGCGCCTCTTCGATGGCGCGATTGATCGACGCAAGCTCATTGCCATACTCGCCACGGATATAGATATAGATCTCGCGGGTCTCGATCATCGCCGCCGCAATCGCCAACCCTTCAAGCATCTTGTGCGGCTGTCTAAGAAACGTCTCCCGATCCTTAAACGTTCCCGGCTATGCCACGTCCGCCTTGCAGATGACGTAACGTTCGGTTTCGCGCTGACTGCGCACTGCCTTCCATTTGATGTGAGCCGGAAATCCGGCTCCGCCCCGTCCTTGCAATCCCGACGCTTCAATTTCGTCGATGACCGCCGCGACTCCCATGGCGATTGATTTTTTTAATGCGGAGTAACTCAGATCGACCGGACCCGCCAGATTGATCGCCAAATTGGGATCATCGGGCGTGATGGAAGTTTCTTTCTTTGTGTAAGTCTTTAGCTGCATGTCTTCGGTCAGTGTCGCGACCGCCAAATCGCACTGTCCCAAACAACTCACACGCTCACACGCCTGCCCGGAATCGATAATCGTCTGAGCCAATTCGTCCGCGCCGGCCATTTGACAGGACAGACCGTCACAAACACGCGTCCGTTTTCCAGGAGTGTCAATCAGCGAATAGAATTTCCCCGCGCCCCAAACGTCGGCCTCGGGGACGCCCGTTTCCTGAGACACCTGCCGCACGGATTCTTCGGTCACGCCGCCGGCGTGTTCCAACAGGTCGAGAATTTTTTCGCGCTGAGCGTCAGGTTTGAGCATGGTTTGTCGGGTGTTTCGCCGAAGGAGCCTGGGAACGTAAAAAATTGGGGAGCACAATGAACGTGGTTCAATACCTAGCGGGCAATACCAAAGCACTGAGCGACTTGTTTATTGCATTGTAATCTTTATCCTATGGGCTTGCCTAGAAAGACTTTTGGGCTGAAATAACCCTGCGTTGGCCTGCTGGCGACATAACCCGCGAACCTGCATGCTAAAAATTGACTCACCGTAAACGTCGTGGTCGTTTTGCCACAACACAAAAACTGAAACTTGGAAGAAGTGTTATCTTGAAACCGTCGCTCGCCAATTTTTCTCGTATCGTCATTAAGATCGGGTCGGCATCACTGGTTGATCAAGAAACTGGCATCCGTGACCTCTGGCTGACTTCTTTAATTCGCGACGTGGCCGATCTATGCGACGCGGGAGCCGAAGTCTTAATCGTCTCCTCGGGTTCGGTTGCCTTGGGCCGCAAGCAACTGGCCGATCAAGGCGTTCCTATCAGTGCCGGCCCGCTGCTGTTGGAGGAGAGCCAAGCCGCGGCGGCGATTGGGCAGATCGCGTTGTGCCATGCCTACCACAAAGCGCTCAAGGCCCACGGTCTGACCGCGGCTCAGATTCTGCTGACCCTTGGAGACACCGAACAGCGCCGACGGTACCTTAATGCTCGCAGCACAATCCAAACGGCGCTCAAATGGAAATCGGTGCCCATCATCAACGAAAACGACTCCGTCGCCACCGCCGAAATTCGTTACGGCGACAACGACCGGTTGGCTGCCCGAGTGGCATCGATGGTCGCGGCGGATCTGTTGATTCTCCTTTCAGACATTGACGGGTTGTACACCGCGGCTCCCCATTTGGATCCCAACGCCAAACATTTAGAAATCGTCGACAACATAACGCCCGCGATCGAAGCTATGGGTGGAGATGCGGCATCCGAATTTTCGCGCGGCGGCATGAGAACCAAAATAGAAGCCGCAAAAATTGCGACCTCCGCGGGCACCACGATGGTGATTACCTCGGCCGATCAAATGCACCCGCTTTCGGAATTAAACAACGGAAAAAAAGCGACCTGGTTCCGCCCTTCGGAAACGCCCATCAATCAGCGGAAGCGCTGGATCGCAGGCGGGCTGGGAGTAACAGGGCAGATCCAAATAGACTCCGGCGCGCTTGTGGCCCTCGAACGAGGCAAAAGCTTACTGCCGGTGGGAGTCACCGCCGTCAAAGGCGATTTTGATCGCGGAGCAACGGTGAAGATCATCAGCCCTAACGGAACCACGATAGGACAAGGCCTATCAGAGTATGACTCCGCCGAAGCCAAAAAGATCATCGGGCTCAACAGTGCAGAAGTCTCCCAGTTGCTTGGTCCCAACATTCGATCGGTGCTGATTCATCGTGACGACATGGTTGTTGATATCTAAGCGATCGGCGCTTGTTTTCACCCCACCAGCAGAAATTTAATTCGGAAAACAGCCTTCCGATGGAGACCTTGTTTTCGGTGCTTTCGGTCACATGCAAACCCGCCCCCAAGACAGGAGAACTGCAAGGTCGATTTTCGCGTGAACCTAGAGGTTGAGGCTCCGCATGAAGTCTACGAAGCCAAATAGATCTCGGTCGGAACCTCGACCTCCCGAATTGCACATCGCACGAAGTTTTTGACTTTGTAGTTCTCCAGCCCCCAAAGAATATCGCATTGAGATTGTTAACACAATGAAGTAAAATTGTGGCTCAGGCATTCCCTGATCCGATTGAGTGATCGGCGCCCCTCCTCCTTCATTTTGTGTTCAATATGACTCATCATCTCTTTGGCCAAGGCCTAAAAACGCGCAGGCGGAAAACGACTTCGGAGGCTTTGAGCTACCAACAGTTTGAGCCGCGGAAGATGTTGGCGACGTTAGCCGAAGCAGGCATCAGTCAAGCCGCGATCGACGTTATTGACAACGTCAACGGAACCTTTGAAGGCGACATCGGCGACAACAACAATGGAGTCGCTGATATCGTCTATACCGATTTGTTTTTGGATGACATTACCGTTCAAAATACGCTGGACGCCATCATCAGCAGCCAGACCGTTCCTTCGGGCGCCAGCGTCATTACCAACGTCGCGGGCCTCTCGTCGATCACCGCGGGCACCAACGCATCCCCCAACGTCTACGTTTTGGTCGGTGATTTCACGATCACTTCGGACATTGATGTTCCCAGTAATGTGCACATCTATTTGATCGGCAGCATCACCTACGTGGGCAGTTATACAACGCCGGACATCTTCAACAATGGCAGCGGCGAATCCGAAAATCGCGAGGAAGCGATCTTCAGCTTGTCCGGCAGCCGCAACGTCAAACTGATCGGCATCGACAACGCCCAACTGATCGGCAACCCCAACCTTGCTTCCTCCAACCCACACGTCAACGGCGTTTTAATTCGATTCAGTGGATCCACCAACGTCGAGGTAGCTGGCTTTGAGATGCGGGCGCTTTGGCAAGGCGTCACGGCTGATTTTGGGACGTCGAACATCACCGTAAAAAACAACTACATCGTCGATTCGGTGAAACGAGGAATTTGGTTTTTGGGCACGACGGATTCCGTCGCCACTCACAATTTCGTTGAGAATTCTGGCGCCGACGGCATCGACTTCGATGCGTTTGTTGCCGATTCGGTGGCTTATGAGAACGTGTTGCTGGGCAATGGGCGGTTTGCGTTTTTCGTTGAGGAAGGGGCCAACAATAATTTCTCCGTGCGGCAGGTTTCTGTTTTGCAACGAATGGGAAATCCGAACCAATTTCGGGCTGATGGATCCTCACGATTCATGTTGGGTAACGCCTCCAATGGAACCGGCAATTTCTTTGTGAACAACAATCCTGGTCTCGTGACGCGCGACAATTTCTTTATCGACAACACAACCTTTCAGCCGTCCAGCCAATTCAACAACCAAGGCGGCCGATTTATTGCCACCGGCGACAATCTGCAGGTGGGTAACAGCTATTTCTATGGCAACTTGGGTTATGGGATCCCCGACATCACGCCTGAGAATTTCAACAATCGTGACGTCACGGTCAAAGCCATCTACGCCCAGCGACTTCCAACGGGAGAGATCACAACCGCCTCCAACAGCCGGACGTCCTTCAACAGTTACGACTTGACCGAATTACTGAACCAGTGGGATGCAACGTTAGGCAATGGCGATCGCCCCATCCGGGCCGAAATTGCGGCGCTGCCACCGGCGCTGCAAGTCTTTCAAGAATCCGACGGGCAAGTGGTGATTGAGGCGGAAAATTTCACCGGTCGAGTTGCGGGAACGGGCGTTGCTGCCGGTAAAACGTTCAATTTATTGCACGATGATTCCGCCGGCGGGCGGCAGGGTGCTGGCGAAACGGCTTCGGGGGACTTGGGATTGATCGCCGAGTTCAACGAAAGCAATTTGGCGTCCGCTCCCAGCGCCGGTGCCAACGTGGGAGACAGTCTCATCGGGCCGCGCGTGGACTACGACGTGAATTTCGGCACGCCCGGCATCTACCGAGTGTTTGTGCGGTTGAGAGCACCGATCGCCAACGACAACTCTCTCCACGTGGGGCTTAACGGATCCGCAGTTACGCTCGGCGGATCCGGTTTGGGTGTCTTTGGCACCGACTGGGATTGGGTAGATGATGTTGTTTCAGGCACACCAAACATTACCGTGAACGTGCCCAGCGCGGGCGTGCACACGATTAACCTGTGGATGCGTGAAGATGGCATACAGGTCGACAAGATCGTGCTTGATCAATCCGGCGTGGTGCCTACAGGATTCGGCCCCGCCCAAAGTCCCATCATAAGTTCGTCGCCACCGACGGTGGCCAGTTTTGCGCGAGGGGGAAACAACGCAAGCGGCGGGTTTGACGGCAGTGGTCTGACGCAACCTAATTTGGCAGGGCCACTTTCGTTTACCTTTAGTGAAGACGTCTCCGTCGACGCGGCGGATTTGACTGTTTCAAATATAAGCTCGCCGGGCACCAATATTAATCTAACGGGCTTGAGCTTTAACTACGACGCCAGCACGTTCACGGCAACGTGGGATTTCGGAAGCCTCGCCATCCCCCTGCCCTCATCGTTCTACGATGTGCAATTAGTCAGCGCATCAATTGCTGCCGTTGATTCAGGGATTTTACTGGACGGCGATTCCAGCGGAGTCGCCGGCGGCCCGTTCAGCCAAACGCTTTACGTCGCCCTTCTCGGCGACACCGATTTAGATGGCGTGGTCGATCGGAATGACCTTGCGACGGTCAACGCAAACATTGGTGTGGCAAATCCAACATGGGCCAACGGTGACTTTGACGACGACGGGCAGGTCGAGGTGAGCGATGTGAACCTTTTCACAAGAGGCAACAGCGGCGACGTCGCGGTGACGCTGGCAAATTTATTTGCGGACCTGCGACCGCCAGTTCAAATTCCGGCGGCGAATGTTATGGTTGATTTGCCGGCAGTGAGGAGTGAATTGTCAAACAGCGTTACCGATAATGAAGCGCCTGCGATAATACAGAGGCCCGCCCCAACCTCCGATGACGCCAACACCACCGCCGGCCAACCTGAACCGATTACGCCACCGAAGGTTGTGGGTGGTTCCCCGATCAAACCGCCGATCGCTGCCTTCGAAGATTACGAAGTTGAGCTTACGCAATCGCGCCCGCAAAACTTTGATGCTCAGGCTGCAGTGATCGGTCAGCTAACACGGAGAGAGACTTTTGGATTAGACAGCGTTTTGAAGGCAAAACTGAAGCGACGCTTGAATGATGTTGGAGGGTTGGCTGGGGCGGTTGAATCTTTAGAAAAGCGGTTCATTGCAGAAGCTCCGGAAACTCAAACGGCCAATGCAACCGCGCGTACTACGTCTTTTGTGGCCGACCGACTTTTTGCTGCCTATGATGAACTGCACGAATGGTCATCGTAGTGGATCGTCTAAAAGGATCCCTTTCGCGCCCCGAAAAAACCTGAACCTCTGCGTCTGTTCCATTCAATCCAATGATGCGTGCACGCCTCAGGCAAACCGCAAAACCTTCTGGCCGCTTATCTACAGCGTAACGGCGGTAGAAAATTCACGGAATCACTTTCCGCCTTACGGTATGATGGTGCAATGGCGAAATACCCCGATGACCGTCCGTTGTTTAGTCTGCTGCTGCAGGTGGCCAGTCCTGCGCTGATTATTGCGATGGTGGCCAGTTTGATCTTTTTCTTGATCGAGATCTTTTATCGCGGTCCGCATGTTATCCGATTGAATTCGATCATGGCATTGTTCACCATCGCGACGGTGCTGATCAGCCGCATCTCCATCGAAGCGGGCAAAGAACGCGCTGCCATGTTTGCCGCTGGACTGGCGCTCGCGACGCTGGCCACAACCTCCGTCGTGGTTGAATTCGAGTACCAAGATTTGGCCCTGCTGGAACCTGTCGTGATCATCATCCTGATTGTGATCGTGATGTGGGTCAGCAATCGGTTGGTGTGGGATTGCACTTTGCTGGGACGCACGCGCGATGTTTCGGCGATGGGGTTGTTGGAGGCCATCCGCCAGAAACTTTCTCCAAGGTTAACACCGCCGGCAGATCAAACGGAGTCACTCAAAGCGAAAAAGTTCAGGAAATCCGAATCGTTCAGTTTCTTCGAATTCATGCTGGGGAGAAACGGAAAAAATACAACGCCCGGACTGTGGGTTTTTTACTTAGCGATTGCAGCGTTTCCAATTTTTGGCGTTGGGCAATGGTTCGTAAACCCAAACTCTTCGGGGTTTTCAATCTTTTTCCTGTTCGCGGTGTACCTGACGTCAGGATTGGGGCTGCTGATGGTCACCAGTTTGCTGGGGCTTAAACGCTACGCCAACAAACGCGGAGTTTCGATTCCGGAACCGGTTGCGATGAATTGGTTGTTCGTGGGGACGATGTTTCTGATTGGACTGTTGTTGCTAATATCTTTGCTGCCACGGCCTGATCTGTCGTCGAGGATGAACGACTACCTCGTTCTATTGGGCAGCAACGAAAAGACTTCTGAACTTGCGATCGGCGGAGACAACGATCTTCCGGAGCAAGCCGAGGAAGATCAAAACGCAAAAGCAAAACTAAAACCTCAAGCCGAACCCAATAACGAACCCAATAACGAACAACGTCCGTCGGACGACGCTCCGGTGGCTGACGGAGATCGTGGTGACCAAACCGATCAAAAATCGTCGGAGAAGACGGACGGGGGAGGCGGCCAGAAATCAGATTCTCAATCTGGTGATCGAGAAAAGGGAAATGGAAACGACGCTCAGACCCAGCAAGCTCGTCAGCGTGATGGAGACCAGAATGACAAAGGAGAACGTGAAAACCGCGAAAAGGATGATCCAGGTGAGAACGCGGACGAAAACGCGTCCGCAGACGCAGAAAAAAATAGAGACGATGGTGAAGCAGATAAGCCACAAGGCGAACCAAAGCCGAACGACAATCCCGACCAGCAACGCAACGGCCAACCCAACGAATTTGCGAAGATGCAACGACCGGTCGCTCCACCGCCACGTTTATCATTACAGCCCGATTCAAACAGTTTCCGCTGGATCTTTTATTCCTTGGTCGGGCTGATCTTAGCGACGATCGCCATCATGTACCACGCTGAGCTACTTCGAATGTGGAGGCAGTTGTTCGCCGTAAAACGCCCCAGAGACGAAGACGAAACTGAGGACGTTTCTTCGGGTGACCGACATCTCGCACCGCCGAAGCCGTTTTCCAGTTTCACTGACCCATTTGTTTCTGGGATGGCCCGAAAAGTCAGACCTGAAAAGTTGATGGAGTATTCGATCAACGCGCTGCGGGCTTGGTCCAATGACCACGGTATTGACGTGTCCCAACACAGCACCATTGATGACTTGGTTGCGGCGATCGAGCGATCGCTCGGTAAATCTCAGTCGAACTTGCGTTCTTTCGCGGTCACCTTTAACCAGACAATCTACGGCGATCGTGCCCCAAATTCGCCCGAACTGCAAACCGTTTCCGACGTTTGGCGTTTTATGAAGAAAAATCACAGCGCAAATGAGTCGCAGAAGCCGTCAAAATCGGCCGTTAGAATCTGATTTGATTTGGTTTTAGTGGTTGCCATTAACACCGTCTTTTGATCATAATGCACTCGGCAGAAGCTTGCCTGACACCGCTTTCACAAAATACGTGCGTGGAGAATCCATTGAGCAGAGAACCAATCAAGTCAACAGCGTCCCAACCTCACCGTCGAGGTTTCTTACAAGCATCCGCGGCAACGGTAGCCGGTGGCTACTTCTGCGCCACGGCATCGCCCACCAAAGCGGCGGGTCCGGCGCGCGGATTTGAGTCCAAAAATGAACAGCCGGGCGTGGGCTTCATCGGAACAGGAATCCGCTATCACACGTATCTTGGCAAACAGGCAATGCGCTATGGGCCATGCGTAGGTGTCGCCGATATCGACGGCGTGCAGGCAGGCCGCGCGTTGCAGGTGGCGTTTGATGAACACCGAGCAAATAAATATCCGTTGGCGGTCAGAGCCTTCGACGACTATCGGAAGTTGCTTGAGCGTAAAGATCTCGATGTCGTGGTTATCGGTTCGCCGGACCATTGGCACACGAAAATGGCCATCGATGCGATGCGCGCCGGCAAAGACGTCTACTGCGAAAAACCACTGACGTTGACGATTCGCGAAGGCCAGCAAATTTACAAGGTCATGCAGGAGACCGGCAAAGTCTTCCAGGTCGGGACTCAGCAACGATCTGAGTTCGGTTTGAAATTCGCGCGGGCGGCGGCCATCGCGCGAGAAGGACGTATCGGAAAGATCAACAACGTCACAGCGTGTCTGGGCGGAAGTCGTGTCAGCGGTGTTCTACCGGCGGTCGCGCCCCCCAGTTCTTTGAATTGGGAAAAATGGCTGGGACAGTGTCCGGTCGTTGACTACCGCGAGGCTCCAGAAATCGAAGACGTGGAAGGTTGGGGCGCCGGACATCCATTCAGCCGCGCCCATCGTTACTACCGCTGGTTCTACGAGTATTCTGGTGGGAAGCTGACGGACTGGGGAGCCCATCATTTGGACGTTTCGTTGTGGGCGATGGATCGCTTGGGCGATGACGCGGGTAAGGTTACCGTGAATCCGATCAGTTCCGAGCATCCGGTTGAATTCGTCGACGGTATGCCGACCAAGGACGATCAGTTTAATTGCGCGGTTAAATTCCAAGTCGAACTTGGGTTCGAAGATGGATTGAAGATTTTGGTTGCCGATCGCGCCGATGATAAAGGGTTTGATAACGGTATCATGTTCGAGGGCGAGAAAGGTCGGTTCTTTGTCAACCGAGGCAAACTGACAGGGAAGGCGCCAGAGCAACTTGAAAAGAATCCGCTCAAGGAAGAGACCATGAAGTCGCTGTACGCCAGCGGTAAAGTCCCCGTCGGCGATGACGATGGCAATTTCGGGGCGAACATGAGGAACTTCATGGAGTGCGTGAAATCGCGCGAAACGCCTTCTTCGGATGTGTTGTCGCACAACCGTTCAATGAACCTCTGCCACAGCATCAACATCGCGATGCGGCTTGATCGAAAATTAACTTTCGACACCAAAGCCGAACAATTCGTCGACGATGACCAAGCCAACACGTTTATCGAACGCGATCAGCGCGCTGGATATGAGATCGACGCTTAAGCGGAATTGATCTGCCCAGTGGCCGATCATGCTCAGAAACGTAAACCAAAAAATCACCCCTCGATTGATCGCGGGGTGATTTTTTTTGCTAATACCGATTGTCCCGCGCACAATTCTATTTTGTGTCTTCGGCAGGATTGTAATCTACGAACGAATCGACACCATCACTGAAGAAACGGTCGGTGGCTGAACCACCTTCGATCGTGTCGTAGTCGTTTCCGCCAACCAATCGGTCGCGGCCTTGACCACCGGAGAGCGAGTCTTCGCCGTCACGGCCTTGCAGATTGTCATTTCCCAGTCCACCGACGATCGTGTCGTTATGCTCGTTGCCGACGAGCACATCGTCGTCGTCGCCGCCGTCGATCTGGTCGTTGCCAAGCCCGCCGTAGATGCGGTCGTTCCCTGCATCTCCAAAAATCCGGTCGGCACCTGAGTGCCCGAGGATCGTGTCGTCACCGTCGCCACCGTAGATGAAGTCGGCACCAAAGGATCCCAGCAAGCGATCGTTTCCTAATTCCCCAAAGATTCGATCGCTGCCTTCGCCGCCGTTTACGTAATCATCATCGCCGCCGCCGTAAATTATATCCGCACCTTGGCCGCCCATAATTTTGTCGGCACCGCCATGGCCAATCAGTGAATCGTCACCGTGGGAGCCGTGAATCGTGTCATCTCCCTGCTCGCCCAACACAGTATCGTCGCCAAAACCGCCGTAGGCTCGATCGTTACCTTCGCCGAGATTCAAATAATCGTCGCCCAGGCCGCCGAAGACGATGTCGTTGCCGTCAATTGCTGTGACTGTTTCATCGACGTTCTCAAGGAAGCCAAAGATGCGATCGTTGCCTGCGCCACCGAGGATATAATCGTTGCCTTGGAAACCTTCGATTAGATCATCGCCCGCGCCGCCGGCGATATAGTCATCGTCTACGACGGCGTACGAGGGGGAGGCGATGGGACCTGCGGGAGCCAAACTTGCGTCGTCTGCGCCCGATTCGCCCTCAGCCGAATTGAAATTCTCTCTACCACTGAAACGGTTATCGGTCGCCTTTCCGATAATGTGATCGTTTCCATTGCCGCCAATTAATCGGTCTTGTCCGTCGCCACCAATCAGGACGTCGTCGCCGTTACCGCCGACAACATAGTTGCGTTCGGATTCAAACTGGTACCCGACCTGGATCGTATCGTTACCGTCTCCACCGAAAACGACTTGCCGTCCATAAGAGGCGACGTCGTCGAAACCGCCGGCGGTGATTGTGTCGTCGCCAGCGCCGCCGATGATTCGGCTGCCCATGACGCCGCCGTCGAGGACATCGTCGCCGCCTTTTCCGTTGATGGTGTTACGACGGAATGTGTCGCCAGTGGCGGCCGAGTATAGATCGATGCCGTTTGATCCGATGAAGTGAATCTCATCAATGCCGGTGGCGTCAAACGTTTGCGCGCTCTGGGTTGGCAAAGACGTTTCGGTGTCCAGCAGGGTTTGAATAACCGTGATCTCGGACTCGGTTTCTTCGATTGAAATTTCCGTGATCGCAGCATCGGCATTTGCGGAGATGAAAAACTTGCCCGCATCGGCATCGGTGTAAAAGGAAGCCGGCAGATACGAAGGTGCGATTTCAACTACAGGGGTCGATGCCAGCGCGGTTAGCACGCGGCGATCTTCTAAGGAACTGTAGTCGAGGGAGATTTTGGTTTTGTCTCGTTTGCGTTTCATGATATTGACTCCGGAATTTAGGGCACCGAGCGGAACCGTTTTGGTTTTTTTGCTGGAAGAGGGCGAGGCGGAAGAGGTTTGTGTCTGCTATTTACAGCTGCCACATTTTTCGTCAGGAGAGCATCCTTTTTCGCGGCAACCGCGGCAGCCGCAGCGGTCATCGTTGCCGTCCAGAGGCCGGCCGAAGATGGATGGTTCATCGGATTGCGGTTGGCAGTCCGAAGATTCTTCTGCGTCGTCTTTAAGGCAGTTTTTTAAGAAGCAGCATTTCTTGAGGCAGTCTTTCATGGCACTGCATTTCTTGCCGTTGCAGCCTTTTTCGCAACAGCCGCCCTTGCAGTAGTCGCAGCCGTCGCCGCCATATTTGCGCTTGAGCCAAGGGATGCCGAGATGGCCTTTGTTGGCTTTTAATCCTCCGCAGCCGCAACCGTATTTAAGCGACTTGCCCTTACACATCCCCGCCCATTCGTCACAACATTCATCGCGATCGACGCCGAAGAAGTTGGCGTTCTTTACCTCCGGAAAGAGATTTTCGTCGGTGACAACATCTCCTTCGCAGGTCTGACAACCGACGGTTTCAGGTGGTTGAGAGGCGCGTGCTTGGTAGCTGGGTTCAGGTTGGTAAGCCGATTCGCTCTGGTACTTCGGCGCTAGATCGTCCGACGCAGGCATGTTGCTAACGGGCGGCTGTGGTTCCACCGAAAATGTGCTGACAACGTCAGCGCCCCAAAGCTCTGCTGGTGCCGAATCACCGAAGGTTTCGTGCTGTTGTGCCAAGGCTGATGACACGACGGAGATGCTAATTCCGAGGGACAGGGTCAAAAGCAAGCTGGATGTGGACAATTTCTTCATGGCGAAGCTCAAAAACGGATGATGGGGATGGTGGCTCGCCCTGATTGCTGACGCACCACGGTTCTGGTTTCTACGAATCGGCTGGTCACATCCGGATTAATTAGATTCTTCGGGACAACCGTTAAAGTCGCTGCGGCGGGTTGCAGGCATGGCGGCGGAATCGGTTCGCAAGCTACTATCGCGGCTTGATTTGAGGCGGATCCCTTAAATTGAGCGGCAAATGATAGCACCAGTGGGGCGGAGTTGGTTTTGAGTACTGAGTACTGAGTACTGAGTACCGGGTACTGGGGTACTGGGGTACTGGGGTACTGGGGTACTGGGGTACTTGGTACTTGGTACTTGGTACTTGGTACTGGGTACTGGGTACTGGGTACTGGGTACTGGGTACTGGGTACTGGGTACTGGAAACAATTGGATTGAAAATCGGCGGCATTTCGTTTCCAATTAGCCATAGCGGTCCGACCGGCCGTCACTTCTTAATAACCCCAGTCATACCAACGCCGACAAAATGAATTTCCAAACAACCTTCGAATCCGGCCTCAGCTATCAAAGCTTTCTTGAGAAATACGGATCTGAAAGCGACTGTCAGAAGTGGTCGACTGCCCATAACGCGGTCAAACTTTCAGCCGAACAAGCTGACTTGATCTCGGGATTCTCACGCGCGATGAACGTGCTGGTGATGGCGGGGGCTTGGTGTGGCGATTGTGTTTCGCAGTGCCCGATTTTTGATCATATTGCCGCCGCGAATTCAAAGATTGTATTTCG
Organism: uncultured Pirellulaceae bacterium; assembly: GCA_964408465.1. GTDB lineage: Bacteria > Planctomycetota > Planctomycetia > Pirellulales > Pirellulaceae > Mariniblastus. Next base: position 18,502 of record CAYOZV010000088.1, read on the forward strand.
TTATGTCGATCGTGACGCGGATCCGCAGTTGGCCCAGGAACTGAAGATCTGTGGCGGTTCGAGAGTGCCTCAGATCGTCATTATGAGCGAGGACTTTCTGCCGGTTTCGCGGGAGGGCGACCGGACCTTGTCACGCTATCGGCAGATGGCCGCCGATCAGTTGGGCGCTGCTTGCCCGACGGGGTTGGGGCTGGATTCGGACCCCACCACGAAACTGGTGGTGCAAGACTGGGTGGATATTTTTGAAAGAGCGCAGCTTATCTTACGCCTGTCGCCGTCGTTGCGCAAAAAGCACAATGATTAGACCTCGGTTGCGGGCGTGAAGGACCGCGTGGGGACACGCCCGAGAGCGCATCTCAAAAATTTCCCAAACCGGGGCGGAGGCCCAATGGCATTCACTTTAGATGGATGACGCGTCGAACACGAACCGTAGATTTGGCTCTTAGCCGA
>CAYOZV010000089.1:0-18870 GCA_964408465.1 uncultured Pirellulaceae bacterium
GGGTTTCGCTGCGATACCGGACGGCTCGCGCCGTTCCGCTACCATTTAACGAAGCTCGCAAACCAGCACCCGCTTCAGAAAAACTGAGCCGCAAGGCGCTAGCCGCGGGTGCCGACCGGAAGAACAAAACATCGGGAAAAGGTCTGGCCAACAAACCAGCGGCTAGCGCCATGCCGCTCAGTCGGTGAACCTCAACTCGCCAAAGCAGATACCATTGGGCTCGCGCCCTTGGGCTAACGCGCACACGTAACAACGGCCGACACGTTTCCGCTGAGGCAAACATCCACGTCTTTGTTGGGCTGGCGTTTTCGGTCGTTATAACGGCCTCGGTACAGCAGCGTTCGGGCGGACTCTCCACTGGGATTGCTTGGTTCGGCATCTGCCGCCTCTGCCGGCCCGTAGTCAAACGGGAGAGGGCTGCGGTCTAAATCGCAGTCGATAATCTCAACCGCCTGAATTTCGCGATCAGAACGGCCCGAACAATCGGGGAGATTATAGTTCACCAAATCGCCCTCGGCCAATCCTGATCGACCGAAGGCGTCATCAACCACTCGTTGCAATAAAGGTCGCGATGCGGCCCAGTCAAATTCCAACGGGTAGTTCAAGCGGTGCTGAGAAATGGCGACCGCTTTGTTGCCAAAGAACGTCGCCTCCCGCGCCGCCGCGACGGTGCCGGAAATGAAGTAATCGACCCCCAAATTCCCCCCGTTGTTGACTCCCGAAAATACCCAATCGAAATCCTGGCCCAATTGCGTTAGTCCAACGCGCGCACAATCGGCAGGCGTTCCATCCAAATGATAACGCCGATCGGCGTACTCAATCAGCGTCAGCGGTCGCTCAAACGTCATCTGATGGCTGATGCCTGATTGTGGCGTTTTCGGAGCCACCATCCAAACCTCGGCAACCTCCGCCAACACCGATTCCAGCAATTGGATGCCGGGGGCATCCCATCCATCATCGTTACTCAACAGTATCTTCATGGGCTCTTTTCTCTTTTGCTTTTTCTGTTTTCAAATGATGAAGGTTTGCCGATCGGCAAACCAGATGGGATTGACCGCCCATTGAGCAATCGACCGTACGAACCGATTCACGAACGTTGAATCCTGTAGTTGTTCTTCAGCAATTGACAGGGTTCCGATTTCCGATTTCCGATTTCCAATTTCCGATTTTTCAAAATTCAAAATTCAAAATCTCCCCCCCTCAAATCTCAAACCTTCCTTATCCCATAACTCACATCAGAACTCAACCTTCTCACCCTTATAAACAGTACCGCCTGCATAAGCAGTCGAGCTTGAATTTGAATTTCCGTTCCTTGCCCTACCAATCGCCTCCGCCGCCAAGTTCCGTCCTAGCTTTCACCATAGATTCCCAACAATCTGCGCTGCTCAACTCTTCTCCTAATGTGTTTCCTATGATGCCCCAACAAACATTTCGAATCTTAACGATAGACGACAACGAAGCGATCCATGACGACTATCGCAAGGTGCTCTGCGCCACCTCGAAAGACTTACAGCTGGCCGAAGCGGCCGAATTTCTCTTTGGTGAAACCGAAGAACCACATCCTTTGAACTGCAACTTGCCCATCTACCAGATCGATTCGGCGCTCCAAGGTCTGCAGGGGATCGAACTTGTCAAACAAAGCATGGTCCAAAACTGTCAGTATGCTTGTGCATTCATAGATGTTCGCATGCCGCCGGGAATAGACGGCGTCGAAACTTCCAAACGCATTTGGGAGATTGATCCCGATCTTCCGATTGTATTGTGTACCGCCTACTCAGATCGCTCTTGGGAAGACATCTCCTACCAACTCAACCAAACCGACAAACTGCTGATCCTGAAAAAACCTTTCGACCCTTTGGAACTGCGACAGGTCGCCGCCGCCCAGACCGCACACTGGCAACTCTCCAAGACCATCGAACAAAACACCCAGTTGCTCGAAACGCGCGTGCTCCAGAGAACCAATGAAATTCTTGAAACGCGTGACTTAGTCTTCTTCACACTCGCGCGGCTTGCCGAATCGCGCGACCCAGAAACGGGTCATCACCTCGAACGCATCGAAGGCTACACTCGACTGCTAACCCAGTGGTTGGCCACGAACGGACCCTATCAAAACCAATTGACCGAACACTACTGTGACGAAATTTGCCGCTCAAGCATTTTGCATGACATTGGCAAAGTAGGGATCCCCGACTCCATTCTGCTCAAACCCGGCAGACTGACGCACGACGAATTTGAAATCATGAAACAACATGCTGAGATCGGCGCCGAAGCGTTAGAGGATTCGGCGTTACATTCGGAGTCAAGCAACTTCCTATCGTTGGCTATCGAAATCGCCAGGTTTCACCATGAAAAATATAACGGAGAGGGATATCCGCACGGGCTCTCTGGAACCGACATCCCGCTGTCGGCACGGATTGTCACCGTCGCCGATGTGTTCGACGCGCTCACCTCGGAACGCGTTTACAAAAAAGCGATGCCGGCCGAAGAAGCAAGAATGCTGATCCTATCCGAATCAGGCCAGCACTTTGATCCGGAGATCGTGGCTGCCTTTGTAGCACAATGGGAGGCGTTCAAGCAATGTGCCGACCGTGAGCACGAAGCACCCACGATTCCCTTGGTCGGCCAACTTCTTGCCCAGATACAACCATCGCTCTCACCACCCACCGCGTAAATCGGGTCAACCACGTCAACCGCAATCCATTCCCGCCGCAGGTGCCGCGCGCGTAAAGTTCCGCCCTTTTCCGTTCCGCCCTTTTGTTCCGCCCGTCTAAATTTCCGCCCGTCTAACTGGCAAAGCCCGATGCACGATCTATCTCTCCATCAATCTCGATTCAACGACCTCACGTCACAGCGCATCTACTTTCGCGACCAAGACCTTCGACTAATTTCCGCCAACCAAGCCTATCTGGATGACATCTGCTGCGCGCGATTGGAGGACGTTTTGGGCACGCGTCTCAAAGATTCCTCCAGGCAGCATGACGGAATTGAGCGTCTGCTGATGGAAGTCGAAGATCAAATCTCTCAAACGCATGAATCTCAGGTCCGCAATCATGTGCGCTGTAAAACCGACGCAAATGATTCCACCGTATCACTAGAATGTCATCCCGTTTTTTCAAACGACGGCAAATTCCGTGGGATCGCCTGTCGTTACAACGTCGAAGACATGTTCGAATCGCTGGGATTTGAAAAGATGCTGATGGATTCATTGATGCGATCGACGCAGGATCGCATTTACTTCAAGGACCTTGAATCTCGATTCATGCGCGTCAGCCATAGTATGATTGATGTGTTCGGTGTGAGCGATCTTGAGACTATCATCGGAAGCACCGACTTTGATTTCTGGGACTTCGATTGCGCTCAAGGATTCTTCCAAAGCGAGCGTCGCATTATTGAAACCAGAGAACCTCTCATCGGTGTGTGCGAAGAAGAAATCCGCTCCGACGGAAAAAGAAGCTGGGTGATCACTTCCAAGATGCCTTTGGAGGACGAATTTGGAAATGTCTATGGCACGTTCGGCATCAGCAAAGACATTACGGATTTGAAGGAGACCGAAGCTCAATTGCAGGACACCAACCGTCAATTAGTCACCGCCTCCCGCCGCGCGGGAATGGCAGAGATCGCCAGCAACGTCATCCACAACGTCGGTAACGTACTCAACAGCCTCAACGTCTCGCTCTCGGTATCCCGAAACATGGTGAAAAACAGCGGCATTGAGAACTTGGTCAAAGCCTCGGACCTTCTCGAACGAAACAAAAACACGCCCGAATTTCTCAGCCAACACCCAAAGGGAAAAGCCCTCCCCGATTTCCTTCGCATGTCTGCGGAATACTTGACCAAGATGCAAACGAACCTGGCGGAGGAACTTGACTCTTTGGGCCGAAACGTTGACCACATTAAGAACATCGTATCGATGCAGCAGGAATACGCCGGATCAGGGCTGGTCATCGAAACGGTCGAACTTTCTTCTTTGGTCCAAGACGCGATTCAAATCGGCCAATGCACCCTCGGAGAGTCAGAAGTTGAAATCAGCAAACAGATAAATATCGACATCGAAGTCGAAACTGATAAACATCGCGTGCTTCAAATTTTGGTCAACCTGATTCGCAATGCCATGCACGCCTGCCAAGACACTGACCAAGAAGAACCAAAACAAATCCAAATCACGGCGTCGCAACCCACAGACGCTTTCTTCATGATCGATGTCAGCGATAATGGGATTGGAATCGAACCAGGCAATCTAACAAGCATCTTCAACCACGGATTCACGACCAAGGAGAGCGGCAAAGGGTTTGGGCTGCACAGCTGTGCCAATGTTGCCAAAGAGCTGGGCGGATCGTTGATCGCCGTTAGTTCCGGCATTGGCACCGGCGCGACCTTCTCATTGAACCTGCCGGTGAAATCGGTCAGCAAAAACACCACTAAGGTGCGATCAGACGTTGTCACCATTGGCATGCATGACACCATCACGACTAACACTCTCATCGGCTCTAAAGATTGAAACAACGCATCCCCGCCCGCTGGGGGGCGTTCACAACTTGTCAGCCGAAGGGGCGCCAGTCACTTTAGATGGGTGACGCGTCGAACACGAACCGTAGATTTGGCGCTTCGCCGAATCGCCCTTCCGTTTCGGTCGGGCTAAGAGCGCAACCTATCCTGAATCAAGCCACTTCGAAGTCAGGTTGAGGTGTAAAAGTCGTTAAAGTGAGTGCCATTGAGCGCCAGCCCTCGGGTTCCGCCGCGTCACCGAGCGACTCGTGCCGCTCCGCGACCATTTATCAAACGCGGAACATGGAGAGGATCAGATATCAATTCCACGAGGGAGGCAGCCAACTCCACGAGGAAGGCAGCCAGCATATCCGAACATTTTCCCTGTTGGGATAACCCTACGATTGTTTCGCGCGAAAATGCCATTTAAGATAATGCGTACTTCCCATGGGTCACGCACGTCTCCACGCTTATTAAGCGTCCGTATTTTTCGAGAACACAGGTCGCTATGCAACTGCTTCTCTCTGGCATTTCACAACTCGATGCGGTCGCCGCGCCTTCGGTCGGTTACCTATTGAGCTGCGTTCTTCTTTCGATCGTCATTTTGTTTGTGATGATCATCTTTTTTCGCATCCAAGCGTTTCTGGCGTTGATCGCGACCAGCGTTTTACTGGCGCTGATGACGGGTTTGGATTTGCTGGCCATCGGAAAATCCGTCCAAGACGGAATGGGTGGATCGCTGGGCTTCATCGCCACGGTTGTCGGGCTGGGGGCGATTTTTGGCAAAATCCTCGAAGTCTCCGGCGGCGCCGAAACGATCGCCAAATCATTAATCGGGCGCTTTGGCGAATCCAAAGCAACATGGGCGTTGACCATCACAGGGTTCCTGATTTCCATCCCGGTGTTCTTGGATGTTGGTCTCGTGCTTGTCGCGCCGACGCTGTTTGCTCTGGCGCGCGATGCGAAAAAATCTGTGTTGCGATACGCGTTTCCACTGCTGGCGGGTATGGTCGTGACACACGCGTGTATCCCGCCCACTCCCGGCCCGATCGCCGTCGCCGAATTTTTAAATGCGGACCTCGGTTGGGTGATTTTCTTTGGCTTCGTCGTGGGACTTCCGACGGCCATCATCTGCGGACCTTTCCTTGGCGTCGCACTATCCAAACGGGTCCCTGCGGAGGAACTGGAGGTGTACGCGTTCGATTCGGCAAGGGTCCAACCCGAGCTCAAACAGACATCTCAATCCGCCACCGCGCTGCCTCCCTTCGGATTGATCCTGGCCATTATGGGTCTGCCGTTGATTTTGATGGTGGCCGGTAGCGTCGTTGAATCTGCGCGAAAATCAGAGGTGCGAACCGCCATCACGCAAAACATCGAAGCCAACAACGAAATCGCTTCGGCCGAAGCCATCGCCGATTCGCCTCTTACTGCAGATGAATCGGATGCGCTGTTTTACAACGGCACCTTTTGGAAGTTCGTTTCATTCCTTGGGCATCCCATTATCGCGCTCATTTTGGCGACGTTTTTAACTTGGTACGTCTTGGGGATCGGGCGCGGTTTCTCCAGCCAACAGTTGATGGATCTTTCCACGGCTTCACTGGGGCCTGCGGGGATTATTATTTTGGTGACTGGTGCCGGCGGAGTTTTCAAAACGGTCTTGAAAGACTCCGGAGCCGCCGAAGCACTAGCCACGACGTTGACCGATTTAGATTTACCCATTTTGGCGTTGGCATTTTTGATCGCCACCCTCATCCGTGTGATACAAGGTTCGGCCACCGTCGCCATGGTTACCTCGGCAACATTGATGGCAAATATCGTCACCGGTCTTGATCAACCCCTGTCGCCTCAGATGTTGGCCCTGATGGTGCTCGCGATCGCTTTTGGAGCCTCCGCCTGTTCCCATCTCAACGACAGCGGGTTCTGGCTGGTAAGCCGCTACTTGGGCATGAGCGAGCGGCAAACGTTCAAAACGTGGACCGTTTTGACGACAGCGATCGCACTGGTCGGTTTCGCGCTAACGATGCTTGCCGGTTACGTTGTTGAGTCCTTATGATCTCCGGCGAACGGGGCGCGGACGAGCGATTTCAATGCCCAAGACGTGTCCCTTGAAAGATGTTCAAGACGATGCATAACACGGCGTCCAAAGCGGTGTCCAAGACGGCGTTGAAGAAATCCTAAAGCATCTATCATAAATTGCCGGCTCGATTACGATTTTACTTATCATCGCGATTTCACGGCGCCTCGATCGGCAGTTACCCATCCCCATTTTTGTCTCGCCTCCATGAAAAAAACTGTTTGCAAATTCATCATCGCGGTCACCGCTGTTACCGTCGTTCTTTCGGCGCTGGGGGTAACTTCGGTGGCTCAGCAGGCCGACGATTATTTGCGCACCCTCCAAGCAAAGTCCGCCAGCGCAGAAAAATCCGATTGGATTTTCTGGGGCGACAAAATAGGCACTTTCAGCACTTGGAAGAATCATTCCAATCGCTTGATTCCTGTCTACACCTTCGGAGGCGACCTAGACGCGATCAGCGGAAAAAGGAGCGTCTACCACAAAGAGGAACGTTTAAAAAAGCTGTACGGAAAAGTTCCCCCGCAAACGCTTAACGAAGACGCCGACTACTTCGATCAAACTCAGTTGTACACGCTGCAAAAACTGGCCGTGCAGCAAGGCAAAAAGAATATCATCGTGATGATCTTTGATGGCATGGACTGGCAAACCACACAGGCCGCCGCCATTTATAAATCGCAGCAGATCGCTTACACCCAAGGCCGTGGAAACGTTTTGTCTTTTCAAACGTATGACAAAGCGCCCACTGATTTTGGATTCTGCGTCACCAGCCCTCACAACAAAGGCAGCAAACACGACGTCGATTCTCAAACAGTCACCAATGTTGGCGGCGACCGCGGCGGCGGTTACAACTCAGATTTTGGCGGCAAAACGCCATGGAGCCAACCCGGTGATATTTCCTATTTGATCGGCAAACGAAAATCACTGAACCACGTTTATACCGATTCGGCCGCTTCAGCGACGTCGATCTTCTCCGGGAAGAAAACTTACAACGGAGCCATCGGCATCGACCATGAGGGAAACCACCTCAGCACGATCGCGCACCAACTTCAGGATTCGGGAAGATCCGTAGGCGTTGTTACCAGTGTGCCGATTTCCCACGCGACACCGGCCTCAGCCTATGCCCACAACGTCACGCGCAACGATTACCAAGACATCTCGCGCGATCTCCTGGGATTGCCATCGGTTTCGCATCGCGACCAACCGCTCTCAGGTATGGACGTCGTGATTGGCTGTGGTTGGGGCGCGGAAAAGGGAAAGGACGACAACCAGGGAAAGAACTTCGTTGCCGGCAACAAATACCTGCCGCAATCCGAAATGGATGAGATCAACGTCGAAAATGGCGGCGATTATGTCGTGGCCCACTGCACAGCCGGCAAAAAGGGCGGCGACGTCTTGGCCGCCGCCGCCAAGGCCGCCATCAAAGGCAATCACCGTTTGTTGGGCCTGTTCGGAGCGGAGTGTACGCATCTGCCCTACGCCACCGCCGATGGAGATTTCCATCCCACCCGCGGCATAAAAAGCGCCGACAAATACTCGCCCGAAGAATTGCTGGAGAGCCCCTCGTTGGCCGAGATGACTGATGCCGCGTTGCAGGTGCTCAGCACTAACGATAAAGGATTTTGGTTGATGGTCGAACCAGGCGATGTCGATTGGGCCAACCACAACAATAACATCGATGATTCGATCGGAGCCGTCTTCAGTGGCGATCAAGCTTTCGATGCGATCACCGGTTGGGTCGAAAAAAACAGCAATTGGGACGAAACCATTCTCATCGTCACCGCCGACCACGGCCACATGATGACCGTGGTCGATCTCGAACGACTGATTCGACCGGCGACAGAAGAATCCGCAACAGAGGAATCGGCGACAGAAGAATCTGAAAACCAAGCCGCTCAATAATTTTCACCCAAACGACTACAATCAGCAGCGGGGGCGTCCGGCCACCGCCAAACTAACGGTAGCAGGAAACTCTTGCTACAAACCACAACCTGTAGAAAGAAAAACAATGGCAACTGCCTCAGCGCGTCACATCTTGGTAGAAACAGAAGAAGTCTGCAACGACCTCAAATCGCAAATCGAAAACGGCGGCGATTTCGCAGCCGTCGCGGCAGAATTTTCCGCCTGCCCCTCTGGGAAATCGGGGGGCGACTTAGGCAATTTCAGCCAAGGACAAATGGTCAAGGAATTTGACGATGTCGTTTTCACCGAAGAACTCAACAAGGTACACGGCCCCGTGAAAACTCAGTTTGGCTACCACCTGATTGAGATCACCGCTCGCGCCGAATAAGCCCCGCAAGGCTCTCCAAAGGCCAACCCTCCGCCTCACCCCTCGTTCCAAGGCTCCCGCCTTGGAACGCACTACCACAAAGGCTCCCGCCTTGCGTCATCAAGGCGGAGCCTTCAAGGTATCCCAACCATTGCGAGGCGGAACCTCGCAACGAGCAGTGCACATCGCAACGAGCAGTACCAGGCGGAACCTCGCAACGAGTCGTGCACATCGCGACCAGCAGACGCGCAGCGAAACCCTCGGCAACCAGAAAAACGTAGCGCCATCTACATTCCAGAGACCGTCAGCGCCGCCATCAACACGGCAAATAGAGTTCCACACCCAAATATAAAAAGTCCAACCGCGCTGTGGCGGATACCGCCCACCTGCAGATACCCATCCACCGACGGCCCCAGCATAAACATCACGTTGGCAAAAATCGCTCCAAAAATGACGACCGGAAACAACTCGACGCCGATCGAACCGGCCGGAGAAACGGACACGCTCAACAACGTCGTCGCAATCAAAGCCGCGTTATAAACCAAACGATACTTCTCCCATTTAACCAACAGCTTCCGAAAGTCCACAATACGGCTCAAATCGGTTGATTCGACCGGTTCAGACGAGCCACCAATCGGGGCTTGGTATGGGTTCTGATTCACGAAATTGCGCCTATAATACTCGAAGCAGAAACGGGTCAACGCCCACAAAAAATCGAAACGTCATCCTCACAGTGATCTGACAATGCAACAGTTCTCCTTCGCGTACCAACAGATCGACGGCACGATCTGGGCCTTCGCGAGTTCACTGTTGATGATATCGCTGTTCTTCAAGTTTAATCGATTTTGGAGCGTGAGAAACTTTGACCTCCTTTTAATCATCCTGCTGGCTCCGTCGCTGATCATGGTCCACAAAGGCATGGCCATGACCAATCAGACCAACACCAGCCCGCCGGCGGCGCCCGTTATTGCCTCCGCGTCACCCAGCGACACGCTGACGGTGATTCCCGTCTCTTCGGCTTGGCAAACCAGCCCGACATCCCAACCGCCTTCAGCCGAAACTCAACAGGCCGGCATCGATCTTCAACGCCGCGGGTTCATCGGGCTGTTTATGGTGGGCGCCGTTTATCTGATCCGCATGTTGTTGGACCCGTTGCTGGTGCGCCGGCCGCTGCTGGACCCGAACCTTTCCTTGGGCGGGTTGATCTTTTTGGGTATCTGTTTGATGTTTTTGCTGTTCGCCAACATCGTCAGTTCCAAACCCACGCCCGAAGAAATGTCGATGGTCAAATCAACCATCAGCATGGCCAAACGAGAGGCCGCCGACGAAGCCGATACGCAGTATCTACGCAAACGCGGGCCCGGTTACCAGATGTTGTTTCTGGTCGCGGTAATTTCTGTGTTCTCCGATGTTGACGATACCGACCACCCCCCAACCAACGCTCATGAAGACATCGAACGCTACATTTTGGTGCTCAAAACGCTGGCGATCATCAGCCAATCATTAATCGTCGCGGGACTGATCTTTTTCGCGGTGCAGAACTTCAACAGCCTTTACATCGGCGTCGGCATTGCGTCGATCTATTTGATGCTTCCCTACACGGCGATTTACACCGGCCACGTTGAACATGCGCTGCCCGCTGCGCTGATGCTGTGGGCGATCGTCTGTTTTCGAAAACCGGCCCTGGCGGGGATCTTCATCGGGCTGGCCACCGGCGCGTCTTATTACCCGCTGTTCTTGATACCACTGTGGGTAAGTTTCTACTGGGACCGCGGCATGAGGCGGTTCACGATTTGGTTCTTAGTCACGATTTTGCTGTGCATTCTTTCGCTGATATTCACGTCCGTCAGCATGGGAGATTTCTTCCAGCAACTGCAAAAAATGTTCGGTTTCTGGCAACCGCTGATGGAAGGCCTAGAAGGCATCTGGGCGTTGGGTTGGGACCGAGTTTGGCGTTTGCCACTGCTAATCGCGTTCGTAATTTTCAGTATCTCCTTCGCCGCTTGGCCGACGACCAAGGATATCGGCATCCTCGTGGCCTATTCGGCCGCGATCATGATCGCGGTCCAATTCTGGCACGGGTTCGGCGGCGGCCTCTTCGCCGCATGGTACCTACCGATGATGTTGCTGGCCATCTTCCGCACCAACGTCGCCGGCCGAACCGCCGTCACCGAACTGGCCGAACTCCGCCGAGCGTAGCTCGTGGTGGGCATTGCCCATCAATCATTGCGCTGGCAGTGCGGTAGACAATGCTCGCCTTAAGGGTCTCGCCGCTGAGGCAATCTGTGCGGCTTGCACAATCGGTAATCCTTGGCGACCACACCGACCGACCGCGCTGTTGGGTCGATGACATTATTAAACGTCCGCACCCACCCCAACCAAAACCAATGAAGCGATTCTGGAAAACAATCTTTCTTGCCCTGATCATCGTCGGCGGACTGTGGATCTTATTAAACCAAGGCCGCATCCAAGAGGCGGGCGGGCTGACGGCGTACCTCAAGCAATCCTTTAACCAATTGAGCCAAAACTCGATCCAGATGCCCGGCTGGTCGACGGATGACCCATCGCAATCTCAATTCGGCTCCCGTTGGCAGCAAACGGACTTTCGATCTGCTTCGGCCAGCGATCAAACCGATCTCCGGCAACGTCGACCCTGGGGTGGCGATCGACGAATAAACGGTGGACTAAACGCTGGGGGCGTCAACAAACCATTTCATCCGATCTTGGCAATGCCGCCGCGACTGCCCAACACGATCCGCATCGCATCCTTCAAACTCATCGCCGGCGCCCAACCGGAATCGGATTCGCAAGCGACGCATGTTCTGACTCACCTGTGCAGTCAATTCGACATCGTCGCCCTCCAAGAAACCAACAGCCGCAGCGACGCGTGGTTAAACCAAATCGGCAGCAACGTGGCGGCGGCAACCAACGGCGGGGTCAAGTTCCAAGTGCTTACCGACCGAGCAAAAATTGAAACCGGACAGCCGCAGTTCGCGATCCTCTTCAACTCCAACACGCTGGATTTGGATCAATCGCAGTGGTACTCCGTCAACGACCCTGATCATCTTTTGGCGCGGGCGCCTTTGGTGGGATGGTTCCGCGCGAAAAATGTTCCCCTTGATGAGGCCTTCACCTTCACGTTGGCCAATATCCAATTGGACAACCACCGCCCCGACCTCGAACTGGGTTACATTGGCGAACTGTTCCGCGCCATCCGCAACGACGGCCGCGGCGAAGACGATGTGATCATCGTCGGAAACTTCAACGCCGGCGATCGCGGTTTGTCACCGCTGCGAAAAAGAGCGGGGCTGAACTGGGTGGTCTTTGATACGCCAACCTCGACCGACAAAACCAACCAATTCGACAACCTGGTATTTTCCCAAAACGCGACAGTCGAATTTACAGGGCAGGGCGGGGTGTTGGATTTTCTGGCGGCCTACAACTTGCGGTACGACCAAGCGATCGCCATTTCTGATCACATGCCCATCTGGGCCGAATTCTCGACCATCGAAGGTAATGAGGCTCGGTAACGCCAAAACGCCCTGAAATGGTGACTTTTCTTCTTTAGTTGCCTTAGGTTCCGCGAAAGTGTCTAGGCGGTGTTGTTGCGCGGCGACTATGGCGTCAAACGCCGATATCGCCCACTTTACCGAATCCAAGCGTGATTCAAGCATCGTACGGATTCGACCGAAGAAAGGTATTCGGCGGCACTGCGAATACCGCATTGCCGTTAAAACCGCTCGTATTATATTAACGTGCGCAAACTTTAACGATTACCGTTGTTTCCCAACAAGCCATCCATGTCTGAAAATTTACAGCTAACTCACCTTAAAGAACTCGAAGCCGAAAGCATTCACATTATCCGTGAAGTGGTCGCCGAGTTTCAAAACCCGGTCATGCTTTATTCCGTCGGAAAAGACTCCGCGGTCATGCTGCACTTAGCGATGAAAGCCTTTTATCCGGCCAAGCCACCGTTTCCGCTGATGCATGTCGACACGACTTGGAAGTTCCAAGACATGTACAAGTTCCGCGAAGAGTACGCCAAAAAAGAACTTGGCCTCGAAGTCATTACCTACATCAACGAAGAGGGCCGCGCTCTGGGGCTGGACCCGCTCAAGTCCAGTGGAAAACACACCACGGTCATGAAGACCGAGGGGCTCAAGCAAGCCTTGGACAAATACAAATTCGATGCTGCCTTCGGTGGTGGTCGGCGAGACGAAGAGAAATCCCGGGCCAAGGAACGTGTTTATTCTTTCCGCGACGAAAACCACCGCTGGGATCCCAAGAACCAGCGTCCCGAACTTTGGAACCTGTACAACGCCAAAGTCAATCAAGATGAATCGATTCGCGTGTTCCCATTGTCCAACTGGACCGAACTGGACGTCTGGCAATACATCCACCTGGAAAAAATCCCCATCGTGCCTCTGTATTACTCAGCCATGCGACCGGTCGTTGACCGCAACGGCGTGCTGATTATGGTCGACGACGACCGGTTGAAGCTGAAGGAAGGCGAAGTACCCGAGGAGAAAATGGTCCGCTTCCGCACGCTGGGATGTTACCCGTTGACCGGTGCCGTGGAATCAACGGCCACCACATTACCCGAGATCATCCAAGAGATGCTGCTGGCCACGACGTCCGAACGCCAAGGACGCGTCATCGACAACGACGACGAAGGTTCGATGCAACAGAAAAAAGAAGAAGGGTACTTCTAAGCCGCAGGCTTTTGTTCAGCAGAAGGATTTTTTTAGTCTCAGCTGTTTTTGAGCCACACCTTTCTATTGCCTTGTGCATTTGACCAACAAAACAAACAAATTAAACACGACCCAAAACCATGTCACATCATTCTGACCTAATCGCCACCGACATCGAATCCTATCTCGCCCAGCACGAGAAGAAGGAACTGCTGCGTTTTCTCACCTGCGGCAGCGTCGACGACGGCAAAAGCACGCTGATCGGCCGTTTGCTGTTCGATTCCAAAATGATCTACGAAGATCAACTGGAAAAACTGACCAAGGAATCGGCCACGCACGGCACGACCGGCGGCGGTTTTGATCCGGCGCTGCTGACCGACGGGCTTAAAGAGGAACGCGAACAGGGCATCACGATCGACGTTGCCTATCGTTATTTTTCCACGGCCAAACGTAAATTCATCATCGCCGACACGCCCGGCCACGTGCAGTACACACGCAACATGGCCACCGGTGCGTCGACGGCTCACCTGGCGATCATTCTGATCGACGCGCGTGAGGGTCATGGCGTCATGGAGCAAACCAAACGGCACAGCTTCATCGCGTCACTGCTGGGAATCAAGCACATTCTGATCGCCGTCAATAAAATGGACGTCGTCGATTACAGCGAAGCGCGTTTCGAAGAGATCTGCGCCGACTATAAAAACTTCTCTGAACGATTGAAGTTCCCCGATCTCCATTACCTACCGCTGTCGGCCCTGCACGGTGACAACGTCGTCGATCGCAGTGAGAACATGCCTTGGTACAACGGCAGCACGCTGATGAACTTCTTGGAAACGGTCTCCATCGCATCGGATCGCAACTACGAAGATTTTCGTTTGCCCGTGCAAAACGTGTTGCGTCCGAACTTGGACTTCCGCGGCTTCGCAGGCACGATCGCCTCGGGTATCGTGCGCGTTGGCGATGAAATCATGACGTTGCCTTCACGCAAGAAAAGCAAGGTCAAAGAGATCGTCACCTACGATGGCAACCTCGAACAGGCTCACGCTCCGATGTCGATCACGCTGACATTGGAAGATGAGATTGACTCCAGCCGCGGCGACATGATCGTGCGTCCAGGCAACCTGCCAAAGATGGAACAAAAGTTCGACGCCATGTTGGTGTGGATGGACGATTCACCGATGGTGCCGGGAAAACAGTACATCTTCAAACACACCACCAAGATGATCCCCGGTGTGATCAAGACGTTGAAATATCAGGTCGACGTCAACACGATGCACAAACAACCCTCGCCGGCGTTGGAACTGAATCAGATTGGGCGCGTGGACGTTTCGTTGATCCAACCGATCGCCTACGATCGCTACACGCGTAACAAGGGCACCGGTTCCTTTATCGTGATCGACCGCCTGACCAACGTGACGGTTGCTGCGGGCATGATCATTGACAAACGAACCAGCGACAACACCGGCGCCGCGTGGGATGAAGAACCCGCCAGCGGCACGACGCTGATTCAGGAACTAAGTAACGTCACCGCCGAAGAACGGGCCGCTCGATTTGGACAGAAACCGGTTACCGTCCTGTTCACCGGTCTTCCCGGTGCCGGAAAATCGACAACCGCTTCGGGCGTCGAACGGGCTCTTTTCGACAAAGGCCGCGCCGCGACTGTCATCGACGGACAGAATCTCCGCATGGGGCTCAATCGCGATCTGAACTTCAGTTCCGATGGCCGATCTGAAAACGTCCGCCGTAGCGCTGAAGTTGGAAAATTGATCAACAAAGCGGGCGTCATCTGCCTGCTGGCGTTGGTGGCACCGGATGATTCGGTCCGCAAACGGGCCGCCGAAGTTGTGGGCAGCGATAACTTCATCGTGGTTCACTTAAACGCCTCAGAAGAGGTCTGCGAAGGACGTAACGAATCGGCCAAGCAACGTGGCGAAGACGACGTCAAGGAAAGCGCCGTCGTCTACCAAGCTCCCGAGGATGCTGATTTGGTGCTGGACACCGAATCGCTCGACCCGACGCAGTGCGTGGCTCAGGTGTTGGAGTTGTTGGAAGCAAAAGACGTCATTTAGGCCAGGAATTGGCGGGGAACTTTTGCTTCGTTGGTCGGTTTGAGTTTTAATGGAGTGCCTTGGAGAGCTGTCTGGCTGTGCCATGTCACGCCAAAGCCCATGACTCCGTCACCGCCAACTTAGACCAAAAGTGCTCGATGACCGACGACGCCCAGTTTATTGATCGCGCCAACGCAAACGCGACCGGTGGCGTGGCGGTGCTACGGGTGCTGCTGAGCCATTTCGCATTGATCCTTTGCAGCCTGTTTGGATTAGGCATCGGCAATTGGGCGCGCGCGGGCGATGATGGAAGCAACTCAGTCGCCGCAATCGCTGACACTGCAATCGCTGACAACGCGATCCCTGAAACGATTTCGTTCAACAAACACGTCCGCAGCATCCTTTCGGAGAACTGCAACTTCTGTCACGGACCCGACGCCAACCACCGCGAAGCAGATTTGCGATTGGACCTAGCCGGCAGCGCTGATCACGTCATCGACGTCGACGATCCGGCTGCCAGCATACTGATTGAACGCATCCTTGAGGAGGATCCCGATCTTCAAATGCCACCGCCAGAGTCCGGCCGAACGATAACCAAACGCCAACGAAAAATTCTGACACGTTGGATTGAACAGGGCGCTGCGTACGAACCGCATTGGGCTTACGTCGCTCCGGCGCGACCGGAGATTCCAAAAACGCGCGATACGGATTGGCCAAACAATGCCATCGACAGCTTCATTCTTTTGGCCTTGGAGGCCAAAGCCATTAAGCCCTCCAAACGTGCCCCGCCCCATGTCATCGTCCGCCGCATGCATCTGGATTTGATTGGTTTGCCGCCCACGCCCGATGAGGTCCAATCGTTCTGCCGGAGCTACCAATCGGACGCCGATGCCGCGATCGAAGCATTGGCCGACCGACTGTTGGCCAGCCCCCATTACGGCGAACGAATGGCGTTGCCGTGGTTGGATGCCGCGCGCTATTCGGATTCCAACGGATTCCAACAAGACGGCGATCGCAGCCAATGGCCTTGGCGAGACTGGGTCGTTGACGCGCTGAATGAAAACATGCCCTTTGACCAATTCACGATCGAACAATTGGCGGGCGATTTACTGCCCGATGCGACCGAGCAACAATTGATTGCAACCGGATTCAATCGCAACCATATGCTCAACGGCGAAGGCGGCGCGATCGCAGAAGAACAGCGAAACAACTATGTGTTTGATCGCGTCGATACGACGGCGACGACCTGGTTGGGACTGACGATGGCGTGCGCTCAGTGTCACGACCACAAATACGATCCCATCACCCAAAAAGATTACTACCGATTCTTCGCTTACTTCAACAACGTCGATGAAAATGGCAACGTCGACCGTCGCACGGGCAGGATGCAATGCGCAAAACCCTTTATTGAATTATCGACCGACCTTCAGAAGCGGCAACTGGACGATGTGGAGGCGCAGTTGAAACCCGTCCGTGAAGAGTTGGCTGGGCTTGATGAAGAGATTCGCGCGGCGATGAAAGAGTGGGAAAAGGCGGCACTGAAGGACATCCCCAAGGATATTAAACGCAACGACCTGAACATTCTCAAACGCCCACCAGAGAAACGAAGCCCCGGCGAAATAAAGAATCTTAAAAAGTACTTCTTAACCAACTTCGCAAAGGAACCTTGGAAACAAGCCCAGAAAAACCTTAACGAACTGGAAAAGAAGAAGACGGACATCCGCGCCAAAATCACGACGGTGATGGTCATGCGCGAGCGGAAACAAAAACGAAAGACGCATCTGTTCCAGCGCGGTGAATATCAAAACGTAGGCGCTGAAGTTCAACGCGGCGTTCCCAAATTTTTGCCGCCATCGGAAGATATCGAGGTAAAAGATCGGCTGGCTTTAGCGCGCCGGTTGGTCTCCCCCACCAACCCGTTGACCAGCCGCGTGACGGTGAACCGATACTGGCAAACCTTCTTTGGTATGGGATTGGTAAAAACATCCGAAGACTTCGGCGTCCAAGGAGAACAACCCAGCCACCTCGATTTGTTGGATTGGTTGGCCGTCGATTTCTGGGAGAACCACTGGGATGCCAAACGTATGGTACGGATGATCGTCACGTCGGAAACCTATCTTCAAAGCTCACGTTTCCGCTCCGGCGGCGATCCGGTGTTGTATTTGTCCAATCCCGATGGCATGCCCAGAGCCCTACGCCGGAAGATGCTGGACCATCTGAACGTGCTCAATCAGGAAAAATTGGCTGACTACGATGATCCGGAAATCGAAACGCGTATCGCTCAGTACGAACTGGCGTACCGAATGCAAATGAGCCTGCCGGAGATTACTGATATTTCAGACGAGCCCCAACACGTGCTGGAGATGTACTGCCCGGACGTTCACCGGACCGGTTCGTTTGCTCGTAATTGTCTCTTGGCGCGGAAGCTGGCCGAAAAAGACGTGCGGTTCATTCAGCTGATGCATATCGGATGGGACCAACACGCTAATATTCCGACTCAGTTACTGCATCAGTGCAAAGACACCGACCAACCGGCCGCCGCGCTGGTGAAGGATCTGAAGCAACGCGGGTTGCTGGAGGATACGCTGGTCATTTTCGGTGGCGAGTTTGGTCGAACCGTTTTTGGACAGGGCAACATCAACAATGAAAAACGCTACGGTCGCGATCATCACGGCCGCGTGTTCAGCCTGTGGATGGCTGGCGGCGGTGTGAAGCCTGGTTTTGAGTACGGCCAGAGTTGTGATTACGGCTGGAATGTGGCCGAAAATGGCGTCCACGTTCACGATTGGCAGGCGACCGTTATGCACATGATGGGGATCAACCACGAACTTCTCACGTACCGCTACCAAGGGCGACGGTTTCGGCTGACCGATGTCCATGGTCACGTGGTGAAGGATTTGCTGGTTTAGAGTGAGACAATTCCCCGTAGTGGATTTTGTTAAAAATCCCCGCGCGAAGCACATTAGACCGTCACCCCAAATTTCAAACCCAAGGCAGGGAGGTTTAACAACCTCCACTACGACGTGTCCCTCCCCGTAGTGGATTTTGTTAAAAATCCCCGCGCCGAAGCACATTAGACCATCACCCCAAATTTCAAACCCAAGGCAGGGAGGTTTAACAACCCCCACTACAACGTGTCCCTCCCCGTAGTGGATTTTGTTAAAAATCCCCGCGCGAAGCACATCAGACCATCACCCCAAATTTCAAACCCAAGGCAGGGAGGTTTAACAACCTCCACTACGACGTGTCCCTCCCCGTAGTGGATTTTGTTAAAAATCCCCGCGCGAAGCACATTAGACCGTCACC
>CAYOZV010000090.1:0-18800 GCA_964408465.1 uncultured Pirellulaceae bacterium
CGTTCGAGCACTTCGCCGTCGGAGCAATCGAACTCAAACCGAATCGGACAATCTCTTTTTCTAGGTTGCGCGTCTTTTGGCCTTGGCGTTTCACGGTGGAGCTGTGTTTGCGAACCCATTTTCGATAAACATCCCAACCGTTGGAGAGATCCATGTGATGCGTGTTCAGCCGGCGAAACGAGTAGGCCTGAAGTTTTTCCGTTTCAGGTGGGACCAAGGCATGAAAAGCATACGACTTCAGTCCGGCGGCTTTCATCATTCTCTTAAAATGAACCGCGGTGTCCGAAGGTTTCCCTAACACGCCGTGGTAGTCGTTTAAGCGGCCACCTGCGGGAACCGCACGCCCGCGCGAATTTTCTTGGATGGGTAGAAAACAAACAGGTTGACCATTCTCGACCACCATCACGATGCGAACATCCTCACGCACCTTGGCAACGGCCTTGATGAAATTTGGGTCGAAATAGGGGCTTGAAAATTGTTCGTGACATTGCCGCAGCGTCTGCCACTGCTGCTCAAGCTCGCCACACAGTTGGTTGGCATCCATCACGTGAACTTCACGCGCGACAGAATCCTGCTGCCGGACGGTCTTCACTGACGTTTCAGCGAGCGCCGATTTCACATTGCGGTGAGGATGAACAGTTTGGCCGGAGTTGGATGACATCTATTTATGCGAATCTCTAGGGTGGGAAACTTTCTAACATTGTGAAAAGCGGCCAAGAAAATGTACATACACTAGCCGTCCCATTCCAACGAGAATCAAAGATTCCTGTCCACAACCCTCGGCAATATTGGCAGGTTTGCAACGGATATATCGAACAAAGCGATTTAAGGGGGCGAACCTGCACCAGCAATCGCGTTTAGGGGTTGTTCGGGATTTGCTTGGTTTGCACGTTATGTGACAGGCTCCGTTGACCGGGACACCAGTTCCCCTCTGCTATGGAACTTATGGACTCGTTGCAGCAGGGGCCACACGCCGAAACTTGACGTCAAAACTGGGGACTGGGCGGGCTGTCGAATTCGCTATATCGGTCAGGAGCACGATTGGAAAATCGAGTGAAGTCTCTTTCCCAATTCAGTTCGACATCGCCGGTAGGACCATTACGTTGTTTCTCAATAATGATCACAGCATCGTTTTGCGTTTCAGCCTCTTCGGGCGTTCCCTTTTTATAATAGCTCTCGCGATGCACGAACATCACCACATCGGCGTCCTGCTCGATCGCGCCCGATTCACGTAGATGGCTGAGCTTGGGTCGATGGTCGCCGGAGCTTTCGGTTTGACGATTCAACTGAGACAAACACAAAATGGGCACTTTCAATTCACGCGCCAGTCCCTTGAGACGTCGGGCCATTTTCGCGACCTGTTCCTGACGAGGATCGGTTGCCATGTCTGGCTGGATCAGTTGGAGGTAGTCGATAACGATTAAACCAAGGCTTCCTTCGCGGCGCAGGATGCGACGAGCAGCTCCGGCGATTTCCGAAACGTTGCGTGTTGGAGAGTCGTCGATGAACAAAGGGCAGGCGCTGATGTCATTCGCGGTTTGAATCAGCCGTTTCTGATCTTCCTTGGCCAGCGTGCCGTTGCGTAAGCGATGGCCGTTGACCTTTGCACATGAACACAGCATCCGTTCAATCAACTCGATCGCGGCCATTTCCAAACTGATGAACAGCACCGGTTTTTGTGATTTGATGACGATGTTTTCAGCGATGTTCATCGCGAACGCGGTCTTGCCCATCGAGGGGCGGGCGGCAAGGATCACCAGTTCCGACGCGTGCAGTCCGCCGGACATCTTATCGAGATCCGTAAATCCGGTTTCAACGGTGCCATCTTGTGCGGTACCGCTCAGCCGCGCATCGAGCCGATCCATCGCGTGTTCGAGCACCTCGTCCATACGGCTCAAATTGCTGCTTTGACGGGTCTCGCGAATCGCAAAAATGTTTTGTTCGGCCTGATTGAGCAATCCGTCGGGGTCAATGTCAGGGCGGTAGGCGTCGTTGAGTAGTTCCGAACAGGTGGTGATCAGGTGCCGCGCGGTCGATTTACTACGAACAATGTTGGCATAGTAAACAACGTGTGCCGCATTGGGAACGCTGGTAAAGATCTCGGCGAGCGCTCCTTTGCCGCCCACGAGTTCCAGATCGCCGTTAGCCTCTAAACGATCAAGGATCAGCACCATGTCAATTTTTTTACCCGCACCGTGGATATCCATCATGTGCTGGAAAAGTTTCGCGTGGGCTTCGTCGTAGAAATCGGCCGCCCTGACGATATTGACGATGTCATCACAGGCGTCGGGCATCAGCATGATGCTGCCCAGCACGCCTTTTTCGGCCGCCAGGTTGAAGGGGGCCTCACGATCTAGCAACGATTCGTCGCGCGATTTAGCCCGGCGGCTCAAGCGTTTTTTGTTCTTTCGAACAACGCTCTGTTCGAAGTCGTATTCATCCATGTTGTCACTCCTTTGAACTTGCTCTCACTAGGGCACGTCATGATAACGAGCCTCCGATTCGGTGAAAGGGTCAAAGTTGTCAGATGTATTTTGCCCCTGCATTGCACGATGAACGCAGTCCACGATCGACCGTGACCATCTGGAAAAGGTGTTGAAGAAAACTACTTCAGGATTCAATCGCCGGTCGATGTCTAACCTGTTGTGGGCCAAACAAGCTCAAGCCTCTCTCGGACCGAACGTTAAACAACGAAGCGTTCTCCCCCGACTTCAATTGGAGAAACGTTGCCCAAAATCTCATAGTCAATCCACAAAAAAAGCTGACCCTCTAGCGATGGTCAGCTTCTTCATTTCAGTTCGTCGAATCTGGGTGCTTACGCAGAATCTGCGTCGACCGTTGGCACGACCCAGACTTTTAATTCTGGTTCGATGTCTTGATGCAGGTGGACTTTGACAGTGTAGAGGCCAAGTTCCTTCAGAACGCCTTCCAAGCGAATTTGGTCAGCAGTCAGCGTAATGTCGCTTTGCTTCAGGGCGTCAACGATCTCAGGAGCGGCAACACTACCGTACAGATGGCCTTCTTCGTTGGCGTTGGCTTCGATTGTGATGCTTTGCTTCGCGATCTTCTTGCCCAATTCCTTAAGATCCTTCAATCGACCCTGTTCGATCTCTTGAAGTTTGGAGCGATGTTTGTCGACCATGCGTTTGTGATGGTCACTGGCTACCGTTGCCAGTCCTTGGGGCAGTAAATAGTTGTTCGCGTAGCCATTTTTGACTTCTACGACTTCGCCCTGCTTACCCAAGTGATCAACCGACTGAATCAGCAACAGCTCGATGCCGCCGTTCTCGCCACGGGGAAGCCGAGTGAGGTTGGAACGGTTCTTTTTGGTCTTCTTCATCTTTGTGCTTGGCATCGTAATTCTCTTTGCGTTTGATCAGTTGTAAAATTGTCGTCTCGCGCTCCGCGAAAGGCGACCAGTGTTTATGTGTCGTTAAAAAGGAACTTCGTCGGCCGGCGGTGGCCCTTGAGCCGGTGCCGCCGGTTGGGTTTCATTATTTTGTGGCGTTTGATTATTCGAGACATTTCCGCTGGAGCCGTCGCCACCCGAAGATGGTCCGCCACCTCCCCCGCGACCGCCCAGCATCTGCATTTTCTCACCAACGATTTTAATCTTAGATCGTTTTTGGCCTTCTTGTTCCCAACGATCGAGTTTCAAGCGACCCTCGATGAGAATGCTGGACCCTTTTGACAAATACTCTCCAGCCACCTCGGCCGTTCTTGCCCAAAGAGTAACGTCGAAGAAATTTACTTCCTCGACCCATTGTTCGTTTCGCTTAACTCGCTCATTAACGGCAAGTGAAATATCGGTCACCGCGGTTCCCTGCGGCGTAAATCTTAATTCAACGTCGCGGGTTAAGTTCCCGACCAAAACAACTCTGTTGTAGCTTGCCATGATATGAATCTCCGGTTTTGTGGAATTTAATCACGATAATCCGTGTACTTCTAAACCACTATGATTAATCCCTTGCCGACACATCAGGTCAGCCACAGAAAAAAAATCTCGCCGCAATACAACTCAAACGATTTTGAATTCAATCGCGCCAGAATCCAATCGGCCTTAGCTGGCCGAAACGGCTTCTTCTTTTTTCTCGCCTTCGGCTTCGGTTTCTTCTTCAGCGTCTGGAACGGCTTCGCCCTTGGCAACCGCGACCATTGTGTCCACCAAACGTGGATCAATCTTAATCACCAAATGGCGGAGGATACTATCGTTAAGTTGGCAGGCTCGGTTGAGCTTGCTGATGGTGGTTGATTCCATGCGTGCGTAAGTCAACCAGTAGGCACCTTTACGGTGTCCGTTGATTGGGTACGCCAGTTTCTGTTCGTTCCAAAGTCGGCTGGCAAGAATCTCACCGTCGACGGCTTTGACCATTTCTTCAACCGCTTTACCAACGCCCGCAGGGTTCTTTGCGTAGCTATTGGCGTTGAAGATAAACATGCATTCGTAAACGTTCTCTGCCACGTTCCGATTTCCTTTTACAGTGCCGATTACCGGCGGGGTTAATTAATGTCGCGTCACTGTTCAGCACCGCGATTACTCAATCTTTGTATCGTTATTGATTGTCTCTTTGTTCAGCGTTTCCGCTGGAGTGTCAGCTTTTGCCGACGGTTTCTTCTTTTTCTTGGGCGGCCCGGCATTGAATTTATTCATCGCAACTTGAGCACCGCTACCGACCCAGCATTCCACTGCGTCGGCGGCTTCTTTCACCGCTATGTCCATGACGGGTTGTTCGGCGTCATCGAATTTTCCAAGCACGTAGTTCGCCGTATCCCACCGAGGCGGTGGGCGTCCGATTCCGACGCGCAGTCGGGAAAAATCTGAGGTTGCCAAACGGAGGATGATGTCCTTGATTCCGTTTTGACCGCCGGCAGATCCGCGAGCGCGAATCCTGATTTTTCCCACATCTAAATTTAAATCGTCGCAAATCACCAGCAGGTCGTCTTGGGCCGAAACTTTATAAAAGCTCTGAGCCGCCAAAACCGATTTGCCACTGAGGTTCATGAACGTCAGTGGCGAAACCAAAAGGCATTTGCAATTTTCGATTGCCACCTCAGCCACTTCGGCGTCAAACTTCGCTTTGGGGCGTTCGTTTAAATGCCTTCGCGCCAATTCGGCAATCACATCGAAGCCAACATTATGACGAGTATCACGGTATTTGGAACCGGGATTGCCAAGCCCAACAATCAGCTTCATATTTTTATCTTTACTATCGTCCGCAGACAGCGATTACTCGCCGCCTTCCTCTGATTTGTCTTCGCCGATGACCTCAGGCTGCGCACCGTCGGCAGATTCGTCGGTCTCTTCGCCAGAATCCGCTTTCGGCTCTTGGCAACTTGCGATCGTCGCATCCTCAGAGCCAACCAATTCGGCTCCCTTTGGCAAGGCCAAATCGCTTGCAGAAACAACGCCATCGAGTTCCAATTCGCCAATTTCACAAATGATATTGTCGGGAACAGCTGATACCGGACAGAGGATAGTGACTTCGTTTTGAATTAAGTTGACCACACCTCCGTTTTTGGTTCCCGGAGCCTCACCATGAAGTTCGACTTGCAAGGTGACTTCCACCTGCTCGTTTTCATCCACGCGAGCGAAATCCAAGTGGATCACGTTGGAACCCAATGCGTCCCACTGAACTTCCTTTACGAGTGCCTTGCCTTTGAACTCGCCGTCGAGATCGACAATGTGGCTGCCGGTGTCGATCATTTTGTTGATTTCTTTTTCCGATGCCGTCAACATTACGGTGCCTTCGCCGTGACCGTAAAGTACTGCCGGAATCTTTCCGGTTTGACGTAATCGCTTCATTCGAAGCGATCCTGTTTCGCTTCGTTTTTCAACTGTAAGTTTTGAATCTGACACTGAAAACTGTCCCGTCACAAATTGGTTTGTCTGTATATTTTATCGGCCATTGGGGAGGTAGCTCCGCGACCTTCCGAGGACCGTGAATCCGCACGCCTATCCTAGTAACTTTGATGCTACAGAATTTTTCGGCGAATTTGGTTTCGAGATTGTGGCAGAATAGATGTTTTTTACAAGGCCAAGTCTTCGGCTTCCCCGCGTTTTGCCCGAAAACTCGTATCTGCCTCTCTCGAGCCTCTGGTTTCACCCCGAAAAGTGGGTCCTCCATGTAGATCGTCTGTCATTTGGCTGGTAAATTCACGGTTGTTCATAAAATTCAGCAAATCAAAGATCACGAAGAGGGAATTTGATGGCCAAGGAGCCTAAACCGATTAGAAAGCGGGCTGCAAAACTGGAATACGTCGAACCGATCGGTCTCCGTGTGCTGGTCCGCAAAGATGAGCCCAAAAAGGAGACCAAAGGCGGAATCGCTCTGCCGGATAACGCGGAGATTCCAACAATCACCGGTAGGATCGTAACCATTTCCGCCGCGATCGAACACGACGAGGACCTCCCGCTGAGGAAGTACGACAAGGTACTCTTTCACCCCGGTAACGCCATTCCCGTCGATTTCGAATCTGACAATCACCTTTTCGTTGTCCCGGCGGAAGATATCGTGGCTGTTTTCCGCCGCGATGCACCTGGCGAAGAGTAGTCGCTTCATGAACAGCCGCCAGGCGTTAGTGCGGTTTGGCGATCTGGTTTCTAACCAGCCCAGTACGCGAATTTCAACGCTCCCCAAAATCACTCGATAAGACAATTAGAAGGATCTAACCATGGCAGAAACTCAAAAACCTTGGCAGCAGGAAATGTCCGATCAGCGTTTCGAACTCATGCGAAGCATTCTCGACGCGCCATCTCCCATCGGGCTGGAATCAGCAATGACCAAGGGCGTCCTCACGCCGTATCTCGAAACGTTCATGCCCAAGAGTTGGAAGATTCACTCATTTAAGGGCAATGCCGGCATTGTGTTTGATTCGATGCCCGACGCCGGCGACGATACATTTTCGGTGATGGTGATTGGCCACGCGGATAAGATCCGTATGCAGGTTCGCAAAATTGGCGACGACGGAAAGATTTGGGTCAATTCCGATTCCATGTTGCCAACCACACTGATCGGTCACAAAGTAAAACTCTTTAGCGAAGATCCAGATTCTCCGGGGAACTGGCGAGTCATCAAGGGCGGAACGATCGAGGCGATCGGCGCGATTCACTTTGCCGATGCCAAACTTCGTTCTGGCGACGATGGCATCAAGGGTAAAATGATGTACTTGGAACTGCACATCCACGGCGAAAAGAAAAAGGAACAGATCGAAGCGCTAGGCATCCGTGCCGGTGATCCGATCATCTACGATCGCCCGATTGAAAGAGGTTTTTCCCCCTTCACATTTTCAGGTGCCTATTTAGACAACGGACTGGGGTGTTTTGTAACTGCCGAAATCGGACGGTTGATTGCCGAATCAAAAGGCCTTAAGAACGTTCGTTATTTAGGCGCGATGGCGTCGCACGAAGAGATCGGCCGCTTCGGCAGTCGGGTCATGGCGGAACATTTTCGCCCAGACGTAACCATCGCCGTCGATGTGGCTCACGATTTTGCCGCAGCGCCAGGCATTGGCGATCGGCGGTATGAACCGGTAACAATGGGTGACGGTTATACGTTGACTCACGGTGCCGTCACTAGCGCGGCGCTGAACAGTATGATCACGGAGGTTTCGGTGAAAAACGAAATCCCTGTGCAGCATGAATTGGCGGGGCGCGACACGGGCACCGACGCGATGGCGGCAGTGCTGGCGGCGATTGATTCGGCATGCACCTCCATCGGTTTTCCGATTCGTAACATGCACACGATCTCCGAATCAGGCCACACCGGCGACGTCGAAGCATCCATCCATGCAATCCATCAAACGATATTGCATATGGACGCGCTGAACGGCGGTAAAGGTATCACGGCCGACGATCTGAGAAACAGCCATCCGCGTTTGGATCAATCAACGGCGCTGACTCACCGCCCTGCCCCGGATGAAGAAGAATAGGGAATGCCTGGGCACTAGCCGATTTGTTGCCAAAATGTGAGCGGCGGGGCGATAGCCCAACGGCACTTATTTTAAAAACTGAGCCGCAAGGCGATAGCCGCGGGTTTGTTGGCAAGCGATAAATAGTGGCGTTTTTTCCGAGGTTGGCTAACCCACGGCTAGCGCCTGAGGATCAGAAACGCTAGCCGCTGGTTAGTTTGCCTGACGCGGCCAAGGTGCCGTAGTGTGTTTTGTGTAAAATCATTAGCTGCGGGGCGTTAATGCGATTCACTTCTGAAACGAAAACTGTTTTCGGCGCTGGTGGGGTGAGGTCAAACGGGGTTGAAAGTCAAAAGGAGCGTCGCCCACTACCAGCGATCAGCAGCCCATTGTCGCGCCGCGGAGATTGACTTGAACACTACTTCCGAGAGTCTATTGTTGCGTTTGCAAAACCTGTCAGATGGTGATGTGGATCAGAACGCTTGGGAGAAATTCGTTCATCTCTACACGCCGCTGATGTTCTACTGGGCGCGGAAGGTCGGTCTGCAGCAATCCGATGCGGCCGACCTTGTGCAGGACGTGCTGAGTATCGTTTTTCGCCGCCTGCCTGACTTTCAATACGATACCGCGGGCAGTTTTCGCGGCTGGCTGAGAACGGTTACGCTAAACAAATTTCGTGAGAAGAAGCGGAAGCGAATCACCGAAGTCAGCACCGCCAGCGATTCGATGCTTGAACAAGTCGCGTCATTGCAACGCGCTGAATCGACATGGGATTTGGATTACGGACGGCTGCTTGTGCAACAGTCGATGGCGCTCATGGAGCCCGATTTTCAACCTGCGACTTGGAAAGCGCTAACGGCGGTCATGGCACAAGGGCAGACCGTCGATCAGGCTGCCAGTTCTACCGGCGTCAGTGCCTGGACCATTTATTCAGCTAAGGCGCGGCTGATGAAGCGCTTGCGAGAAGAATTGAACGGCCTGCTGTAGGTTGGCCCATCTGGCTTGCCAATCCCAGCAGGTATTGAAAGTACCGCTAAAAAATATTCCAAAGCGGTAGAGGACGACCGCACTCCAAATGCGTGTCGATCAATTTGGAGTGCGGGACTCCCGTCCCGCTTTGGAATTTTTGAGACGATTCAACCCCGCTGTCTCGGGAAATTTCAACCGCTTTCTAATGTTGCGACCGGTTCTCGTCCTTAAAGTCACTTTAGGACTCGTTGCCTCATCTACTATCCTAATTTTTGGCTGCGATAACGGTTGCGATAACGGCTGGGGCTTGCGATTGGGGACCGCACAGAAAGAAAACAGATAAAATACTCTTCCCTGCCACAATATTAGCCGTCTGCTTCATAGTCTCTCATGCAGACGCGATTGTGTGCGTCTATATTGAGATAGACATTGATAAAAAAGGCGGCCCCTAATGAGTAAACTCCCTTTCGAAAATGATTCGCAAGAAACCTGCCCTCAACCGGGACTGTTGGTCGACTTCCTGCAAGGGAAACTTCAACCGCCAGCCCTAGACGATTGTGCGGCTCACGTTGAGCATTGCCGACAATGCCACGAAACGTTGCGCGGATTGGATTCCGAGGATACGCTCACGGAGAAAGTAGCCTCAGCACTGGGCGGCCGCCCGGAGGAAGATTCTGATTCGGTTCAGATCGACCAGTTGATCGCGCAACTTACTTCACCCAAGTTTCGATCTTACGCCCCAGCGGCCACCGCTGCTGCGAATTTGGAAATCATGGCCGATCGCGCCGCCGAGGTGCTCCGATGTGTTAAACCGGATGAAGAAACGCTGGGCGTGTTGGGGGAGTACGCGTTGCTGCGACTGATAGGTTCCGGCAGTACGGGCGTCGTGTTTCAGGCAATCGACCGTACACTGGATCGGACTGTGGCGTTGAAAGTTTTGCGACCGTCGCTGGGAGGTGAAGCGCGCGAGCGTTTTCTGGCCGAAGCTCGTTCAGCCGCGTCCATCGAACACCCCAACGTTGTGACGATCTTTCAGGTTGGTCAGGTCGACCGATTGGCGTTTATCGCAATGCCTTGGTTGCCTGGGCAGACACTGGAAGCAAAACTTCAATCGGGTGACTCTCTGGAAGAATCAGAGATCGTTGAAACGATGGTGAAGGTCTCCAGCGGGTTGGCTGCCGCCCATCAGCAACAACTTGTTCACCGAGATATTAAACCAGCCAATCTGTGGATCTGCGATGCGGACAATCAAATCAAGATCCTTGATTTTGGTTTGGCGCGGATCAGCGACGACAATCCGGGCCTGACAGCGACCGGGATGTTGGCCGGCACTCCCAATTTCATGTCTCCCGAACAAGCGCGCGGGCAAGAGCTGGATGGACGCAGCGATTTGTTTTCGGTGGGCTGTTTGATGTATCAATTGTTGACCGGTCGGTTGCCCTTTGGTGCACCGACGGTACTGGCGACCTTGCAGGCGATTCAGAATCAATCGCCCATTGCACCGCGCCAGATCGTTCCGGCGCTCCCTCAGCATCTTGCCGATTTAACGATGTGTTTATTGGAAAAACACCCTGCCGATCGCCCTGAATCAGCGCAGCAATTAATCCAAATGCTCGACCTGCCCAGAGAGCAATGGCCCATTACGGTCAGTCACTACGCTGGGACGACTGAAGAGCCATCAGATCGGGCGGTCGTTCAGCTCAATAAGAAAACGGATTCCGCAGGTTTTGGGTTCGGTGGTTGGCGTTGGATAATGACGGCCGTTTTTCTAGTGCTCTCTGGATGGGGCGCGTGGCTTTGGGCTCCGCAGATCATTCGTGTGATGACCGACCAAGGTGAGGTCGTGATCGAATCCAAGGCGGACGATGTCGAGGTTCAGGTGTTTGCCGATGGGAAACTGATACGCGTCATCGACACGCAGACTCAGCAGTCCTTTGATTTGAAGTCGGGATCGTACACGTTTGCCGCCCAATCCTCCGGTGACGAATCGAACACATTTTCATTGTCGCCCAGTCAGATGACCATGAGCCGAGGCGACACGCAGATCGTGAAAGTCACTACTCCCGAGGGGGTGGATTCGCCGCCGGTAAATCAAGCGCAGACCGAAACTGAAATGGAAGTCACCCAAACGCCCTATGAAGAAGCGGTCTTCGATGGCAAAACATTTTCGCAGTGGATCAACATCGCGGAATTTGATCGCAACCAAGCAGAGGCCGATTCGGCATTGGCCGCTGCGGCCTCAACGGCAGATTCTGATTCGCAGAAGGCAAAATTGACCAGAGTGTTTCAGGTCATTGCACGCCGTTCGGAGATTATTGGAGAGTTTAATCAGTTCACTCATAACGCTCGCCTCCATCACCCGGGAGGCGAATCTTACGCCAAAACGTTGAATGCGATCACAGTGAATAGTGCGTTACGTGTGATAGAAAACGAAATCAATGAGGGAACCTTTCAGAGCCGATATTTGCTTACCTTTTTGATTTACCGATTCAATGGTTTCTTTAATAACGGGGGCATTTGGTCAGCAGGCAAGAAACTGCCGCTCTGGCAGGCGGTGAAAGATAAGTCCGGTGATTATTTCGCGATGGCTTATAACGCCATAGACCAACCTGGTAACGAACTGCTGGCAGAGGCGTTTTTGTGGTTGGCAAGTGAAAACGGGGAGATGGATCGCGTTGTCGCGTTGGCAAAGCAACTCGGCTATGCAGAATCGCTTGAGAAACGCTTAATCGAAGGCGATGCAGAGCTTCGTTTTAAAAAGTTGCCTTATGCCAAAATTCTCTTTTACGAGAGTGAAGCGATATATCAAAAGTACGAACAAGATCTTTTAAGCGGTGACAATTCAAATTACTTTATCATTGAACACTTCTTCTGCGACGAGAATTTGATGAGTCACCTTTCTGACAATCGGGGGGAAACTCTGTTGCGTTGTGCAAAGGATTGGCCATCACAATTTAGCGGTAAAACTTTGAACAAGAGAACAGCGGTATCGTTGCTGGTCAAATTAAAGCCACACCTGTCAGAGAAATTCATCAATGAGCAACTTGAACCTGAATTGATGCGTCTCGATTTATCAGGAGTCTCAGATGAACTGGTGAAGAAATTACTGCCAGCGAAAGTTGAAGCAACAGCATCAGGCAATGATTTCGCGCCCATAGGAAAAGCTTCCGACGCCTTTACAGCAAAAGCAGTACCAGAGGCGGGTGGGAAAATTGTCTTCAAAGGTCATGCGTTTGACCATTGGCTGCAAATCGCCAAAGTTGATCGCGATGTCGCCACAAGGACTGACGCGCTGAAAGCTATCGCTGCAACCGCCGAGACCGATGACGAGGTAGCGGCACTGATCGAATTCACGCGGAAAGTTTGTCGAAAATACGGCGGCAATGTTTTTGGGCAAAGTAATCAGGCTGACCTATACGGCTTCGCATTGGAGAAGGCATTTGATTCGCTTAGTACAGACCAAGTCATCGAATTCATTCAGCTCGAAATCGCGGAAGGGACCGAACCCAGTCGCAAATTTTGTAGTGCATGGTTGAAAGGACAAACGACGCCGAAAGCGGTGTCATCTGGTCTGATGCCAAGAGAGCGGTTTGATTTACTAGATTCTGTTCGGAAAAAGGCAGCGAGTCTCGCTGAAACCCTGGCTAACCATTTGGAGAAACCCGGAAGCACGCCGATTTTAGAATGGTTGATATATATTATGAGCAGGGACGAAATTCAAAAGACAGCGTTGCCCCAAGCCCTTAAACAACTGGCGGCGGACCCAGTAAAACGGTATCTACTGCGTCAGCAGATCATTTCTTTGTTAGGGGATGACCCGGATGTTTTTCAACTGTTCTACAACGATTTGGTCGATGTTGAAACGAATCCGATAGCTCGCATGAAATTATTCATGGCCGTTTTCGATAGTTGCAATCAAAATAATGCGCTGGCGGTGCGAAGACTTCGATTGGTGTTAAAACTGGCCGACAGCGTTCTGCGACAGGACGATCAGCAGTTGAAATTCGAAAAAGAGCCAAGAAGTGGTATTTCTTTACGGAAGGCAGAAGCATCCGTGTTGATGCAAGCGATATTCCAATTTAATTGTCTTCATTCCCAGCTCGAAGAGGAGCTTCGAACTGAAACGCTGCTGCCGAAACTTCGAGAACTAAAGGTGTCCCTCGAAAGCGCCTCAAACGATCCTCAAAGATCGGATGACTTTAATGCAAGAGACGTGAAAAGAATGATGGCCGATTTGGACTACCTTATCAATAAAACATTAGGTGACACCGATGCGCAAGTGCCAAAGAATTGATTTTTAGAGCGGATTGATCGTTTATTATCCAGAGCACGATCTCCCTAGCAACTCAAGTGGTGGAATGTTCTAGTCCAGCAAACCCTCAATCACTCATAAGGGACCTTTGCAAATCCCCAGCTGGCGGCTAACGCATCGGCGGCTTCTTCACGGTCGGTGATTTCGCCCCAACCGCCGTTGTTGAGCCACGCGTGAGCCAGTTCATGAGCGATGATGTAACAGCAAAACGTTTCTGAGCAACTTTCCAAACGTGGCTTCAACACGACGCAGCGACTTGATCCTGACGTGCTGGGATGGGCGAGCATTACCGTCCGACCCTTGCCGGGGGTGAAATCATCCAGCGAAATACGGAAGCTGGAATCTGACAACAGGTCGTTCCGATAGTCGTTGGGAATCGTTTGAAGCACACGCTCAATGCGCAAGGCTAACGTTGGATGATCTCGAAAAGCATGTTGTAGATTGTCGATAGCGCGTTGATTCAAAGGGAGGCCAATCTAATAAAAATCTGCCGACGGTGGTTTAAAGTTAGCTTCGCGACCGAAAACATGCAAACGCGTTCTTCCGTCGCTACAATGTCATCGGTAAACCATACACTGTCTTTTCATCGCCGCTACGAAGGTAAAATCATGCGACCCATCAGTTTGACGCGGTTTCGAGCGCTGCTCTTTCTTGCGATTCTCGCCACCAGTTCGTCGGTGACCAATGGATTGGCTCAAGAAAAGTCTGAAAAAGTCGCCAATTGGGCCAGCTGGCGAGGCAGCAGCGACCGCGGTAGCCTTGAAGGCGATGGCTTTCCCGCTGAACTTAACCCGGATGAAAACTTGGTTTGGAAAGTCGAGCTGCCCGGAAAAGGATGCTCCACGCCGATCGTTTCAGGCGACGCGATCTTTGTAACTGCTCCCGCGGACGGGAAGGATGCACTGGTTCGTTTCGATGGAAACGGGAAGCGAAAATGGCTGACCAAGTTTTCACATCAAGACGCGGGAAAACACCGCAATGGTTCTGGAAGTAACGCATCGCCGATCAGCGATGGTGATGCGGTGTTCGTCTATTACAAAAGCGGAACGTTAGCCGCCGTTGAGAACGATGGGAAGATCCGTTGGCAGACCAATCTGATCGAACGATTTGGAAAAGTAGACCTCTATTGGGATCATGGCTCGTCTCCGGTGTTGACTGACGATCACGTTATTATGGCTCGAATGCATTCGGGGGATTCTTGGTTGGCGGCGTTCGATAAAGTATCCGGCGAACTGGCTTGGAAGGTCGCTCGGGATTTTGAAACGCCGCGCGAGGGCGATCACGGTTACTCAACTCCTTTAGTGATCGAGTTTCAGAGCAAACCGGCGCTCTTGGTCTACGGAGCCGAACACTTAACGATTCACTCCGTTGAAGACGGGAGGATGCTGTGGTTATGCGGTGGGTTCAATCCGGAAAGGACGAAGCTCTGGCCAACGGTGGCAACGCCCGTTGTCGTGGGAGATGTCGCGGTGGTTGCAGGAGGACGTAACGATAAAAATCAACCGTTGTTATATGGTGTCAAATTAAATGGCAGCGGCGATGTTTCGAGCACCAATATTATTTGGAAACGAGATGACATCGGAACGTTCGTTCCAACGCCAGCGGTGTGGCAGGAGAGGGTCTATTTGGTTCGTGATAAGGGCGAAGTCGAATGTCTCAATCCCCGCGATGGGAAATCCGTTTGGCGAGAAAAATTTCCCAAGCATCGTTCGAAGTACTACACTTCGCCATTGATCGCCGGCGGCCTGTTGTACGCGGCGCGTGAAGACGGAGCCGCTTTTGTCGTCGAGGTTCGTGACGGGAAGTATAAATTGCTTCACGAAAGTGATTTGAAAGAGTCCGTGATAGGATCCGTGGTACCTCTGGGGGACCGTGTTTTGCTCCGAGGTGAGAAGCATCTGTTCTGCTTTGGGAAAGAGCCGAGTTAAGACTTTGGCGAGGCAAAAGTCGCATCGCATTTTGGAGTGCGGTACTCCCGTACCGCTTTGGAATTTTTCTATGCGTTAGACTGACAGGTAAATTCTTATCTCCCGTCCAAATTCAAAACTATTTACTTCCTGAGATAAAAAATGAAACACGGTACGAAAACCATTCTTAGAAAAACTGAGCCGCAAGGCGCTAGCCGCGGGTGCCGAGCGAAAGAAGATAACATCGGGAAAGGGTTAGGGCTAACAAACCAGCGGCTAGCGCCCTGCCGCTCAGGGAGAGAGGCTGAAGTCGCTAAAGTGATTGCCACTCGGCTATCGCCCAAATGGTTGGGGGTGTTTCAGCTTTTGGGACAGTGCCTGTTGCTTTTGATGTTTTCATTAGCAAATGTATCTGATTGCTCTGCCGACAACTGGCCGCAGTGGCGAGGCAAAGACCTCGCCAGCAAATCCAGCGAAACATCGGTTCCCAGCGAGTGTAGCAAAGACAAGAACATGCTCTGGCGCACTCCCATGCCGGGACCGGCAGGTGCCAGTCCGGTAGTGTGGGGCGACAATGCATTTGTCACCAGTATTGACGGTGAGAAGCTCGTGTTGATTTGCGTTGACGTCAAGGACGGGAAGGTAAAGTGGAATGAGACGATCGACGGAGTCAATTCACCGTCGCGCGATAACGCGAACTCAGCCAGCCCCTCTCCAAGCACCGACGGCCAGCACGTTTGGGCCATGATGGGTAACGGTGTCCTTGTTTGCCATACCGTCCAGGGGGAGAAAGTATGGCAAAAGGATCTGCAGGATACGTACGGAAAATTCATTATCAATTTTGGAATGTCGACGACGCCTATTCTCGACAAAGGCAAGCTGTATATTGCGTTGATGCATGGTGACAGGAAGAAAAAATCCGCGACTTCGGTAGGCCAAGTGATCGCGTTGGACGCAAAAACGGGAGACGAGATCTGGATGCAACTTCGAAAAACCGATGGAACAGCGGAAACAATGCACTCTTATGCGTCACCAACGATCTACCGCGACAGCGAAAGAGAATTTCTGATAACGCAAGGTGCCGATTACGTGATCGGCCATTCACTCCAAGACGGCGCAGAGCTTTGGCGATGTGGCGGATTCAATCCACATGGCGATTCCTATAACCCGACGCTCAGGCTGGTCTCGTCGCCAGTTTGTAGAGATGGGATCGTCGTTGTTCCGACGGCAAAGCGCGGTCCGGTGCTGGGGCTCAAGGTCGATCTTGAGGGAAACGTGACCGATGATCCGGAAGCGATGCATTGGCGGCTTGATCAGGGAACCCCGGACGTCGCGAGTCCAGTCATTTTCGATGGTCATGTTTACCTTGCCGGGGAGAAGGGGGATTTGACGTGTGTCGAAGTCGCCACCGGAGAAATTAAGTATCGCAAACGACTGTTTTCCGATAAACATCGCTCCACTCCTGTTGCCGCTGATGGCAAGATATTCATCGCCGACAGCAAAGGAACCGTGTTTGTAGTGAAAGCGGGCCCAGAGCTTGAGGTGCTTTCAAAAAATAAACTGGGCGAAGAGACCACCGCATCCCCAGCCATCTCTAACGGTCGAATTTTAATACGAACCCACCAAGCACTTTACGCGTTTGGCGTGAAGTGACCCACGGCGATAGCTTTTGCTGCTGTTGTGTTTCTTGCGAACTGAGGAACTACAAGGATTTATCTTGATTCGCATGTGCTGAAGCGAAGCGGTCAAATCCGTTGAATTATTTCACTTTCAAGGATTTGCGAGATCTGCGAGGGGGTTAGAAGCGGTCGTCCGATTTCGCCTTGATCAGAATTCAACAAGTTATCTGGTCCATCATCGGCGTGTTCCAATCCAAGATTGTGACCGATTTCGTGTGCGATCACCACGGAGAGTATCTGAAGCCCCCCAATAAAGTCTGGCAAAGTTTGGGCGACGTCAATCAGGACACCGCTTTTGCCGCGGAATGCCAAACCGCCTGCACCAAATTGAGCATTGGCTTGGCCAGGAACCCGCTCAACGAAATATAAGTCAACAACTCGTGGATCGCTGCTCCCTACGCCCGCAGCATCCCCTTGGGAGATCACACGCGAAAAATCACTTATTGGGCGATCGACGTCGTCAGTTCCTTTTGCAAACGAGTTGTTGTATTGAACTTCATCAAGCAATTGCACGTCAATACGCGCCTGATCAAATATTCGATCGACCAGCACAAGTACTTCGGCTTTCTGCTCAGGTGAACCAAAAGACTGGGCTGGGGCAGATCCGTCAGATTCAGCGACAATGATCGGCTGGACAATGACTTTATAAAGTGGCGGCTGATAAAGTGTAAGATCGTCAATCGGAATTTGGTTATCGTCAGATATAAATTCCACGGTTTCGGTGTCAATCAACAGATTACTGCCGCCGGCAAAGCTACCGAGATCAGGATTGCGCAAGTCAACCATTCGGAGGTTACCGCCCGCGCGGTACACGCGATGATCGAACTCCGATCCGAATCGACTGGCCGTATCATTGCCTTCACCGCCGTTGATAATTGCGTAGCCTTCGGCACCAACGAGTCTGTCATTCCCAGCGCCCCCCAAGAGCAGGTTGTCCCCCTGACCGAGAGTGAAGAGATTGTCATCTCCGTCATCACCGTGCAGTGTGTTATTTCCAAAGAAGTCATTTACGAAGTCATCACCTTCGCCACCAAAGAGGGTGTCGTCTCCCTCTTCGCCGTTGACACGATCAATGCCCGCGCCGCCCAAAATACGATCGTTGCCTTCTCCACCGCGGATGTTGTCATCGCCGGCGTTACCGAGCAGTCGGTCGTTTCCGGCGCCACCTTCAATTTTGTCGTCGCCTGTTCCACCAACGACATTGTCATTGCCACTTCCGCCGTCGAGTTCGTTTGTTCCGCTGGTTCCAAAAATGGTGTCAACGCCAGCCCCTCCTGCTAGGAAGTCATCTCCTTCACCCCCGACAAGCAGATCATCTCCGGCGTTACCAAAAATACTATCGAGTGATAGGCCACCGTAGATTGTGTCGTCGCCTCCGTTACCATTGAGCTCATTGTTGCCGTCGACGCCAAAGATTCTGTCGTCGCCTTCTCCTCCGTTGGCGGTGTCGTCGCCAAGCCCGGCAGAGATCGTGTCGTTGCCCGCGTTGCCGATGAGCAAATCGTCGCCAGAATTTCCCGCGATGCGATCGTTTCCAAGACCACCAACGATTTCGTCGTCATGCAATCCACCGGCCATCCAGTCGTTGCCAGCCTGACCTAAGAGATAGTCATCGCCCGATTCCCCACGGAGCGCGTCATTGCCGGTTCCACCAACCAATAGGTCGTCGCCAGTTCCCCCAAATAGTCGATCGTTACCGTCAAGACCGAAGAGTCGGTCCAGCCCCGGGCCGCCATAAATCCAATCGTCTGCGTCTTGGCCACTGAGGGTATCGTCGCCGTTCTTACCGATGATCGTGTCGATTCCTGCTCCACCAAAAAGCCGATCGTTTCGGAAGCCACCCTCGATTCGGTCGTTCCCATTGCCACCGGCAATGAGTGTGTCGCGCAGAAGCGTGTTGGAAATACGGTCGTTGCCGTTGCCTGCATAGACGGCCAACTTTGTAACGTCTGCGTACTGAAAAGACTCCGTCAGATTCGCATCACTGTTGATGCTGACGGTAAAGCTCTGATAATCAGCGGCTCC